>CALKCC010000193.1 GCA_938082855.1 uncultured Pirellulaceae bacterium | reverse complement strand
ACAAGAATTCCTGTGTTTTAACTTGTCATTGATGTCATCGTTGTCATTCCCCAACAATTCGCATGGAGCAAACTATTGAATAAATCATATAATGACGACCACAGCGTCGTCCCGACATGGAAGAAACTACTGATTGACAAGGTCGAAGCTAGCAAAATGCTGTCGTTGTCAATATCTACACTCGACAGGATGGTTCGTCAGAATCAGATTCCCGTCAAACGCGTTGGCAATCGTGTGCTGTTCTCAGTCAAAGAACTACAGCATTGGGTCGAAGGAGGAGTAAAGTAATGGCGTGGATCGAAGCAAAATCAAAGAACTCGTTGCGTATTGTCTGGCGTAAACAAAACAAGCGATGCATATTGCAACTCGGCAGATGCTCAAAGCGCAAAGCCCAGACTATCTTAAGCAAATTTGAAGAGTTATTAGACTTTCAGCGAGCAGGGCAAGAAGCATCAGCCACGCTGTGCCAGTGGAGCAGTGAGCTGGATTTTGAAATCCAGATACAACTCGAGCAGTTTGGTCTAATCCCGCGGCACTCTTACCACACTCTTTCTTCCTGGTGTACACACTACCTCCATACGCATAAGAAGACTTCAGCGGAGACCAAGATAAAGTGGAAGAACACGTTTAAGCGGCTCAGAACACAGTTTAAGGATGACTTTCGCATCGACAAGTTTACGGTAGAAGATGCCGAGCAATTCCGGACAAAGTTAGAAACCGAGGGTAATACTCGTAATGATGGTCCCTTAGCTGCAGCTACAGTGAATAAACACTGTAGTATTGCGAAACAACTTTTTGAATTAGCGGTCTCAGCAGAACTGATCTCGAAGAATCCGTTCGCCAAGATTGAAACAACAAACCGGGTCGATCGCCAACGTAAAGAATACGTCGAGGCGGAGAAAGTCGAGAGACTTATCAATGTAATGCCTAACTGGCAGGATCGACTCATACTAGCCTTAGCACGCTTTGGAGGTCTTCGTATACCGAGTGAAATCCTGCAGCTGCGTTGGGAACATATTCACTTTGGCAACGGCGTCGACGAGCCAGGCCATCTGCTTATTGAAAACGTAAAGACCAAGCATCATGTCAACGTTGAGCCTTATCGACGTGTTCCGATGTTTCCAGAGCTTAAGCCGTATATAGACGACGCTTGGGAGATGCGATCTAAATCTCCTTACGTCCTCCATAGCCTTGACCAGCTTGAGCGATTTAGAAATGACCCACGCAAGCTAAACATACGACGCCGATTCGAACGAGCATTCAAAAGGGCAGGGCTCGAGCGATGGCCTAAGCTGTTCCATAATCTGCGAGCCTCATGCCAAACCGACCTAGCAGAACGCTTCCCTCTACATTGTGTAGTAGAGTGGCTTGGAAACTCAGAGCGGGTAGCGATGAAACACTACCTTCAGGTCACCGATAGACAGTTCTCAGAGGCTGCCGGGGTGGCGCAGGGGGTGGCACCAGCGCAAGTCATAGGTAATCAGGGCATATCAGAAAATTCGCCGACCCTAAAAAACAAGGCATTTCCCGTCATAGACCATCATGATCTGTCACAAGAAATGCCTGAGTGGGCGATGAGGGACTCGAACCCCCGACATCTTCGGTGTAAACGAAGCGCTCTAGCCAACTGAGCTAATCGCCCTAAGTGTTTCTGTATTTTAATACGATTTATCTTATCGACAAGACGACTACTAAATTCTTTGGCAGTTTTCAAAACTTTCTACATATAATAGAAGAACTATGAATACTACCACCAAATCACTCGCCCTATTATCTGTTCTGCTAATACCACTGAGCTCCGTACATGCTGAAAACTTCATCATGTTCAACGGTAGGGCCGTCGAAGTCTGGGACGGAGACTCCTTTAACGTCCAACTCTCAGAAGCCTCCAGACGATTCCTGGAACCTTATCTCACCCCCTCCGAATACCGCTCCGGAGTCGTCGCCATTCAACTCGCAGGCATCGATTGCCCAGAACGCTCCCAAAATCACCCCTTCTGGCAACAATCTCGCTCGCAACTCATACGCTACCTCAACAACCAATATCTTAATATTCAAGTCGAAGTCTCACGCAACGAACAAATCAATCGCTCCGCCAACCGCTTCTTCGCCGTTGTCCGAGCCGGTCGTAACCCCATCGCCATCAACCAGGCTATGGTCGCTTCAGGCTGGGCCAAAGATGACTATCGCTTCTCCTTCGGATATCCCTACATCATGGCCCAATGGGACGCCATGAACCGCCGGCGAGGAATCTGGTCAAACTACGATCAATACCACGCCGAAAACGAATTCCGAATGCGACTCTACGGCACCGCCGAACGACGCCCTGAAATCCACACTTACCCCGAATACCGTGAAAGTGGAAAACGCGGTAACGAAATGCCACGCCAATTCAGCCAGGGAAGTAACAAAGAATACGCACAAAACCCTCGCTGGAAAAATGAAGTCCCAGGACAAACTCGACGCAACGTCCCGCAATTCAAAAATCCCTAAACAAATCTCAGCCGCTCAGGCCAACACTTCACGAATCCGTTCACAAACCAAGTGAACCTCCTCGTCCGTCAACTCGATCGCATCTATATATAGATAGCCTTCATTAGCATGATGCGCTCGTAATCGCACCGAGGGATCTCCCTCCGCCACGCGACGGTTCAGCTCAAACACGTCCACACCACACACCTCCGCATCTGGCGTCAATCTCGCTCGGGAAAACGGACATCCATTAGGGTCTGCATCCACTCCCAAACTCAAACCCTCAATTCCACTAAGTAACTCCAACACCAAGCCCACCTTGCGATCCTGCTCTGCCGTCCACGCCTCCACATCCTCACGCTCCCGATACTCCAACGCCGCCATCGCGCCAAAGATCGCTTCCTTACCGGCCTTCATCGCTCGGCCAATCCCTCGATTCTGCAAATACACGGCTTCCACCAAAGCTTTCTTGCCAGCAACGATCCCGCCAGTCGTACTGCAAAGATACTTATGAGCACTCACGATCACTAAATCCGCTCCAATCTCGACCATCTCCTGAATCCGCTGATCCTGAGCCGCTCCGTCTACGATCACAGGCACGTCAAACTCATGAGCAAGCTCAACTACCGCCGCTAAATCCAACATCCCCTTTTGAACGGTGTGATGAGATTCCACATGCACTACTGCAACAACACCTCCGGCTTCCAACTCATGTCGAAAATGCTCAACCAAGGTCCGGTTCACTTCCCCAATCTCTACGACGTCAGCCCCGGTCATACGGATATTCTGTGTCACCGGCGCACCATAATTCACACAATGCCCCTTTTGAATCAGCACTCGTTTCGCGGCCCAATCACAGTCCGGTAACTTTAAGACTTTGCCTAAGGCACTACCGGTCAAACAGGCCGCCACAGACTCAGTAATCCCAGCCGCCGTGCATGCTGTCACACACCCAGCCTCAGCACCGGTCACGCGGGAAATGACTGTGCTCGCCGCACCCTGCAATTCATCCAGATCATAGAAGCCGTCCAAACTCGCACTGGCTTGCTGAGCGATTTCTGGCAAAACCTTCGCGCCACTCAACGCGGTCATCTTGCCACATGCATTAATGACTCTACGAAGCCCATACTTTTCATGAAGACTCGCCATTTGAACCTTACCTTCCAATCGGTGACAATAACACTCATGTATGCTCCATGGCATTATACGTTGTAACGCCCTCTGATTTGCACGACTACATTAACCAACCACTACACGACTCCACCGAGCCCCCTATGGAACTAGACTTATTGATCACCGGCGGCACCGTCATTGACCCGTCTCAGAATATTCATGAAGTTCGGGAGATCGGAATCTCCGGCACGCAAATCGTCGATCTGGAGTCACTTGATTCCTACTCCGCCAAAAAGACACTCGACGCTTCCGGCCAAATCGTAACACCAGGCCTGATCGACTTACACGCTCACGTCTACAAACGCCACGTCCCCATCAGTATTGATGCTGACGCCACATCACTAGCCGGAGGAGTAACCACCGTCCTGGATGCTGGCAGCGCTGGCAGTTATAACTTCGAAGGCTTCAAACACGATGTCATCGATCGCGTCGACACCGAAGTCCTCGGCTTAGTCAATCTCTCCTGCATCGGCCTAGTTGCCGCTCACTACGGCGAACTCATGGACGCTCGCTATGCCGATCCAGACGGCGTCGTAGAAACCATCCGACGCTTTCCTAACCAGGCGGTCGGAGTGAAAATTCGTGCCGGTGCACATATCATCGGTTCGGGACAACAAGGCTGGGACAATTTCAAGAAAGCAGTCCAAGCCGCTCGGGATTCAGAAACCTGGCTAATGATCCATATCGGCGAATGTCCAATGGCTCTTCCCGAAATGATCCCCCACTTACAACCAGGCGATTGTATCACGCATTGCTTCAAGGGAGGTTCAACCACTGTCCTTAATGAAGCAGGTCGAATCCACTCGGAATTAGCCACCGCTCGGGACAATGGAATCATCTTCGACATCGGCCACGGATTCGGCAGTTTTCAATGGGAAATAGCCGAAGCAGCCGTCGAGCAGGGCTTCATTCCCACGACCATCAGCACAGACCTACACCTAATGAACCTCCATGGCCCAGTGTTTGACATGCCTACGACGATGTCCAAATTCCTACATCTCGGCGTATCACTAGACGACGTTGTTGACATGTCCACCACGCAACCTGCCAGAGTTCTTGGGAGAGCAGGGGACTTAGGGACGCTCGCTCCAGGCACCGTGGCTGACATCACATTACTCGAAAAGCACGACGGTCAATTCGATTACACCGACAGCTACGATCAAATTCGTACAGGAGGAGAAAAGCTCACTGCGGTCGGGATCGTTCGACGGGGCGAATTACACTTCAATTCCAATCGCACCAATTAGACATTACTCGTAAGAGGCATCTGTACTAGCTGTGTCAGCTTCATTTGACCCTTTGGTGTCACTAGATTGAGCGAAAAGTGGCCGAGCTGTATCTGGCACGAGCCAGGTGAGACTGCACAGTACGTACATCCCAATCACAACAAACAGCACGGGGTACCAATCCGTCGGCACTGGAGCGACTCCCCCTTTCACATCCGGCACTATCTTCCCATAAATAATGCTCCCAATCGCCCCCGCTCCGATTGCTGCGGCATTGATTAGAGCAAATAGCGTGGCTATGACGGGACCGCCAATGTCCGTTATTGCCGCCCAGCGAGTCGCCAGCGATATGTCCGCTCCGATCTTGGCCACACAAAGCACTAACGCGAATGCAAGCGGATGCTCTATCACCAGTAGTGATGCACAAATCAAGATTGCTGCTGAACCTTTACCTACAGCGCCTGTGATCCGGCGTGCCCAAGTGGTCGAGCCTTGATTTCGCTGCACCAATTTATCGCCCAGTAGTCCACCGACTATCCCTCCGGCCATCCCACCAATAAAGGGCAGTGCCGAATAGAGTCCGGCTAGTTGTTTTTCCAATCCATGTGACTCTTCGAGAAACTGCGGCATCCATGACGAATAAAACGCGTCTGCGACCGTACTAAATGAAGCAGCCAATGCAATCACGATGGCGTTGACCAATCCCCAGTCGCTAGCCGACCGCAGTAATGTCAGCACTTTCATCCGTTTCGATGATGCCTCAGGCGCGGCAACATCCACTCCCTGGATCAGTGCCACTTCGGCCTGATTACATTGCGGGTGTTTGTCTGGCGAATTTTTTACATAACAGAAGAAGAGGACGGCCCAGACCAACCCAAGGGAGGAGAGAGCAAGAACAGAAGTCTGCCAGGAATCGCCAAAGAGATAGAGCATTGCCAACGGGAAAAAGATGTAGCAGCAGAACGCTCCACTTCTGGATGCCGTGACGCCCATAAGTCCTTGAGCGGAAGATCGCGACTCAACTGGAAACCAGACCTTCGTCAATCGTCCAATTCCTGCCAGCACACCGGATTGTCCCAACCCGAGTGTATATCGTGACGCATACATCACGCCCGTCGACGGAGCCAATGCCAATAAGCCAAAGCCCAATGACCAGACCACCATCGAACCGGTCAGAAATAAATGAGCTCCGAAGTAATCGATCACCATCCCGGCCGGTATTTGGAAGAGTCCGTATGCAGCTGAAAATCCCGCCGCAAGAAAACCAAGTACTTCATTATGTTCAGCTTCTGGAATTCCAAATTTAGCGAACTCTTGCTTGAGATCCGTTTTAATTAAGGCGAACACATAACGATGGACGTATAGCATCCATGAGACTCCGAATCCGAGCCATAGAACTTTTCGTCTAACGTTTGTGGGAGTCTCAGTCATAGCGAACTGTAAATTCCTCTTCAATCGCCGGATCTAATTCAATCCCCAAGCCTGGTCCCGTTGGGACAGGCACTCGGCCGTCGATGACTGGCGGTAAATTCGCGACAAGCTTCCTCATTAAGGGACTGGGACGCAGGCAATATTCAACCAAGTCGCCATCTGGCACAGTCGATATCCAATGGAGACTGGCTGCCAAATTAATCCCCGTACTAAAACAATGGGGTACGGCTTTACGTCCATGTGCCGTCGTCATATCGGACACTCGCTTACAAACCGTAATCCCGCCACAAAAGGCGATGTCCGGTTGGACCACATCCAGGCCCCGTTCAATTAGGTCTTCAAAGTCCCAATGGGTGACATCTCCTTCACCGCCGGCGATGGGTATTTCACTACGTTTACAAAGTTCGGCATACCCCTTCCGGTCATCCTGACCAACCGGTTCTTCTAACCAGGCGATCTTATAAGGTTTAAATAGCTCGGTCCGCCCTAACGCGGTTTCCCAATCCCATGCGTGTCCCGCATCAACCATCAAATCTCGGTCCCAGCCGACTGCTTCTCGAGCAGCCGCCACATGCGCGACGTCCACATCTGGATCTGGGCCAATCGGTCCCCAGCCAAACTTTACAGCCGTCAGGCCCATCGCCACATACTCTTTGGCCATCTCGGCTGTCTCTTCCGGAGTATCCGCAAATAATACGCTGGCATACGCTCTTACATCATCTCGCACTCGGCCTCCCAGCAATTCAGAGACTGGCTTGCCTTCGATTTTTCCTTTGAGATCCCAAAGAGCAATATCTGCACCACTCATGGCATGAATCCCAGCACCACGGCGACCAAATCGATTGGTCTCGTAATACATCTTCTCCCACAAGCCTTCCACATCGCGTGGATCCTCGCCCAACAAAATCGATGTCAGACCATGTCGTCTGGCTGCACTTCTCGGAGCGTCAAAACAGGCTTTGCACACATAAGATTGGCTCGTTACTTCGCCGATGCCAGTCAGGCCTTCGTCTGTATGAATCTTGACGATCAGGACATCCAGTGTGCCATCCGGAATAGCTTCGACTACCGGGACTCGCAAATGTATCGGTTCAACAGCCGTGATTTTCATTACGTTTACCTAAACTCTCTTCTCTATAAAAAAGTCCGTGTTCATCATTACTATTCGAATGCGCAATTAACGCCATCATCCAACGGGAAGATTGGTCGAGCAACTTTCTGATAAGGCAAGCTCTTCAAATTTGCGCTTGTCGAACCGATCACATCCACCGCGCATATGGCTGAGGCGATGGTTTCGTAATAAGGTCGAAATCCATTGGGCGACTTCACCACAACAATTCGATAGTCCGCTGGATCGCAACCATGACTAGCAAACACTCTCTGTCCCACGAAATACAAGCTTCTCTCTACCGCTAAGATATCGATGTTTTGATAGCGGAGGATCGCAACGTTTCCGCCAAACCCTGGCAATCCGTTTTCATAAGCAAAATGTCCATCATGCAAACTCACTACCTCGACTTCCAACGAGAGCGGCGTGAAACGCCCAGGGTCCAGCCTACCGCCAAGTGATACGGTAACGGTGCCACCTGCACCCACAGTTTTCGCTGCCTGAACAGCTGGCTGATCGACAATCGGGACCAAGCAGCGGCCATCAAACTCGGACTCGACCAAGGCTTTTAGGATTTCGTTGCTGTCGCCTGACGCGCCGCTCGCAGTGGCATCCGCCGCATCAGAAAATACAGTCAGGCCGTCTGTTTGGCGAGCGACTTCGATCGATTGCTCCACAGAAATCAACTCGGCCTTAAACAGCTCGCGATTTGCCCACATGAATTGGCCGATCTCTCGAGCCTCCCCTAACGCTTGATCTCGCTGACCGTCACGGACGACTAATACGTTGGTCCTCAATTCGGGCACATCCGTAAATGCGTTACCGATATTCACGCCAGCAGACAGTCCCGTTTCCGATGCTTCGATTTCCTGGCACATACGAATCGCTTCACCAAATTTGCCGGAATCTGTAATGAGCTCATCTCCGCGTACCAAGAGAGGAATTTTCACGGTCACCATTTCAGGTTTGACATTTCCACTCAGTAGTTTCCGCATGCAATTCGCAGCTCGTTGGCCCGTTTCGTATTGGTCTACGTGGGGATAGGTATGAAACGGCACGATGACATCGCATAATTCCAGCATTCGATCGGTCAAGATGGCATGCAAATCGATGGTTGCCACGAGCGGCACGTCACCGACGATTTCTCGTACTCGACTAAGCAATCGACCCTCTGGATCATCTTCCGTCACCCCAGCCATCGCTCCGTGCAAACACATATACACAGCGTCAATCTTGTTTTCGCTAGCTGCTTGTCGGATCGATTCCACAATTTCATCAATCAGCCGATCCAAATCGGCTGTGGGGATAGCTCCGCCCGAGACGCTGGCCGCACTCATGGTGGGTATCAGGCTAATCTCATCGTCCTCAGCCATGACATCCATGAAGCCCGATATTTCCGTCTTTGTCCCTGCATACTTCTCCAGCAGTTGCCGACCTTGGAATTGCTGAAACATCGCGTAGTCGGTCGGAAAGGGATTAAACGACGCTGTTTCCTGACGCATTTCAGCAAATAGGATGTTAGTCATGGCCGTGGTACTCAGATGATTGCAGATGGGCAGGGGGGTGAATTTCATTGTAGTGCTTTGGCTAAAGGAATTCCCGTGAATTCAGGGACTTCCAAAGCGGCGCTGCAGTAAACAGGACAAACTGTGTACACTTAAACTATGGACAAACAATTCACCGATTTCATTCCGCTGATTCTATACCTATGCCTGGCACTTGGATTTTCATTCCTGTGCTCCATATTGGAAGCTGTTTTGCTTTCGGTAGGCCCAGGCTACATCCAGTCAATGATTGACAAAGGGAGTAAAGCCGGAAAGCGTCTACAGATGCTTAAAACCGACTTGGACAAATCGCTGTCGGCCGTACTCACTCTCAATACGATTGCCCATACAATGGGCGCGGCAGGTGTTGGTTCTGAGGTCAGCTTTCTGTTTGACGGCGAGTATCTCGGCCTGGCCTCGGCCATTCTCACACTCTTAGTGCTGGTGCTTTCCGAAGTCATCCCCAAAACACTCGGCGCTCGATACTGCAATGCCTTGGCTAAGCCAACGGCCTTGTTAATTCACTGGCTCATCCTGTTGCTCTATCCTTTTGTTTGGATGTTACAAATCTGTTCCAAGCTCATTTCATCATCCGGACACCATAGTTCGTTTTCACGAGTCGAGCTCAAAGCCATCGCTGGGTTAGCTGGAGAGTCAGGAACGATCTCCGACGACGAAGCAGAGATGGTGCAGAACATTCTCGATCTGCGAAACACGACTGTCCGTGACGTCATGACTCCCTTCAATCTGGTTTTCCACGTAAGTTCGAATTTAACAACCGCCGAGTTTGTAGCTCAGCACGTCCCGGTCGACTTTGCTCGCATCCCTCTAGAGGATGATGACGAGTCTGTTCACTCGTATGTGATTTACTCTGAAGTATTGGAAGCTCATATCGCAGGCCGCGACACGGCTCTATCAGAGCTGGCACATCATCTGCAGAGTGTTACTGACACAACGCCCGCCCAAACCGCTTTTGACTCGATGGTCGACAACACTCATAAGCTGATGTTAGTCGTCGATGAATTTGGTCAGACGGTGGGTATTGTCGCGGACGAAGATTTATTGGAGTCCATTGTCGGTGAACCGATCGCGGATGAAACGGATTTACATGCGAGCCCACGTGACACGCTATTGGCCGAACCGGAGGATGACACTCCACCAGAAGAAGCCTCCGATCTCAATGACGAAGACGTGTAATCACATGTCTAAGCAGCTAATTCTCAGATCCCTAGTCGTCGTTGCTTTCATGGGCAGCACTCAATTTGGCTATTCTGCAGACTGGGCGCAGTTCCGCGGTGCCAATAGTGCGGGAATTTCAGACGACACTCAGGTCCCGACGAAATTTGGTCCTGGCGACAAGGAACTTTGGAGTGTGCCGGTTGCCAGCGGGCACTCGTCTCCCTGCGTCATCGGCAATCAGCTCATCCTCACTGCCGTGCAGCGTGAGGACAGAGAGAACAAGCAACTACAGGTTGTGTCGATTGACCGCCGATCGGGAAAACAACTTTGGAACTACAAGATCGATGTGCCAGAGCTGGAGCGTGGTCATCCATCTTTTAGTCCTGCCAGTAGTACTGCCGCTTCGGATGGAGCGCAGATTGTCGTGTACTTTGGTTCCTACGGTTTGGTGTGTCTTTCGAAGGGCGGCAAACTCGCTTGGGAGAAACGCTTGCCGCTAACGAAGTCCTACGCCGGCAACGCGGTTTCCCCAATTATTGCGGGAGACAAAGTGATTCTCTATCGAGGCAACTACGTCGATCACTTTCTGGCGGCTTGGGACAAACATACCGGCAAGGAGCTTTGGAAAGTCAAAAACAACGAGCGTTTCACTCCTAACATGGCGTGCACCGCGGTACCGATCATCCACGACAATCAATTGATCATTCATGCAGTACGTGCGGTGCAATCTTTCGACCTCGATTCAGGCCAACTGATTTGGGAACTTAAATGTTCCACGACCGCCACTAGCACACCGGTCATCTGTGAAGACGAAGTGGTCGTGGCAACTTGGAATCAAACCGGGGAAGAGTCCTTACGGCCAAATTTCCCGACCTTTGATGAATTGCTGGCTAATAACGACAAAGACGGTGACAAGCGAATCGACCGCCAAGAAATCCCTAAGCTGTTTTATTTTCATCGTAGTGAAGGAACCGAAGCTCCGCAGAACGGATACCCTTTCCAATTCAACCATGCCGATCCGAACAAGGACGGCAAGATTGAGCGAGCGGAGTGGCAAGTTGTATTGGATCGAGAAGAGGATCGTCAGAAGGGCTACATAGAACATGGCTTAATCGCGATACCACTCAAGAGCCGCGGGCAGGTAACTGAAAGCGACATTCGCCGCCTGGAAAAGCAGGGCATCCCTGAAGTACCATCGCCAATCTATCATGATGGATTACTCTACATGGTGAAAAATGGCGGGCTCTTAACATGTGTTAACGTGGAGCGAGGTGAGCGAGTATTTCGCATGCGAACCGGAGGATCGGGGACCCATTATGCCTCACCTGTGATTGCCGGCGGCAGGCTTTATACGGTATCGGGAGATGGCAAGATCACGGTTATTAAACTTGGAACTAGCCGTGAGATCTTGGCGACTAATGACATGCAGGACTTCACCTATGCCACGCCGGCAGTGAGTGATGGAGTGATCTATATCCGAACTCATTCTCGCCTCTATGCCTTCGGACAATGATATAACCTTGGTAGAAGTTAACTCTTCGTACTCGGCCCAATTGTCTAACTGACTAATTGTCTAATTGTCTAATTGTCTAATTGTCTAATTGTCTAATTGGCCAACGGGTTAACTGGTTAAATTCCCCTTGGCTTCGGCCGTCCGGCCTTCGCATTTTTCTAGTGAGCCCTTGGTCCGACTTCGTCCTCCTTCGTCGGACAAGCTCCCTGATTCTAAAGCATGATCTCTGTAGATGAGGACGGAGTTTATCCGCCGGAGCCTGAAAGGCGAAGGTGGAACGGGTAAACTCGCTGGTTCTGTTGCGAAGGACTGTAAATATCCACTGAAGCCCAACGGGCGTAGATGGAACAGGCAAGCTCCTTGACTCTGAAACTCAGGCTTGCCAACTGTCTAACTGTCTAACTGTTTAACTGTCCCATTGCCCACTGGCTAACTGGCTAAATGGCTAATTGGTTAAATGGTTAACTGGCCAACTGGTTAACTGGTTAAATGTCTAAGTTTGCGGGCTAGGCCGATCCGTGCATCCATAAAGAGCGTAAATACCGTCGGCACGAGAACAAGTGTGAGGATTGTTGAGACTAGGAGGCCGCCAAGGACGACGCTGCCCAAGCCGCGATAGAGTTCGCTACCTGCACCGGGGAACAGCACTAAGGGCAGTAGTCCTAACACAGTCGTGATCGTCGTAATCGAGATTGGCCGAATTCGTGAACGAACGGCTAATGGAATTGCCTCCCGATGCCCCATGCCTTCATCCTTCATATGGTTCAATGCCTGATGCACAATTAGGATCGCATTGTTGACTACGGTGCCGATGAGGATCACGAATCCCAGCATTGTTAACACATCGAGATTCTGTAGTACGAACACGTTTAGTAAGGCTAGTCCGAGCAGCCCACCGACCGCTCCCAGTGGAACCGAGAAAATGATCACTAGCGGGTAGAGCCAGGATTCAAACAGGGCTGCCATTAATAAATAGGTAATCACCAATGCTAATAGAAGATTCCACCGCAGAGATTCCCACGTTTGATTGAGCTTATCCGCAGCTCCGGAGAGCGTTATCAGATTTCCATTACCGAGTGAACCATCTTCAATCATGGGCTGAACGATGTCCTCCTTGATAATCTCCATGGCTTCTTCTAGAGCGATTTCTGGTGGTGGCGTCACCTGAACGGTAATGGCTCGCAGTCGTTCACGTCGCATAATTTGCTCGGGGCCACTGCTGTATTCAATGTCTGCCATGGCAGAAAGAGGGACAAGTTTTCCTGACCGCGTGGCGATTGGCAAGTCTTCCAAATCCTGCGTGCGGATATCCACGACTCGGTCACCTTTGAGAGTGATATCAACCTTATCACCTCCGTAGAAGAAGTCTCCCGCATAGGCTCCATCGACAAACGCATCGACTGTATAGCCAAGCTCGTCTGCGGTAATCCCCAACTCTGCGCAGGCGATTTGATCGGGGTGCAAGTGTATTTCCGGGCTGGAAAGATCCAGGCTAGGTCTCGGAAACATCTGAGCACCTGCCAAGCGTGCCAGTTTACCTTGCTTTCCATCCTGGATTCGATCGATAACTGAACCACCGATTTCAATTAACTTCTCCAGATCCCGACCGGTTATTTCAACGTCAATGGTGCGGCCTCCGCTGAACCCTCGCCCAAAAAGGCTTGCTTGCGAAGCGACCACTCGAGTGCCAGGGAATCTATTCCCATATGTCTTCAGCCTTGGCATCAATTCGGCTACTCGTAACGGGTCATAGGCCTGTACGCCCATTGCAATTCCACTACTGCGTGCACTAAAGAAATAGTAGGCGATGACCGGATATTCCAACTCACTCTGTTCTTGCGGATTCGCATTCCAAATCGGTTCCAAATCCACTTCGATCTCTTTCCCCATTTCCATCAACTCGTCCATGTTGTAGCCAGGGGGAGGGGACATACGAATGAAAACCATATTGCGGTTGCCCGACGGCAGGTATTCAAGTTTGGGCCATAACAGCAGCGTCAGCCCCACTACGACGCCCAGGACGATTACAACAAATGAGACGGAACGCCAAACCGACTTTTGAATCGCCTGATTCACATTTACGATTAAGCCGACCATTGCCTGCCCAAGAGAGCCCAACCAGGAAATCGCCTTATTCGATTCAGAGACTTCCTTCTGATACCCCTTATACAATCGTGCTGCTGCGGTTGGCATGAGCGTCATGGCACAAACAAGGGAGAACACCACCGCAAAACTAATTGCCAAGGCGATATCCCTGAATAACTGGCCTGATGTATCTTCCACAAAGACAACCGGCAAGAAAACGGCCACGGTGGTTAACGTCGAAGCAACAATAGCCCCGGCAACTTCTTTTGTCCCATTCACCGCAGCCTCGAACGACTTCTCGCCCAGCTGAATTCGTCGATGGATATTTTCTAAGACGACTACTGCATTATCCACCAACATCCCTACTGCAAACGCCATCCCAGCGAGGCTGATCACATTGAGGGAGCGGCCGCCAATTCCGAGTGCCAGAAACGTTGCTACCGAACTGACGGGTATCGCAATTCCGATCACTAAGGCACCACGGCCAAACCAAAGTCCAAAACCTACGATCAAAGCCAGAGTTAGGACAAAGAACCAAGGCGAGATATATACCGCCAGCAGTGACGACGTAACCAAGACCGGGATCGCCACCATCGTTTTTACCGAGCGATGCAAAAACAGCATCAGGACGATCATCGTAAAGGCCGTTGCCAGGAAGATGTTATCTGTGACGAGTGAAATTGCTGACGTGATGTATTCTGTCTCGTCATAGTATTGATAGAGTTCCAAGTCCTTTTGTGCCAGAACGCCTGCATTCAATTCTGCAACTGCCTCGCGAATCCCTTTCATCACTTCGATGACGTTGGCTCCAACTCGCCGCTGAATCCCCAGACCATTGTTCCGTTCACCGTATCGACGCGCAATACTGTCGGCCTTCTTGTATCCGATCTGAACGCTTGCAACGTCCCGCAGGTACACAGGCACCTGATTGGGCATGGCGACGATCAGTTCTTCGACCTGTTTGGTATCACGAAATTGTCCCAGCGTTCTGATGACCCATCGACGCTTTCCTTCCCAGATATCACCACCAGAAGTATCTTTATTTTGGCCTCGCAACGCGCCCAACACATCGTGTACCGTGAGTTGCCTAATGGCTAACGCTTCCGGATCAATGACGATTTCGAGTTCTTCCTCAAGTCCTCCATAGGTATACACATCAGAAACACCGGGGACCCGTTCGAGACGTGCCTCAACAACATCCTCTGTAAAACGCCGAAGTTTCATCAGATCTATGTCAGGCGGAAGAAGATCTTTAAGTTTCGGAAATTTTTCACTCCGTTTTTCATAGACTTGTCGCAGCCGGTAAACTCGCAACGCCGAGTTCATGGCACTGGCAACATACTCCAGATCCTCTTGTAGAGCAGGGTACTGCTTTGCGAAGTCACGAATCACCTCCACGGTAGGCGGACGTGCGGAGAGAACAAGTCTAGCAATGGATGAGTCCGTGCTACTACGGGTTTCAATCACAGGTTCGAGCGCGTCTACCGGGTATTGCCGGACTTGCTGCAGGCGAGTGCTTACCTGCACAACCGCTTCCTGCAAATTCGTGCCAACTGCAAATTCCAACTCAATTTCAGAACTAGAATTCCTGCACGTGGATGACATTTTGATCATCCCTGGCACACTTTTCAATTGTTCTTCCTGTTCAAGAACAATTTCTCGTTCGATCTCCTGCGGACTAGCTCCTGGCCAGCGAGTGGAAACCATCACCATCGGCGTTTCCACTTCAGGTGTCAGTTGCTTAGGCATACTGAACATTGCAATTCCGCCGAATATGGCGATCAACAATGCCCCCACGGATACCTTAACAGGGTTATCTACGAATGCTTTTACAAGATTCACGTTGGGCCTTTAGTCCTGTTCGATCACTTCGCTCTGACCAGCAACGACCTGAATAATCTGCCCAGGTTTGAGTCGTTCATTGCCTCTGATCACCACGGACTGGCCAGCCTTTACATCACCGGTGACTTCGATCAACTCTCCATTGGAAACGCCCAATTCAACCGCGACCTCTGAAACTTCGTTGGTGGCTTCATCCACAACAAACACGGTTCGTCTGGTCCCATTTAAAACGACGGCATCCTTGGGGGCCATAAGCATCTTTTTCGGCGATCCAACCGGCAACTGGACTCGGGCTAACATACCGGCTTTCAGAAGAGGGCCTGCTTTACCGGCTTCATTTGCAACGCGGATCTTTACTGGAAACGTGCGAGACTGCTGATCCGCGGCAGGGACGATGGCAAAGACATCTCCAAACAAAAGTTCCTCGGTAGCAAAGGGAATATCAATTCGCACTTGATTGCCTAGCTCAAGTTTCGTGACGTGGTCTGCTGTCACATTCACAACAACATCCACTTCCGATAGTTTGATGATCTGCACCACGACCTCCCCCTTGGCAACCCACTGACCTTGTTCGGATTGCTTAATCGTCACATAACCATCGAAGGGAGCAACGATGGTGTGTCGTAGAAGTTGTTCTTCGAGTGTTTTGAGCGTAGCCAGTTGACTATTGAGTCTCGCTTTGGCTTGTGTTATTTGCTCCTTACGAGGACCTCGCACATTGATTTGATGAGAAGAAACTGCTGCTTGATACAGTTGTTCGTCGCGTTTCTTATTGGCCTGTGCCTGCTGAAATTCAGTCTCTGATACGACCTGGCCACCTTGAAACAGTTTTTCGATCCGAGTGAAATTCCAATCGGAGAACTTCTTGGCGGCCTCGGCAGCGCGTAGGTTTGCCAGTGATGCGTCCAATTCTTCCTTGGTCGTGCCAGCTTCCAATTCTTCAAGTTCTGCTGCCCTCAACTCCAACTCCGCTTTAGCACCTTGAAGTTGGTATTGGAGAATCGCCGTTTGCAGTTTCACCAGTGGCTGACCGGCCTTGACGGCATCTCCTTCTTCGACCAGAAATTCTGCGACTCGCCCATCGACCGCAGCGCCGACTCGAGTCACTTTACTCGGACTTACAATGCCTACCGAATTCTGACTCCCTGAAAACTCCAATTCTTGAATCTTACTGACCACAACATTTTGCGGCTTCTGTCCAACCACTTGCGCATTTGCCGTAACAATCAGCAACATGGCAAGGATCAAACCCGAGGTAGTTCTTTGGGGGAAATTCATCGCAAAAAATGACTCTCAAAAGACAACTAGATAGCAATCTCTATTGTGATTGAAATGTCTGTTGTGAGTGCGAGAATCGTTGCAATTTTTCCATAAAGCATTACTCAGATGTCTATGGCAATTGAGCGTGCTAGATTGGGATGGCGTCTAATACTTCTCAATCCGCCAGCAACGGTGAATTCGTTTATTACGGAAGTCCTCGGGCACCGTTTGCTTGGAAATCTCACGACAATCACCGCGAATAAAGGACTCTTCAATCTTGAATCGACGATAATTTGTCGAGAAGTAAATCACTCCACCAGGGCGCAAACGATTGAGAACGGAATTTAGTAATTCCGGATAATGTTCCTGGATCACCCAATCCTGTTCCGTCGACTTACTATTGGAAAACGTGGGTGGATCGACGATTGCCAGATCAAATAGCTCTTCCTGAGGAAGGGAACTCAGGTACTCACGTATATCGGCCTGCACGTAGGTGTGCGAATCTGATGTGAAACCATTCAATTCCATGTTTCGTTCCGCCCAGTCGAGATACCGCCCAGATAGATCAACTGTCGTGGTGGATTTCGCTCCACCGTCTGCCGCGTAGACTGAAAACGAGCCGGTGTAGGCAAAGAGATTGAGGACATCTTTGTCGAGCGACTCATTACAAACCATCATTCGAGTCTCGCGATGGTCGAGAAACAGGCCCGTATCGACATAGTCCGAAAGATTCACCAGAAACTTGAGTCCGTTTTCCTCGACTTCAATTTCGTAGCGGTCTTGGGATACTCGCCCATGCTGAGCTTTTCCTCGCTGCATTCCCCGCCGTTTCAGAAAGGCATTACTAACGGGAACATCCAGGGCTTCCGCGGCACTAACTCGCATCAATTCCAACCAGTCATCATGCTGAGCCAGGTCGCGATCGTGAGGCCTTTCAAATTCTGAGAGGTGCAGATGATCGTCATATTTATCGACCACCAATGGAATCTCTGGAATATCTTTTTCATAGAGTCGATAGCAATGAATACCACGTTTGGTGGGCCATTTTCGGAGATGGCGAGCTCTTTTAACCAATCGTCGCTGGAATAACTCTGCCTGTTCCTGTGCCTTCTCGTTGATACCACCGAAAACGGGTTGCGATTCTTCTGTACGTGGTTTGGGACCGTGGAATTGATAGTAAACGCATTCAATCCGGCCGTTATAAAGTTTGCGACGACGGTCTGCATTCTTTTGAAGTAACTTCTGAAACCCGTCATAACTGGTGATAATGAAGTGAGACCAGGTAGGGAGTCGTTTCAAAACGAGAGGCATGGATTGATAAAGTGGCTTCAATTCCCGCCAGTCACTGAGGCGTTCTCCGTACGGCGGATTCGAAATCAGGCAACCATACTTTCGACTACTTTGCAGGTCATCGAATTCCTTTTCCTGAAAGTATATTTGGTCGGCAACGCCTGCCTTTTCCGCATTGAGTCTGGCTGTTTTGAGAATCCGAAAATCTCTGTCTGTCGCAACTAACGTCTCTTCAAACTTGGGGAGCTGCAAGTCGCGAGCTTCGGTGCGGGCCTCCTCCCAAGTCGAAGACGGAATGCTTTGCCACTGACTGGCGGCGAATTCTCTTTGAAGTCCCGGCGCCATATTTCGCCCCAGCATCGCCGCTTCGATGGCGATTGTTCCGCTACCGCAAAATGGATCGAGAAACGGTTTTTCTTTATGCCAAAAACTGAGCTGAACCATGGCCGAGGCGAGTGTCTCTTTGATTGGTGCTCCACCAGCAAATTCACGGTAGCCTCGCTTATGAAGGCTGGGGCCGGTCGTGTCGATGGTTAGTGTGGCTTGATCATTGAGCAGTGCGATTTGGCATCGATAAAGAGGACCGTCTTCCGTAAGAGTTGTGACCTGATGCTGGGCGAGCATTGCTTCGACGATCGCCTTTTTCACCGCGCGTTGATTGGCGGGTACACTTGTCAACTGTGATTTATGAGAGCGACCATCTACTGGAAATCTTGCATTGGCCGGGAGCCATTTTTTCCAATCAACGGATTTGGTGGTTTCAAAGAGAGCTTCGAAGTCAGTCGCCTGAAAGCTTGCTACTTTAATCAAGACGCGGTCCGCTGTTCGCAGCCACATGTTCGTTCGAGCAATCGCCGAAAGGTCTCCATCAAATTCGACCCAGCCAGGCGAAGTACTTCTAGGCTCATACCCTAACGCGATGAGTTCGCGTTTGACAACAGCCTCAAGACCAAAGGCTGTAGTAGCGATGAAGGTATGTTGATCTGACATTCCTCCACTTAACACTGTGACCGATACTTAGACAACCGCTATTTACGGTTATGTGGTCAAAACCCCGATTCAGTTATTCCGATTCGGGGGATTGCGGTTCGATTAATATGTAGCGTCGCAAGAACATATTAAATGTACCACCTTGCCTAATTATCTCATTCCATTGATTGAGGAACTGGTTTTGTCGATTCCACAGAGCTCTCACAGCTAGTGAGAATTCAATCGGCAATGGGCGATTCTCATCTACACTGGATTCAGGATTTCCAAAACGGGGATACCGTTGGTAGATATAAGTCTTTGCCTCTTCGACAGTTCGGCCACTTGTACACAACGCATTGAAGTAATCCACACAGTCGATGTGATCAAGTTCGAGCCCAAAGAATCGTTTGGCGGGAGTCATATTCCACCAGATTTCTAACTCTACGGGCGATACCCCTTCCTTGAGTCGCCTTTCAAGATAGGAATCAATGACGGGGCACGAGTCGCGATAACGCAACATCAGGGTGCCGAATTGCTCCGGTTCATTGTCATAGCCCAGCGCGATGATTTTCCCGTACACTCGTCCGATGATTTCCTGCAGTTGAATTTGGCCATCGGGGTCTCCCACTCGTGAATAATGAGGGTCTTCGCCGACAAAGCTCATCTCCTTTCGGAGCATATCCATGATTTCCGAATTGGTTCTAGAGACACCAAAACGCGTGTAAATTTCACTGTGTGCAAACGAATTTGCTTCATACTCGAGTGCAACGTTGGTCATCCATACTCCCAATGTACTGCCCGTGTAGTTTTCCCTCTCTTTTGAGGGGAACGATCGATCTATTTGGTTACTACTGATCCAATGCCCATCCCCGACAATGAATTCCTAGAATTACTAAATTTTCAGGTTACATACCGATTCGCAAATCAACCGAACAGCATTCTCCTGGCGGTGCGAGCAAGACCCCGTAGGATTTATCAACAACTTTGATCCATACGTTTTCAATGCATAAACCAAGTTTTATTTGTTAAATAGGCTCCACAGCAGCGTGCTTTGGAGAACGGAATATTATTGACTAGGTAGAATGAGGTGAGGAGATCTGAAAATTAGGAAGCATGCATGCCAAATTCACTTCATAAAACTGTTGTTCGCTTGTGCTTAGTCGTCGGATTGTGTATCCCCGCAGCAAATTGTCCGGCTCAGGTCAATTCCTCAAAGCCTAACATATTGTTCATTGCCATGGACGATCTAAATGACTGGATTGGCTGTATGGGTGGCCACCCTCAGGCTCTCACCCCTAATCTCGACCGGCTTTCTCAATCAAGCGTATTTTTCACAAACGCACATTGCGCCGCGCCAGCCTGCAACCCATCAAGAGCTTCAGTCTTCACGGGTATTTCACCACACAAATCCGGACTCTATTCCAATAACCAATCCATGCGTCAGGTGATGCCTGACACAGAAATTATCCCCAAAACTCTGGCTCGGCACGGTTACTCCACCAACGGTTCCGGCAAGATGTTGCACTACTTCATCGATGCACAATCGTGGCAGAACTACTTTCCGAATCCCAAAACTGAAAACCCATTCCCTCGGACGCTTTACCCAGAAACTCGGCCATTGAGCCTGCCTCGAGGAGGCCCTTGGCAGTATGTCGAAACAGATTGGGGACCGCTGGAAGCCACGGACGAAGAATACGGTGGCGATTATCTAGTAGCCGAGTATGCTTCTAAAGCACTTCAAGAAGAACACGATAAACCGTTCTTTCTCGCATGTGGAATCTATCGACCTCACGAACCCTGGTTCGTACCAGAGAAATACTTTGAACCGTTCCCTCTCGACTCCATCCTATTACCCCCAGGTTACAAACAAGATGATCTTGCTGATCTTCCTGCAGGTGGTAAGAAGCGAGGGCCCAATCGGTACTTCGAGCACATTCGCAAAGAAGGGCAATGGAAACAAGCCGTCCAGGGCTATCTGGCCTCGATCCACTTCGCTGACGCGATGCTAGGGAAAGTACTAGAAGCCTTAGAAAACAGTCCTCACAAGGACAATACGATTGTGATACTATGGTCCGACCATGGTTGGCATTTGGGAGAAAAACAGCATTGGCAAAAATTCACTGCCTGGCGAGTTTGCACACGCGTCCCACTGATGATTAAAACACCAGACACTAAACCTGCTATCTGCCGTCAACCAGTGAGCCTCACCAGTCTCTTCCCAACACTTTTGGACCTAACGGGCCTTCCAGCCGAAGAGCATCACGATCATCCGAGCCTTAAACCATTACTAGAAAACCCCGAGGCCGATTGGAATCATGTTGCGATTACCTACCTGGCTGAACCGGAGAGTTTTAGCATTAGTGACGATCGGTGGCGGTACATTCATTATCGAGGTGGCGATGAAGAATTGTATGACATACAAAATGACCGCTACGAGTGGACAAATCTAGCTCAGGTCCCTCAGCATAAAGATATCATAGAAAAGTATCGAGCATTGAAACCGAAGGAGTTCGCCGACTACTACACGGCAAATCTGAAGGACCTAAAACAGTTACCCCTATGGTCAACAGGCGTGGCGATGAAGAAGTCGGCACCGGTTGGTCCGAAACTCACTGTCATGTTTGTCAACGAGTCTCAGGATCCCATTAATGTCTACTGGCTAGATCGCAAGGGATTACCTGTCCTCTTTTTCTCACTGAAGCCTGGCGACATGAAGCCGCAGCTAACTCGAAAAGACGCGACCTGGCTGATCACTAAAACGAATGACAAAGTCGTGGGCCATGTGCGGATTGAAGACGAAGATGCGAAAGTCGTTATCACTCGCTAACCAGACTATAGCCAGCTACTTTTTTCTAAGCGTATTAGGATTGTCATACTTAATATTCGGGATTGATTTCAGCCAAGTTTGCCACTGTAACTGAAGGTCCTTTAACATCTCGGATTTCGATTGGCTAACATCGTGCAATTCGCTGGGATCTTTGGCGAGGTTATACAGCTCGTATCTATCTTCACCATACCAGTGAATTAATTTCCAATTCCCATGCCGCATGGCTCCGACCGGGATACAACCAGCACCGTGGTAATGAGGATAATGCCAGTACAGCGTTTCACGTTTTAATGCCGCCTCCCCCAGAAGCACTCGGCTAAAATTCTCTCCATCCACGTGCTGGGCGGCCAGCGTCGAAAGGCTTGCGAGCACTTCCATGGTCGGGTAGAAATCCATACTCGTGACTGGAGTTCCGGTCACAGCTCCTGCATCGATCTTCCCGGGCCACCTGACAATTAAAGGCACTCGGATACCACCTTCATAGGCCCAGCCTTTACCCGCTCGCAAAGGCAGATTCGAAGTACAGGGTTTCGTGCTCAATCCGCCATTGTCGCTTGTGAAGATAACGACGGTGTCGTCTGCCAGCCCTTGTTCTTCGAGTTCCTGCAATATCTCTGCCACTGAATTATCTATGCCTTCCATCATGGCTGCATAT
>CALKCC010000192.1 GCA_938082855.1 uncultured Pirellulaceae bacterium | reverse complement strand
GCATTTTGCTGCCAATCACACAAGAGCCACTCGACGACCCCCTCGAGTTTTTGCTGCCTTAGATTATCTTTGGTCAGCAATATTTCTACTGCACCGTTAAGTCGTTGACGATCCTCTGCCGTGATCTCTTTAGCGGTCATGATCACAATTGGAGTCCACTCTTCATGATGTTCGCGTAGATACTCTACAAATTCAAATCCATCCATTTCAGGCATCATCAAATCCAGAATGATCAGGTCTGGACGCTTCTGGCCGTACTCTTCAATCGCTCGCAATCCATTCTCTGATTCACGGACATTGCACTGAAGGTCCTCGAGATTCCTACGTAACAATTCACGCATATTAGGTTCGTCATCCACCACCAAGACGTCTGGTTTCAGATTGCGATTGACGTATTTGTCGAGTAAACGAACTAATTCATCCCGCTGAGCCGGCTTCCGCAAATAGCCGGCCACGCCCATAGCATAGCCACGCTTCTTATCGTCGACCATGGTCAGCATAATGACTGGAATCCTAGCTAATTGGTCGTGATCATTGAGGACTTTAAGTACATCCCAGCCATCCATTCCCGGCATCATGACATCCAGAATAATCACAGCAGGATTAAGCAATTCTGCCTGATAGATCCCGTCTCGACCACTGAATGCGGACTCCACCTGAAAGCCAAGTTTATCCAGTTTTCTAGTCAGCAATTCATGCACTGTCTTGTCATCATCGATCAGTAGCACTGTCTCTGAAGCACTTGTCACTGATTCAATAAGAGTCGTTGACTCGGTTCTCATCTTCGTTGGCAAACGAACCGTAAAGGTAGTTCCTACATCAGGTGTACTTTCCACGGTGACCTCGCCATTCATCATGTGAGAAAATTCCCAGCACAATGCGAGTCCTAAACCTGTCCCGCCATACTTCCGCGTGGTCGAGCTGTCAGCCTGAGTGAATTTCTCAAATAGCTTATCTAACTGCTCGGCGGTCATTCCAATTCCAGTGTCACTTACCGAAAAGAGAATCCAGTCTGACGGAACACCGGCCTGACGAGAAACAGATAGTGTAATTTCGCCCTGTTTGGTGAATTTAGCAGCATTACTGATGAAGTTGAAAAGAATCTGTCTGGTCTTTGTCAGGTCTGCTAACATCCTACCAACGTCGTCACTAACATCGACAATGAACTGATTAGAGTTTTTGACAATCAGGCTTTGAACCGTCGACTCCACATCGCTCACCAGTTCACTGATCGCAAACTCCTCTTCATACAAGTCCATTTTGCCTGCCTCAATTTTCGACAGGTCTAAAATGTCACTAATCAACGCCAGCAAGTGTTTCCCAGCCCCTTCAATCTTCTGAAGGTCCTCGACAAACATCTCTTCACCAAGATCTTCCGCATCCTCCATCAACATTTCGCTATAACCGATAATGGCATTAAGCGGAGTTCTCAGCTCATGACTCATATTGGCCAGAAACTCCCCTTTCATCTTGCTCGCCTCTAAGGCATCATCGCGTGCTAATTCCAGGGAGGCCACAAACGAATTGATACTCTGCTCCAGTTCACGGACTTCCCGAGGCCCGCTTTCACTCACATGAAAATGCTTGTCGTCTTCGTGGGCTTGGCGGGCGGCTCTATTGAGCAATCTCAATGGAGAGGAAATTGATGATTGGCACCAGGCCCAAACGAGAATAAGTGACATCAGATACCCAAGCGTGGCGAAGATCAGATGCGACCTGGTTTCCTTAGAGGTTTGATCGTATGTTTGCTGAGAATGCAAAGCGATTAGCTCCGACAAAATAGCCATCTGGTCAGTTGCATAAAACAGCGTGTCGGAGTCATCCAGAGAATCATCATACAACGCCGTCATTTTTGCCTCGCGTTCGGCAGGCTCCAGAGTTGCAAACCCTTGCGTCTTTTCAATCATCAGTTTGAGTTCAGACAAAGCCTGCCTAACGGCTTCAAATTTATAACGTAACACTCGCTCAGGATGCTCCAGAAGCTGAATTGCCTCGGAAGATGACGAGAGATTTCTAATACTGACTCCTCCATCCGAATTGGCACTCTGATCGAGACTTGCATTAACCAAGCTCTCCAACAGTTTATCAATGAACTGTTGTTCCGACGGCCGAGTCGTGGGCGCAGATTCCAACAAACTCAGATTAGTGTTACAAAGATCGACGAGTTCAGAAAACTGCTCGAGCGTGGAAGGAATGATAAAATCATTATCCCCTCCCAAAATCTGATCCGTATTTAATAACAGCACACTGATCCCGTCATTAAGACGGGCAATATCTTTTTGAATCAGCTTATCTGCAGATGCCAGCTGGCTTAATTCGCTATTCGTTTTGTGCTCTGAAAAGAAGTATCCCGCCAGCGCAAGCCCACCGAGTAACGAGGTCAGAACTACAAGCGTTAGATAGCTACCAATACGCACGGTGATTCACTCAAG
The DNA here is from genome assembly GCA_938082855.1 of uncultured Pirellulaceae bacterium. Classification (GTDB taxonomy): domain Bacteria; phylum Planctomycetota; class Planctomycetia; order Pirellulales; family Pirellulaceae; genus UBA721. The sequence goes on along the minus strand of CALKCC010000192.1, from coordinate 12,406 downwards.
CCTTCCAGAATTATTACTGACCCTGTCCCAATTCCCGGCAAATCAACAACACTTCAAGTGCCGACAACTCAACGGTTGTCTTACAATTAGTCAGCTCCGTCAGCGACTTACCATGCATTAACTGAAATGCCTCGGCAACTTCGTCGCTGGGCCATCCGGCTGAAGATCCGACCTTGGTGATTGTACCTTCTGATACGTACCACCTGACAATCGGAGAGGGGTCGGCAGCTATCCATCGAGTTTCAATTAAGAATCTTTTTTTTTACTACCATCGACTACACGGAATGCTTTCACACTTTCACGGTCGATGTCTTTATTGTCCCCGATAAACATTCTCTCTAAAGCAGTTTGAACACTGGGAGTGTAGACTTTGGTCACTGCCTGTAGTTTCGTATTTTTGGGCACGACTCTCGCGGCTTGCACCTGCTTCTCCCAAACGATATCCGTGACGACAATTGTCTTTAAAGCACAGCGGATGACCGAAGCAGCAAATTCACCATCTAAAGAATTCACTTTGATTCCATCGCCGGTTAAGCTAGTTCCGTCTTGATTGATCAAACTCAGCAGTTCTTCAAATGACTTCCCTCGTAGCTGCTTCTTGAAGTCTTCATCCTCAAGAATAGCGCGGCGTCGATTACGGCAGCGTTGGAATGCGAAATCCTGCACGCGTAAATCTGCGTCCAAACTCCACGTGATTTCCATGATTCCCCAGCGAGTAATTTCTGGACGCACGTGAACATAGCCCACCTTGGTCCCCTCTTTACTTACTGCATACAGTGTATGAGAACCAAGCTCATTGAAATGTAGCGTAAACGGAAGTCGATTACTGACCTCTTTTCGTGAATCGGTGGTAACGACACCAACATGAGACACATAGCTATGCCCTGGATAGAGTTCCCCGATCTGCCTCACGGGATCTCGCAGAGCACAGTAAGCCTGAGCTTGAACTGATTCAGCGATTGAACCGGCAATTAGCAATGCTGTTAGCTTGATTAGTAGTATACGTTTCATCTTTAAATCCTTTGGCTGCTCTTTAAGCAATGAAAACAGGATTACATTTAATTCTAGAATCGGTAACGCAATTGGGCAATAAATTTAGAGCCCAAACGCTTATCTGCTCCGCCAGGGTGCTTCGCTGAAACTTCCTGAACGTACATGACACTTAGTGCCCAATTGTTATTTGGCGTCCAACGCCATCCCAACGAACCATCGATCGCCGCTTCCCAGCCGCCCATCGCAGGAGTATATTTTTCCGAGTAATAATTCCACTGAGTAAACCACATCGTACTCTTGGATGGATTGTAGAAGTCAAACTCCATCAGAGAGTTGAAGACATCACGGTCAAAATCCTTCCCCCAGTTGAATTCTCCAATAAACGAGACTGGACGTTCAAAATTATATTGGATGTCTAACCCATAACGTTCTCGCTCAATGCTGTTTCCAGTCACGCCGGAAGCATCCGCCAATCCAGCCTTATATCCGCCTAAAGCCCCTGGATTCCAAACCGATCCCTTAAATACCGAGACTCCCAGGATCAAGTTTTCATCGTGTTTCGTACCAATTCGACCTGCAACCACATAAGGATCTTCTGTGTCGAAAAACTCATTACCTGTCCCGCGACTGACTCCGAATTCATACTCGTAGTTGGTTAATTGACCATTAAGAGTCACACCCCAGTCAGCTTTCACTCCCAGGTTTCTAGGAGATGCCATATCTCTTAATGTCCCATTGGTATTCAGAGGTTGTTCCAAACCATAGGGGACTTCAAAGTGCCCGACTTTGACATTCATGCGTTCATCAAAGATTCGTGTAAAGTTGATGTTCATAATTCGATTCACCAACTCCCAGTCATTATTACTCTCAAAAAAGTGAGGACCTTTAATGCTGTTGAGCTTTGTCACATAAGGTTGAGCGATCATCGTGGCATAGTCACCATGATCATCCGAGAACACTTTATGCACATCTAAACCGATAAAGGCGACTGATCCGGAACCAGAGTTTCCAGCTCGAGTGGGAACAATTCCGCGTCCGGCAATATCGACTGTCATTCGTAGGTTGTTACGAAAACGGCTAGCGGTTGAGTTGGGATCTGCGAGTCGATCCGGATCGCCATAGGCAAGCCAGTCATCAATCCGCTTCAACATTCCAGAATCTTGTTGCTGGTCCGGAGTTCGATTCCAGGGAAACAGCGGATCATCTGCAGAAACTGACCCGGTGACAAGGAACAGGGTAAGTGTGAAAAGAAGGGTGAGTCGACGCATCGTACAATTCCGTTTCTAAACGACTGCTAATTGCTTTGAGAGGCTTATGTCGCGATGGCGACAATCCATGCCTACATATCAATCGTCGTCGATGCTTGATCAGAAAATGAGACATCAACTAAGAGCCTGAATAACCCGAATAGAATTATCAACACAATCGGTACAACCCGATGAATTCAGGCTTTAGGCCGTCTACAGATCAGGATTGTCGCTGAAGAACGAGGGCAGAGACATCATCATGGAAACCTGCTTCTCCGCACCAACTGCGAACTTCCTGTTCGAGAAGTCGCAGCGTTTCTAATCCATTGGTGTTTGATTCCTGCTGCAGAAACTTAATCAGGCGTTCTTCACCGTAAAGTTCACCATCCGGAGCAATCGCCTCAATGATGCCATCCGAGTAGATGACAATTCCCTGCCCTGCCTGTAGTTCCAGTTGGTTTTCCGTGAATTCCACTCCAAGCATCACTCCAACCGGCAGATCTGATTCTTCTTCCACCAAAGCCGTTTCACTACCGGTCGTAATGGAAGTCGAGTGAGCTGCATTCACATAGGTGAGGCAATGACTCGAGCAGTTATAAACCCCATACACCATCGTAAAGAATTGATTGGACTCTTCATTGATCTGAAAACGAGCATTGAGTTCAGCCACCACCGCAGCTGGAGCGAGCGTGTTTCCAGTGACCGGGTCGATAACGACATTCCCTGGATTCTCCGGATTCAACAGATGTAATAGAGTCACTGCTAACAAGGCAGCTTTGACACCATGCCCGGTTACATCCAGTTGATAGATGAGCAATTGCCCGTCTGGCAATTCGTACACGCCATAGCTATCACCGGCTAGCTGGTCACAAGGGCAGTAAAGCCAGCCAATATTGAGACCCTCAACCTCTGGAGCGGTTTCCTGCAACAACGATAGTTGAAACTTGGCAGCAGACTCCAGACTCTGAGTCATATACTCATTGGCCGATTCTAACTCGGCATTTCTTTCTGCCAGCGACTTTTCCAGTAGCCGAACCCGATCGATCGACGCTTTCAAATGCATCTGAGTGTTGACCCGAGCCAGAGCCACTTGAAAATCGATTGGCTTGGTGACGTAATCACTGGCGCCCATCTTCAAAGCTTTGACAATATCATCCGATTCCGTTTTGGCCGTCGCCATAATAATCGGCAGTTCCGTCGCATCGTATTGTCTGCGAGCAGACTCCAGCACCTGAAACCCATCGACATCTGGCATCATAATGTCTAATAACACCAGGTCATATGATTCGGCATCTAAAGCCTCTAAAGCTTCACGCCCGCCGATAGCAGTCTCAACGTGATAACCTTTGCGTTGTAATCGACGCGACAGCATATCACGATTCATTTCGTTGTCATCGACAACAAGAATTCGGCCCCGGCTATCACTTACATCACTCATGGCTTAGCACTTTCGATTCACTGCGAATTATTCGAGTTAGCTGAGCAGGCTCTCGATGAGTCCGGTTAGTTCTTTAAACTTGATCGGCTTGACGGAAAATCCGTCCGCTCCCGCGGCCAGAGCCTTTTCCCGGTCTTCTGCCATTGCATGAGCCGTTAAGACGATAATCGGGATCTCCGCGGTCGCTTCATCGGCTTTCAACTGCCGGGTTGCTTCTAATCCATCCATACCGGGAAGACTGACATCCATCAAAATCAGATCGGGTAATGACTCTCGAACCATTGCCACCCCCTGCTCACCATCGACTGCACATTGGACTTCAAAGTCCCTGCGAATTAATCGTCGACTAAGCATGTCGCGATTGAGCTCGTTGTCTTCCACCATGACAATTCGTGTCATTTCCAGCCCCTTCGTGTTGTCTCTCGAGTGTTCCTAGCTGTCATTATAACACCGAATCGAATGCGATTCGAATATTACTTTAAGGCTGCCAATTCGCGTCGAAATCCTCCCGAGAGAATCGGGAATCGACACCAGGTTTTAGGATCCAGATTCTCATCGTCGACATGGAACGACGGCGCAAACCGTTCACGTTTCCACTGGTTACGTGACCACAACTGAAAGAACCGCTTTATCCACTCGATCACCTGCTGGCGATCTGCTGCAAATTCTCCAATCACTGGATGATCAACCAACGTGTCCAGTATTTCCTGTGGCATTTGTTTATCACGAATTGCCAGACGTTCAATCAGATCCAGAATCTCATACGGCATCAGGTCAGATTCGTCTGTCTGATTCTCCTCGGGAGGTCGCAGTTCTGCTGTCGGCTGTTGTTCATTTACTTTCACCAAGGCTGGAATTGCGGCGCCTCCCACTGGCCCCACTGTTTCGACCCATTTTAGCCACCGCCGTAGAAACGCCTTGTCGATACCAGCGATGGGGGAAATTCCTCCACACGTGTCACCGTCCATTGTCGTATATCCGACGGCTGCTTCTGAGCGGTTACTGGTTGCCAGCAATAGCCCCCGCTTTATATTGGCCAACATCCACACGCTCGGAGCTCTCCCCCGAGCCTGGATATTCTGCAATGCCAGATCATCTTGAGCCCATGTCAATTCACGGTTCAATACACCACTGATCAATGACTTGTATTCTTCCACCACGACATCGACATCTAATTCAAAGAATTGCGCGCCAATCGATTCGGCAAGCAGGCAAGCCGCCTCGCGAGTGACATCGCCGCTATTTCTGGTCGCCTGATACACGCACCACAAAAGCTCATGAACCCATTGCTGAGCGGTACCGGGAAGCTCACCTTCTACACAGTGGCTGAGTCGCTGGCTTAGGCCATCCTGCCCGAGATCATCTAGAGCAAAACCTATCATGAGCCCAATCAGAACAGCAACGGTAGCGGAATCCGCACCTCCACTTAATGACAACACAAACCCGCGCGAATGCGACTTTCGCATGTAATCAAACAAGGCCAATGACAGAGCCCGAGCAAACTCCTCTTCCTTGAGAAACTCACTTTTTTCCCAAGCGTCCCAGAATGTATCATCCCCTGTCTCTTCTCTGCTTGCTTCTGATTGGCTGAATGCAAACAGGCATTCAATGCATCCTTCTGGAGAAGACTCCTGAACTTCAGACACGGCAGTTGTCAAAACAACGTCTTGATAAGAAAAACGAGAGCCCGAAGCGAGTAGCATTCCGTTCGAACCTATCATCGTATCGCCATCGTAGATCGCTCTGCCTGCTTCGTTACCAACAAGATTCGCATAGACGTAAACGCCTTGTATCGCTGTGGAACCGGCCAACAGCAACTGCTGGCGAATACGATGCTTACCAAACGCAAAGTGCGACGCACTGGGGTTTAAGATGACACCAACCTGTTGATAGGCAAAACGGAGAGCTGGGCGTTCGGCAACCCAGGCATCCTCACATATCTCGAAGCCAATCCGAATTCCTCCGACATGAAACAACAAATCCCCAAATGGAATCTGCTCACCCTCGATCTCAACGGTCGTCTGTCGGCCTGCTTCCCAGGGTGTGAACCAACGCGGTTCGTAGTGAAGTCCGTCACCGGCTAGATTCTGTTTGGCAACCAACCCTTTTAGCTTCCCATCGACCACCATGGCGACCACATTGTAAATGTCCCCGGCCACCTCCATGGGTAATCCCAGGGCAACCGCCATTCCTTGGGTCTCCGGAATGATTTGCAGAAGAATCTCCAGTGCCGTTGCTCGAACACCTTCTGCGAGAAACGCGTCTTCACAGCCATACCCGGAAATACACAATTCGGGTAAACAGAGTACATCAGCGTGTTGCTTTCGCGCTGCTTCGATCGCGGCTACGATATTGTCGGCATTTTGTTGCCAAGCAATCGGAGTTTGATTTAATGCTGCGGCTGCAAACTTGATCCGTTTCACTATCTTCTCCTGCCGCGGCACCCCAAATACATGAGACGCTGGACTTCATCACGCTGTTCCAACAAACAGCGAAGACTACTCTTTTTCCCGCAGCTCTTTAATCGCTTTGGGGAGCAATTTATCGACAAACCCACGGGCTCCACGGCCTTCTTCGTCGATACGAAAATTCACATCATCGATGACAATCTGAACATCCGCTTTCCAGAATTCTTCTTTCTCTTTCAATGGCATTGAGTCCTCCAACGGGCGGACTAAACGCATACCAACGCCTAAAGCCGGGCCACTGGTAAACCACCAGGGACTCAGTGGAATATTGGGATCTTCCCCGCGCCATTCGTCATCACTCGATGCTAGGCGTGAAGCACTTCGACAATCCTGTGGATCCAGATCGTAGTAACCACCTCGAACAACTCGAGGAAATAGTTCCTTGGTTTTTACTAAGGCCTCCGCAGCAGAAACTCGTTTTCCACCAAACCGAGCGTAGCCATCTTCGAGCATTCCATCGAGCACCCATTCACAGGCGTTGCCATACATGTCATACAACCCCCATGGGTTTGGCTTCTTCTGCCCTACATGATGAGTCGTTTCATTCGAGTTCCCATAGTGCCAGCCATAGTCATCCAGATCGGCCGGGTCATCACCAAAGTGAAAAGCAGTTTTCGTACCTGCCCGACAGGCATACTCCCATTCGGCCTCAGTCGGCAAACGATAAAACCGCTCGCTCATCAATGAAAGCCATTTGGTATATTGCTTCGCCGCATACTGACTCATCGAAACCGCTGGAAGCTCAGGCTCTTCACCATTTCGATAGGTGAAGCTTGTGTCATATAGATTCGAAGGAGCCGAGATAACCAACCCTTTATTACCTTCGGTGAAAGGTCGGAGTTTATGGGTTTGAAATCCTTTGAAGATATCGTGCATCGCCATGTAGGATTTGTATTCGGCCCAAGTAACTTCATACTGGCCCATCCAAAAGGGCTTTATTTCCACTTCAAACTGTGGGCCTTCTGAGTCATTTCTGTCTGCTTCGTTACCCGGACTTCCAACAGTCGCAATGCCGCCGGCGATAGGGATCATCTTATAAGTCACTTCCGTTCCGGGAATGACTGCTTCGTAAGGAACCATATAGCCACGTTCCGTTTTAACAAACGGGCCATCCGAGGGTTTTTCGGCCACCATTCCCACTGGGAGTTCATCCCCGGCACGAGATAGTGTGGTCAATGCAAGCAGCAAGCAGAATCCAACAGTGGTGCGAATGATGGTTTTCACGATTTAAGACTTTCAACATCTTTGGAGGGTCTGTACATCCTGTCTCCTGTGAGGCGAAGACAGAGTTAATTCTTCTACGTGAAGTATCGTTTGCAAGGCACAATCTGTAAAGACAACAGGCTCATTAGGAAGCAACATTCACTGAACCGAATTGACGATTGGAGGTCCGTTTGTTTGAGTATCCCACGGATTCCATCATCCGGCGGGTTGCCAGTTTATGTAACTTCCTGAATTTCAGCCGTGCCGGACGGCTCAGGGGCACTCCTGATTCTCGTACGATTCTGGCTCTCCACTGGACTCGGCAAAAAGCCCCTGACTGTTGGAAATCCAATCGATCATTTCGTATTCGTCCGGCAGACAAATCCTGCGTGATCAGTTGCAGGCGTCTATCCTGCCAAACTTGTATGAATTCCAAAGACGTAAACGGATGAATCTGAGTCCCGAATAAGGACCAACCCAAAACATTTCCATCTGCAGGTGAAACGGTCTCGGTAGGCGTTGTGCTTAATCGCGTCCGAGTCTCTGCCGCGTGGGGAGAGTCCATCCATGCTTGCCAAGCGGAAAGGTCTTTCAATAACTCAAAAGCGACTGCCGGCAGGCAGGGCAATTCAAACTCCACCAACTCAAATACTTCCGACGATTTGCTTTGGTCAAGTAAGAGTATGACGACGAGACTAAATAGCAATCCCAGAAGTACACTAACCGTTAACAATGTAGAGGCTCCTAATCTGTCTTACCTCAGAACATTGTCTTCATTCCCGTGGATCTGTCACGTGTTTGGCTTGAGCCTTAGCCGTACGATCCTTCCGTGGTGGGTGTTGTTGGCTTGGCAGTCGTGGCGGTAGGCATCTTTAGGACAGCCACGATACCGATCAGATACATAAATCCACAGATTCGTCCCACAGTATCGTAACGGCCTTCGAATTCTGCTTTCAGAGCGAAAGAAGTGGCGATGATTAAAATACCAACAATGATACGACCAAAATTGAAACTCACTCCGCTACCTGTTGACCTAATTCTGGTATCAAACATCTCAGGCAAACAAAGCGGTAGCCAGCCAAAGAAGAATCCGCTAAAGAAACCTAACCAACGAACCCAAAACATAAAGTCGGCATGCGTGGGGTCCGGCAATGCATACAGAAACTGAGTGCAACCAAATGCCAGCACACAAAGCAAAGCATAGCTAACTCTTCTGCCTAAAACAAAAGCCAGTGCCCCTCCCAGCAGGCTGCTGATACTACCAGGCCAGGCTCGGTGAAAATTAGCTTCTGCTTTTAGGTTGACCGATGTTTTACCGGAATCAACCTGTTCTTTCTCTTCCGAGGCTTTACTAACCGTTTGCTGGTCGTGCTCAGCTGCCCAATAGTTGGCCCAATTTGCTACGCCCCATCCACCAAACAAGGGAACAAAAGCGAGCACAATTCCGATCAGGGTCAGCTTCGCGTTTTTGCCATTAAACACTTCGCCCATGGTCACTGGATTCACATCCCCAGCTTCTGAAGGATTTGCTTTCTGTTCTGCTAACCAAGAAGGTGACTCCGGAATACAAAACCATGTAAACAACGCAAGCAAAATAGGCGCTGAGCCTGCTTGTAATGTCCAATGCCAATCTGCCGTATTCACGTCTTTATGCATGCACCAAAGAGAAAACAACATAATTCCCACATTAGCTGACGTACCGAGGACCCCAGCCAAAATTGGCTTCGCCGTATTCGGCCAGGCTTCTTGGATTAATGCCATCCCGTTAGGCCACATCCCACCGATTCCCATGCAGGTGATGAATCTTAGTACCCAGAAAACTTCAACCGTAGGGGAAAGCGTAGAAAGGAACGAAAAAATACTGTAGCAGGCGATACTTATCGCCATTGCCTTCGATCTGCCAAATCGATCTCCAATCCAGCCGAACACATATCCACCAGCCGCAGCGCCGAAAAGGAATGCACAGACCAATAAGCCTGCCCATTTCCCGGCATCTGAGGAGGACTCGGGGCCGAGCAAGTCTGCCGCTGCTGGAAAATGCACAATCCCGTTGATACTCATTTGAGTACCGGCGAACATCCAACCGAGGAAAGCCACCACTAAGATCAGAATTCTCTGTTGAGAGCTTAATCCTTGCTGAGACTCTTGAGGCTCTACGTCACTCTGCTGCTCCAATTCCATCCCCATCGTTCGCCTTCTTTCTAAGTCCAATTCTTATTCTCTAAACCATTTCGCAGCAAGCTGAATTCTCGTCACTCAGTCGTCAAATTTCACACAACGCCATTCTTCACGATCGGCGGTGACATCAATTACATTTCCGTCTGGGTCAAGCACTTTGAAGGATCTACCCGGGCCTTCCGACAGGTCGACTTCCGTTCGGTCTTTCACATCCCCTTTGGAGATTTCTGCTCCCCAGGCAACCGCTCGATCCCAGATTGCCTGTAAGTCATCAACGATGACTCCAAAGTGAATGTATTCATCCCCTTCTTCAAATCCAGGCCGACTCCCATCGTATGGCAACAGCGTGATATTGATACAACCATCGGTGATGTCCATCGAATCACCCTGAGGTCGCCAGGCAAAGAATTCGAATCCAATCACGTTTGTATAAAAATCCCGCGACCGTTCCAAGTTGGAACATCGTAACGCCATATGGGCCATTCGGGTAACTGCCATGAGTGTTTCCTACCAAGGTAAATGTCAATCAATGTAGCTTACTGCATTCGATCAGTTGCAGTGCATCATTGTTGTTAAGGGGTCCATTGTAATGATTTGAGTGGTCATACGCCAAAGCATTGCTTAGCCGTTTTCACTTAGGTGCAGCTCAAAAAACTCGCGACATTGGGTCACATAGTCTTTGGCATCCTGTACCGTTTCAATTCCCTGCGCCTGATGGATCGTAAAGCTTCCGTCGTAATTGATCGCATGCAGTCCTTGAAAGACCTCAGTAAAGTCAACGCCACCGGACTCCCATAGATAGAGATGATGAAACCTGACCGGCCCGCGGCAATACGTATCCAGCTCCTCTGGCCCTTCAGGATCAAGACGATGGTTTTGCACATAGACGTTCATAATATGAGGAGCCAGACGTTGCAAAGTATCTACTCCATAGCTTTGCCCATTGAGCATCAAATTGGCGGGCTCATAGATAATCCCAAAGTTATCCCGATTGATCTGCTCCAACACCCAAAGAATCTGATCCACCTCTTCAAAGACACTTGTCGTGTGGCACTGGTGCGCGAGTCGAATCCCCCTCTTGGCCGCCAAATCAGCCGCCTGGCGAGCATACTCGATATCATCGTTCGATTTCATGCATACTCGAATCAGATCGCAATCAAATGCCTGAGCGACATCCAGCGATGCCGAAATGTCCCGCAAGCTATTCGGACCATGGGAGTTATTGAGCGGGACATCATAGTCCGCAGTCACCATCGTGACGGGCAATCCGGATCCAACTATCTTCTGTGCCACCGCTTCAATCCGCTCGTCTGCATCAGCAACCCCTGCCCCGCTTGCTCGCATGCAAATCGCCTGCCCTCCTCCATCTCGAACAATATCGATGAAGTCTTCCACCGGCACATTTAACCGTGTTTTACACGTTGCTTCCACGATACGAACTGACACAGAAAGATACATTTTTTAACTCTCAAAGAAATCAAAGCGAAAGAGCTATATTGTAGAGAATCGCAGGCAAACAACGTACCGAGTTGACGACCGAGCGCATAAAAATACCCACCGACCGAAGTCGATGGGTACCTGTGAGGGTGCAGGGACTTGAACCCTGGACCTACGGATTAAAAGTCCGTTGCTCTACCGACTGAGCTACACCCTCAGTAAGAAACTTAGTTGAATGAGAAATCCTCAGCTTGTCAACTAGGCTAATACTCTAACCCTTCGACAATTTCCGTTCGATTCTGTTAGTGAATTTTTGAAAACAGTGCTATTTACTTCTCTCGAATACTGTACAAGCGTTCTGCGGTACGGATGATCAGACGATCCCCCACCATGGAAGGCGTCGCCATCGCCATATCCTCAACGTGCAAGGCGTACTTTCCTGTTACCTCAAACGTATCTCCTGCTTTAATAACAAACGTCTCACCATACTCATTTATGCAAAAAATATGACCACGATAGGCCCAAGGCGAGCTGGTAAAGGCTCGGCCACCATTGAGACGCTGTTTGCCGTATATTTCCCGACCTGTCTTAGCATCAAAACAGGCAAAGAATCCCCGGTCGTACAGAACATAGATTCTTCCTTCGTACAGTACCGTCGACGGGTTGTACGGAGCCGCCTGCTTTTGACACCACTCAATGAATTCATTACTGGTTTCTTGATCGCCAAGTGTTATATCTCCGCTAGCCCCCGGCTTGATGGCAAACAACGGCTTTTTGGGATCCAGCACATATCCACTACTAACGTATAGCAAGTCATCCTTCGCATATGGCGTCGCAATCGTGATACTGGAATTTCCACCAAACTCGTAAAGTAACTCTCCATCTAGACTGTAAACTCGGTTCCTACCCGTACCTGGTGTGACAAGTTCTGTCCGTTGTGAATTCTCCCAAACGAAGGGAGTCGCCCAATTGCTGCCTTCCGGACGCTTTGCCTGCCAAAGTTCTTTGCCCGTGGCTTTATCCAATGCCAGCAACGTCGATTGTTCTTCGTTGTCATCGACGATAAAAAGCTTGTCCTTATAAAGGACGGGCGAAGCCGCAGTTCCCCAGTCATAGCGAGTCTTCGAGGCCTTTCCACGTCGCTCCCAAATGAGCTCCCCTTTGAGATCCACACAAAAGATTCCTAAATGGCCAAAGGAGACATACAGATTCTTTCCATCTGTCACCGCCGTCTCAGAAGCAAAGCTGTTCTTTACGTGAATCGAACCACTGGGAATTCCATGATGAACTTCCTTTTTCCATTCCAGTTCACCGGTCGTTAAGTCACGGCAGATGATGAGCCAGTGATGCACACCTTTAGGAGGTGTTGCTCGATTCCCCCCGAAGTAGAGTCCCTTTTTAGCCGCCTCCGTAGCCCCTTCGTTTACAACGGTGGAATAGTA
>CALKCC010000191.1 GCA_938082855.1 uncultured Pirellulaceae bacterium | reverse complement strand
ACTCAGACGATTCTTTCCATCCCAGCGGTGTAGTTTGCTTACCTGCTTTGTGCAGAAACTACATTGTCCGTCATAGATGACAACGTCCGTGTCAGGCCAGTGGTGAGGCGTTGGAAGCATGACTGTTTCTATTCACTAATTAAATCGTCGATATCAAATTCGTCGTTAAACGCATCAAGGTCAAATTCGTATTCGTCTTGATCATCCGAGTCATCTAGGTCGTCGTCTTGGTTGTTGTAGTCTTCCGTCTCTTCTTCTTCTTCTTCTTCTTCTTCTTCTTCTTCTTCTTCTTCGAAGTCAATATCATCGTCATCGGTGTCGACTTCGTCCCAGGTATCGCTGGAGTCCTCGGTTGTCTGAGCTAAACCTTCGTCGTAGTCCAGGTCTGCGATTTGTAGAGTAGCTGCATTGGAGGAAGACGAAGAAGTGGGAGACGCAGAGGATAAAGTAGATGATGCTTGCGTTTGAGATGTAACTTTGGGGGGTGGGCGATTGAAGGTGTTGTAGAGAGTTAAGCTAGTTCCTAAGCCAATGGCGAGCCAGGACGCAAGTGACGTTACCTCAACCTGAGACGTAGCTGCGTCTGCGCCATGGATTAATTTAGGAGGTGAGATAATGACACTCTCTATTGCTAGGCCCTCAAGCCCAACAAGTACGAGCGAAACACTGACTCCCAATATAATTGCACGGAACATGGTCGTGACCGAAGTGGTGGTTTAACAATCTGGAAATGGGACAGCCGTTGGTAAAGACAGTCCTATTCATAGTATCGAGCGAATTCCGCATAGGAAACGAGCCTGAATTCGCGAATCAATCTGTTATTTAGCCGAGGGGGAAATTGGGGCAAAGAATCAAAAGAGAGCCTCCGGCTTAGCGAAATCTTGGTAATCATTTGGTAATCACTTGTATGAGGGATTCCGAATGTTTTTTGGGTGGGCGGTATAGGCCGATGAATTAGTTCAGATTATAAAGAAAGTAGTGACAGAGATTTGGCAAAGTTTGTTGTCTACTGATGACACGAATTGCTGAATAACCTAGTCGCAAATTGTCGATATTCGTTATTGGGTGTAAATGTTTTTGGTTGGTCCAGCCACATTTATACGAAGAGGCACAGTAAGTGGGGATTGGCGTGTCAGACCAAGCCAAGATCCTGTTCGTGAAATCCGCTGCATCTGCTGAGATGTCCGCGCCGGAAGAGCTGTGTTCCCTGTTCGATGTCGAAGTGGCCGATGACTGGAGCGAAGCTCGCCGCCTCATGAAGCAGCAGTGCTTCGACGGAGTCTTTAGCGACACCGCCAATGACGCTCCTAAGAAACAGTTCTTTACGGATTCCTTCTGGGTGATCCAAAAACTGCACCAAGGAGTCGCCATACTCGATCAGGATAAAAAAATCCTCTGGGCAAATGAACAAATCAACGAATGGGCCGATTGCGAAAGCGTAATCGGCCTTCCTTTTTATAGTTGGCTGGAAGGTGGGCAGTGGGAGTCCGGGCATCAATGTCCTTGTGATGCGTCCGTCCTCAAAAAACGTCGCACTTCCGCTTTATACAAGTTGTCTTCGGAAGTTTATTTCCGAATAGAAGCGAAGCCTGTACGACGTGGCGAGCAGGAATCCGGCGAGCTTTTGGTGATTATTCATGATGTCACCGAAGAGCAACTGTATCGTCAGAAATTGGATGCGATACATGAAGCAGGCGTGGAGCTGTCAAACCTCACTCCGGAAGAAGTCTTCCATATGGAAGTCAAAGATCGTATTGAACTCTTGAAGTCCAATATCCTTCATTACACTCAGGAGATTCTAAACTACGAAAAGGTTGAGATTCGGCTGGTGAATCAGCAGTCCGGCACGTTGGATCCGCTGTTGTCTGCAGGTATCGATAAAGAGGCTGCGGAACGGTCTCTCGAAGTCGGGCGGGAATCAAATGGGATTACTGGATTTGTTGCGGCGACCGGTGAGAGTTATCTGGTTGACGATGTTGCCAGTGACGAGCTATTTATCGAGTCCTTTTCCGGAGCTCAGAGTTCTCTTACAGTACCTCTGAAGTGGCAGGATCAGGTGATCGGTACGTTCAATGTTGAAAGCCCGGAAGCCGAGGCTTTTTCAGAAAACGATATGCATTTTCTGGAGCTGTTTGCTCGGAATATCGCCTTCGCCCTGAATACGCTCGACCTTTTGGCCGCCGAAAAGAGCAGTGCCACACAAAAGAGTATCGAGGCGATTCACCGTGAAGTGGCGTTGCCGATTGACAAGATCCTAACCGACGCGGTCAATGTGATGGAAAAGTACATTGGCCATGAACCGGAAGTGGTTGATCGCGTTAAAAGAATTCTGAGAAATGCCCGAGACATTCGTCAGGTGATTCATAAGATCGGAAAAGATATGGCTCCGGGTGAAGCCATGCCTGCCGGGGCGACGGTCGATCATCATCCTAAACTCTCAGGCCAGCGTGTACTTGTCGTGGATGCCAATGAAGGTGTTCGCAATGATGCCCATGCCCTGCTGGAACGATATGGCTGCATCGTCGAAACTGCCGAGTCGGGTGGTGAAGCGGTTTATATGGTCAAGAGTTCAGTTGGGAGTGAAAGTTATAATATTATTATCTCTGATATTCACCTGCCTGACTTTAGCGGCCATCAATTGATGCTGCGGCTTCAGGAAATTATGGACCCAGTCCCGCTGGCATTGATGACTGGTTTTGGATATGACCCAGGGCACTCGATTGTGAAAGCCCGACAGGCTGGGTTACATCCGAATGCAATTCTATACAAGCCTTTCCGCTTGGATCAGTTAGTGGATGTCTGTGAAACATTGATTGATTTTCATAGCGATGTGGCGCGTACTTAGGCTTCTTCATTCACGATGTCATCTGTGGTCGAAATCCTACTGTGCTTACTGGGGTTGTTAGGGCACGTCTCTGTGTGTGTAGCGGCAGTCAATCGGATTCAGGGGGCCGTCGCTGATCATTCGTTTGAGAAGCTTCTCAAACGCAGCGTCTACCTTTGGGCATTGCTTGGACTCGTGCTTCCGTTTTTTCTGATGTGGCGAAGTGCGGAATCGGTGACTCCCTGGCAGGTAGTTGCACGACAGCTTGTGGCCGATTGGGGATATTTCACATTGGCAACGGCCTGGTTGGTCGTGGTGGCGATACGACGTCTTGCTCAGCAGTTTGTGGATCGCTGCCCGGACTCATGGGCGATCACTCAAACAGAGGTTCTCCATATCTCAGAAGAGGCAGCCAAGGAGTCGGAAGATAATTACTATCCAGAGGCGAACCGTTCGTTTTTACTGACGCTTGCTGGTAATCAAGTCGGGCAGTTGGAAGTCAACAGGAAGACGTTGTACTTGCCCCAACTACCTTCAAAGCTCGAAGGCCTGACGATAACCCATTTTTCTGATCTACACATCACCGGCGTTATTCCTCAGGTGTTTTATGATCGCTTGTGTGATGAAATTCTTGAATTGGATTCTGAGCTGGTGTTCCTGACCGGAGACATTCTGGATGTTCCATCCAAGTTGCCCTGGGTTTCAAGACTGGCCAGGCGTTTGACGACCTCGAAAGAATGTTACTTTGTGTTGGGGAATCACGATGTCCGTCATGGACAGGATGAGAAACTGCGAGCCGCATTGGTGGCTGAAAAATGTGTCGATCTTGGCTCAACCTACCGGCATGTCGATATTCGTGGTGAACAAGTTCTTTTAGCCGGCAATGAACTGCCTTGGATTGGCACGGCGCCAGAGTGTCGGCCAAAGTCAAATGAGTTTGCGATTGGCGTCGTTCACACACCAGATTTAATTGGCTGGGGAAGACAGCAGGACTACGACTTGTTGTTAGCCGGTCATGCACACGGTGGTCAGATTCGAATTCCGGGAATAGGCCCGATTATCTGTCCCAGCGTCCATGGTGTTCGCTATGCCAGTGGCGTATTCCGGAAGGGTCGGACATTGATGCATGTCAGTCGAGGGATATCGGGGCTTCAACCTGTGCGATTTCGCTGTCGCCCTGAATTGACTCAATTAACCTTGCGCCGCCCCGATCGCCAGTGATGAGCTGAGGTCGTTGTCAGGCTGGCCGTTGGGCAATCATGATGCCGTAGATATGAGGTACTTCATTGAGATGAGAGTACTGCGGCGCGTCTAATCCCGTTTGCTCGATGAGTGTTTTAATCTCAATTGGGTCGACCAACTTTCCATTAGGTACATGCAATTCCAGATCAATTGCGAACAGGGCACGACTAACGTCGCCGGCATCCTGCCCTGGAAAGACATCGACAATCACTAGTTTCCCTCCAGGTTTAACGCAATTGGCGGCTGCCTGAATGAGTTTTTGCTGTTCTTCTCTGTCCAGCAGATGCAGGAGGTTGGCTAGGATTACTAAGTTGTGTTGGCTTGTGGGTAAGTCAGCCTGAAGAGGATTTCCAACGATTGTTTGAATGCGGCCAGACATGCCAATAGATTCGGCAGTTTCCACGGCGGTTGCCAATGGTTCTTCTAGATCCATGAAGGTGATTTGAGCTTCCGGATCAACGTGGGCAATGGAGAGGCTCCAGACTCCTGTTCCACATCCAATGTCTAAAATGTCAAGCGCCTCGTTTTGTTCGCTGAGATGCAGGAACTTGGCAATCTGCATAGCCGACGGGGAAACCTGCCACTGGGTTGAAGTCATTCGTTGCCGATAGATTTCGCGTAAGTCTTCTACTTGCTCGGAGCTCTTTACATATTGATCTAGTTTTTGGAAGCGAGACTCACCCAGATCGGCATCATGTGAAGTGAGTAAATGCATCATTTGGCTAAGGGCATAATCGTCCTGATAACGTTCCACCACTAATAATCCGACAAGTACATCTAACAGCAGTGCAACGCGTCTTGGGTTTGCATCGACTGCATCGGCAACCTGCTCGGCTGTCTTTTGCCCATCTCGCAAGGCACTGAAGACACCGAGTCTTCGGGCTGTCTGGAAAGCCGCTACGCCAGCAGCAGCGTTATTGATGTTTTTATAAAGTGTCAGTGTGTTGATTTGGGAAGTCGACATTGGAACTCAGGGGCTAGCAGGGAGGTGGCTGATGGTAGGGAAGATTGGGGTTAGACGAGAGGGAAACACGTGGCGCCAATTAACGTTGCAAGCAGACCTACGAGTCCCATGACGATACTCATCGGAGTGACCGTGCGGAGTCCTTCCGCTTCGGTCATTCCGCTCATTTTACAAATGACCCAGAATCCACTATCGGCCATCCAAGCGATGGGCTTGGAACCACAGCCGACGGCCAATGCCAGATAGACAGGGTGGTATGGTAGTAGCTCCGGAGCGAGGGCCAGCGGAGCAAAAATACTGGCAACAGTAATCATCGCAACGGTAGATGATCCCTGAGCCGTGCGAATTAAGGTCGTCAGAAAGAAGGCCATGACCAGTGTGCCCAGTGTGGCAGCATCTCCACCGGATCCGGCAACCACTTCTTTAATACCGCTTTGTCTAATGGCTGCACCGAACCCACCGCCGGCTGAGGTGATCAGGATGATAATGCCACCACTCGCCAACGCACCACTAATGGCGGTTGCCATCTTCTTACGGTCAATGCCGGGTCGGCAGATGAGCGTGGCCATGGCAATGACTCCAGCCAGGATTAATGCAATGTTCTTATCGCCCAGTGTTTTGACTGCTGGTTTGATGGATTCAACCCATTCGGCTGGTGCCTGTCCATCAGCAAGATTTTTGTAGTAGGTGTCGGTGGCAGTTGCGGCAGCGATCAGGAGGACAGGCAGGATGATAGGTAGCAAGGATACGAAAAAGGACGGCAATTCGTTGTCAGCTTTTTGCGTTTGAGCTTCCAGATCTTCAAGTTTTGCGTCCGCACTATCTCTTAAAGGAACTTCCATAGTGCGGTTACGCCATGCCGCAAAGGTGAGTCCAGCTGCGGAAGAGCAGAGCCCGACGCAACAACCAGCAATAATCATTGAGATGAGTGACACGTTGAATTCTTCAGCCACGATTAGTGGCCCCGGGGTTGGCGGTACTAGCGAGTGAGCCATGGAGCCCCCGGCGACAATGGCCATGATATAGAGGACGTAGTTTTTACCGACTCGAATACGAGTGGCCTTGGCTAATGGAATCATCAAGTAGAAGACGGTGTCAAAAAAGACGGGGATGGAAAGCAGGAAACCGCTTCCCATAAAGGCCACACCTGCATTCTTTTGTCCGAGTCTTTTCAGGACGGTTCGCACGATTCGGTCGGCAGATCCGCTGTCGAGCATGCATTTTCCGATGATCGAGGCCATCGCGATGAGAATACCGATTTTGCCACACGTGGCACCAAAGCCACTGGCGACTCTCGACATGGGGGACTGTTTGAGGAATTTGGCTTTGTACTTGTCAACGAATTCAATCTTGGACTGGTCATACTTGGCCTGAGCTTGCTCCTCCCCGGGACGTTGACCGAACAGGCTTTCGAATTCCGTTTCGGCTGCATCAAGAGCATAGGTGTCTAATGCTTCGCCAGACGTTAGGAATGCGGCGACGAGCGCTGCAAGAAGAAGGGCGAGAAACGCGTGTAACTTGCAGACCAAGATACCTGCAACCACCAGTACGATTGAAATAATGAGGATGACGATAGGACTCATAGGGACTCATTTAAATTCGAGATGGAATGAGAAAGTAAGCTATTTGTTATAATCGCAATTGCTAATTGATTCACGGGGCAAATTGGTAGTTGAGAGGCTGAAAACATGGCTTGCAAGCTGTGAATCCTGCGTCGCAGGTGCTTCAGATTGAATCAGTCTAGGTTTAGCCTTACAACGTGGTAAAATAGATGGTGCCCTACCGAAAGATCGTATGACTAGCTTTTGATGAGTTAGTGTTTGAGCCTAAGGAACCAATTGAAGTGATTTACAGATTCTCTTTGATCATTGCTGTGCTGGTAAGCGGACTCGTCTGTATGCAACCAGTCCAGGCAATCCAAAAAGCAGAAGAGAGTTCAACATCGTCGGCGCAACCGACTCAGGAGCAATTGGATTTCTTTGAAAAGAGAATCCGTCCTGTATTGGTTAAGCACTGTTACAAGTGCCATTCGGAAGAAGCGGCCAAGAAAGACGAGTTAAGAGGTGGGCTGTTACTGGATAGTCGCGACGGCATATTGGCTGGGGGAGAAAGCGGCGAGGCGTTGATTCCAGGGAAACCAGAAGAGGGGACTCTTCTAGGTTCACTTAATTACGATCTTTATGAAATGCCTCCGGCAGGTAAATTGCCACAAGAAGTCATCGCAGATTTTCGTGCATGGATCGAAATGGGAGCGATTGACCCGCGTGAAGGCAAAGTTGTCGCCTCATCAAAAATTGATATCGAGGCTGGCCGTGAATTTTGGGCTTATCGACCGATTGTCAAACCTGAAATTCCAATGATTGAAAATGCAGAATCTGCGATTGATGCCTTAATTGGCCAGACTTTGCAGCAAGCAAATTTGGCTTCGGTCGGTCGGGCCAGTCGCGAAACCCTGGCTCGTAGGCTGTACTATGACCTGTGGGGCTTGCCACCAACACCGGAACAACTAGAGAAGTTTGTGAATAGTGCTTCAGAGAATGCCTATGAAGACCTTGTGGACGAATTGTTACGCTCGCCGCGATTTGGAGAGCGTTGGGGCAGACATTGGCTGGACGTTGTGCGCTATGCAGAATCGGTTACGTTGCGAGGTTTGATCTATAAAGAAGCCTGGCGGTATCGGGATTACGTCATTGAAAGTTTTAATGATGACGTCCCATTTGATTTCTTCATCCGACAACAGATCTCAGGGGATTTACTTGAGGCTGAGGGGTTTGAACAACGGCGAAAGAATCTCATTGCCACAGGTTATTTGGCAATGGGGAATAATAATCTCGAGGATCAGGACAAAGAGAAACTGCGGATGGACGCAGTGGATGAACAGTTGGAGACAATCGGTCGCGGGTTGCTGGCTCAAACCATTGGTTGTGCCCGTTGTCACGATCATAAATTCGACCCGATTCCAACAAGCGACTATTACGCATTGGCTGGAATCTTGCGTAGTACAGAGTCAATAATCAATGCGAATGTCGGACGTTGGGTGGTCGCGGAGTTACCCATCCCGCCTGAGAAAATAGAAGCAACGAAGGCCTTGGGGCAGGAGCTTGCCTTAGTAAAGAGTGAACTGGCGAAACTTACCAAAGACCAAAGTGTAGGTGTAATCAAAGTTTCCGATGTTATTGGCATCGTCGTTGATGATCCAGATGCCATGCGTACAGGCAATTGGAATACTTCCACTTCCAACAAGACTTATGTCGGACCTGGGTATCAATATGCCAGTGGCGGGAGTCCCGATACACTAGCAGTTTTCGAACCACCGACAGAATTGGAAGGCGAGTATGAAGTCCGATTCGCCTATGCATACGGAAGTAATCGACCCAAGTCATTGCCAGTCGAAGTTTGGGATGCTGACGGTTCGAGAATTACTGTTTTGAACGAAACGACTTTGCCTGCTGTTGATGGACACTTCGATTCGTTGGGCACATATCGGTTTGAAAAGGGAATGAAACCACGCGTTGTCGTGGATGTATCCAAGTCTACCGGCGCCGTTGTTATTGATGCCGTCCAGTTTCTGTCGAAAGAGGTATTGGCCAAAGAGTCCGCTCCGACAGATCAAAAAGACAAAGAGGCTGTTGCAGCCAGAGTGAAAGTGCTGCAGGCGAAACAAAAAGAATTGGAAGCTCAGATTCCAGCTAAAGAGACTTACATGACGGTGAATGAGGCAAAGCAAATTGAAGACGCTCCGATCCACATTCGCGGAGACGTGCATAATTTTGGAGATGTGGTTGCACGCGGTTTCTTACAAGTGGCCTCGTCAAGCTTGCCTCCTCAGATTTCTCAGGGCGAGAGTGGCCGAGTGGAATTAGGTCAGTGGATTACCAGCGATTCCAATCCCCTTACAGCACGAGTGTACGCTAATCGTGTTTGGGGTTGGTTGATGGGGATAGGCTTGGTTCGAACACCAGATAACTTTGGCGTGACTGGTGAATCTCCTTCTCATCCCGAGTTGTTA
>CALKCC010000190.1 GCA_938082855.1 uncultured Pirellulaceae bacterium | reverse complement strand
CTAAAGATCGACGCGCGAAAGATCTATCTGTACGGTCATTCCATGGGCGGAGGTGGAAGCTTGCATCTACTTAGCAAGTATCCCGAGCAGTTTGCTGCCGTGGCAACGGTTGCACCAGCTTACTTCGTGCCTGAGCGAGGTAAACGTATCGCTTCTGCTAAAAGTCCGATCATGATCATCCAAGGAACGAAAGATCCGTTAGTCAATGTTCACGTCGTTCGTTCGCTTGTGAAGCTCATTGAACAAAACAAACAGGATGTGAAGTATATCGAAGTAGAAGGTGGAGGCCATCTCACACCTGCCTGGAGTTACTGGGATGACATCTTTGGGTTTTATAAAAAAGCCAAATCAGAAAAACCGGCTCCTCTACCCGTCTTTAAGTAGGTTAGCCACGATTCGCTAGCCGTCCTAAATCATCAGCTCAGGAATACTTCGACTTTGCTCGACCAACCGTCGTAGCTGGGGAGGAATCCCGGAGACCAGTCGCATTTCCCCAACGTCGAACAGAGATTGCATTACTGTCCCCATCAGATGCTCCGTGGTATAAGGCGTCGTAATCGGCTCTCCTGCCTGACGATCCGACTGACCAATCACCTGCCCCATTTTTAGTCCGCCTCCGATGAAGGCCAGCGTCCCAAGACGGGCCCAATGGTCACGTCCGCCCTTTTTATTCACTCGTGGCGTTCTACCAAAATCACCTGTGATCACGAGTAATATTTTCTGAGATAAACCACGTGCAGCCACATCATCCATAAACGCCGAAACAGCATGATCAAGTGTGCTGCCCAACATCGCCATCCCGACCTGCATACCGGGATTGTTTCCGTCTGCATGCATATCCCAGCCGGCGCTATGTACGGTCACAAACCCAGCACCCGCCTCACATAAACGCCGAGCCATCAACATTTTGTGCCCCAGCATCGAAGGACGGAACTGCTTGAATCCAATCTGCATTTCACTCGTGTCATACTTTGCTAAGACAGCCGGATCCTCCTTGGTGACATCGATCGCATCCACCGCACCTCCAGTTAGCAAATCGACCGCCTGTTGATTAAAACGACTCACTCCGTCAACAGCCCGCAACCCATCCACCTGTCGTTTCCATGAGTCAAATTCAGCCAGTAATGTGCGACGATCCTGAAAACGGCCTGGCTCGATACTTAGTTGCATATTCTTTAGAGCAGCACTATTTCCTCCAGGCTCGAACGGTGCATACGACGCCCCTAACTCAATAGGGCGTGACCCTTTGCGGACACGACTCAATTCCTTGCGATACTGTCCATCAATCTCAGGAACGGTCAATAAACAATTGGTAGGGATACCGGTGGCCGGATGATTTGCTCCACGTAGCCGAGCGTAAAGAGCGCCCATTCCAAAGCCCTCTTTGCCATCACCTCGTTCATCCGTCCCTCCCGTCAGCACATGAACATGAGCCTGTTCGTGGCCTCCAATCTTATGTTGGTGGCTCCGGATCACACTCATTTGATGAGCGCGATTAGCAAGGCGCTGCATCGTTGCCCCAAAGGTAATGCCCAGCAGACTGGTTTTGACTTCTCCGTTGACACTACGGATTTCTGCTGGGGCCGACATCTTAGGATCAAATGTCTCGATCTGACTGGCGCCACCGGAAAGATATAACAGGACGACGGATTTGTCTTGAACGAATGCGGAATTCTCTTCGCGCGCCTGCAGTAATTGAGGAAGCGACATGCTTCCCAGCATCAGCGAGCCAACCTGAAGAAAGTCACGCCGAGTCACACTCGGCTCTTTCGAAGAGGTGGCTTCTTGGCCTGTGAAAATCGTGAGCATCGTCTAATGACTGGTCTATCAAATTCGGATTCAATACCCGAATCTTACTGGATCCTGATTCTGAAACGCAATCGCTACTTCTTCAAGCTAATACTTGCGCGCCCTGAACTGATATCACGACGAATACCCTCTACCAGCGGAGGACATCCTTCCAGATCAATCGCTTCAATTCCCTGTTGTGAAATCGCTGCCTTGTACGTCTCGTACATGATGTAGGATACACCTTCTCGAACTTCTGACATATCGTTGTACCAGGTTTGAAGTTCTTTCTGCTGGACGGGTGTAAACGTAGCACCAGCCATCTTATTCAACGTTTCAAGCATCTGTTGAAGCAGTACGGCGCGACGACCATAAGCCAATGCAGTTTGACTACTCACTTTGACTACCTCGCCTTTCAGAACGAGATGTGTCATGGGATCCATTCGCATGGCCCAATAATGTCCACGAGCTCCATCTAGCAGTAACTCCATGAACGCAGGCTTTTCAATATCAGTCAAATGCTCCAGATTAAACGGAGAGACGTTGCGCTGATAACCAATTTCGATACCGCCATGTTCGATTCGAGCCAACGCGATTACCCATCCGAGACCGGACCGTTTGAAATCATCTTCCTGACCTAATTCCTGCTCATTGAGAGACGATTGGCGATACAAATTGATCGTGCCTCGCAATAGTGGAGTCAAAGAAGAATTCTGTGCTTGAGGAAAATTGAAGCGACGTGACAGATTTGTATAGATTGCCAACTCCGGCATCTGTGAAATAATCTTGTCATACGCATCAAGTTGTGCTGCGTCTGCTTTTTGAATGAGCGGGACGAGATGATTCAGTGCGTTAGCATATTCTTGATAACCCACAATCTGATAGGCATCACTAGGATCAGGTTCGTCAAATTCAGCTAAGTAGGCACGCCCGGTGCCATGGACTAGATTCTGACCTCAGTAAAAATAATTGGATTCGGCAACAATATCGATCTCTTCACTGTACTTCATGCTGATCCCGCCATTTTCCCAGGACCAGGTGTTTTCATGACGCCGGGCAACGTATGGTGAACGCTCTGAGTTATCTTCGGCAAACGGATCGGTTGGTAACGTTCGATCTCTCGGCATACTTAAAGCAAAGCCGGCAGAAGGGTTCGTCTTTACATATTCGCCTTTGAGTAATCCATTGGCAGCAACGCCTTTCCCATACCTTCCACGTATCCACCAGTGAAGTCCGGTGAAAAATTGATTAGCCGTCGTAAAGAGCTGCTGGTTTTCCCGCTCTGCTGAAACCACTGTTTGCTCGATGAGATCCAGATTTGGTGTCGGAACTCGTGGGAATAAACCTTTTCGCTGTTGCCCGACAAAATCTCGAATGATCTTGAGATCCTGATCCATCGCAAAGGCTGCCTGCAACCGCTGATCCAACTCAGCTGAATTATCCAGAACATTTTTCGCCAGGCGGACACGTGCCACTCGTAAAGCCATTTCATGATTTAACCGGTTCTCGTTTTCATCGATCACCTGATTTCTGGCCGATACAAAATCAAACGACAACTTGTCTCGATCTATCGGTTTTACCTGCCCGCTTAACAAGACCGTTCGCACCGTTTGGGCTGCTAGAACAGCCGTACGATCTAAGTTGGTGAGATCATTCTTATAGATATGTACAGTCCATAAGGCTTCTTCTAGATCCTTGAGCGTCGCCGGTGGCTCCGCATCGGGTTGCATAATTGGTGGACGCAACTGACCATCAATTACCTGCTGCACCTCGTTTTGAAAATGAGGCACGGTCAATAGCAGCTCTTTGGCAGTCGCTTCCGGTTTGACCGCTCGGTTTTGAGTCAATAACGTAAATCGTGCCCGAGCAAGTACCGACCCCAACGATCCGATGTTTTGTTCTTCTAGATAGGAGTCGATTTCACCATAAAGCGGGCCGCCTACTTGATTGGCGATCAAGGCACCAGAGAATACAACCGTCTCAAGATTGCCTGTTCGATAGGCCGGAATAAGACGCTTATCAAGCTCAACCTTGACATTCCTGGGGATAGCCCCGGAAAGAGCTGATTGCAGTAACAATAAAGCTATGGCTGAATATGTGATGACGAGTTTTCTCATCTCACTATCTCCTCTTTTCCAAAGTGGTTTTCACTCTGTTTTAAATAGTAAATAAACACTCCGGTTAAGACAAATAAAAAACAGTGGATGTAAATTGCATATGCTTTAGGACGCTTGCATTACTTTGATTTTGTAGAGATCTCCGTTAAACGGAATCTATTCTCCAGTACAACGTTACCATTTACATCATGAATGCTCAGGCATATAAGCGGATTTCGTCGCTTCCAATCTATCGCCACTGATCCGAAATTAACCTCCGGATAATGATCTGGAACACTTCGATATCGATTTGACTCACCCGCATTTCCCCCACCACTGGGGGCATTCAGGCTAGAAGATGTGATGTCATAGAGGTCAAAATCGCCTTCTTCCGACCGGATGGGAAGGAGCGATATTTCGGCTAGATGGCGGTCCCCAGATAGAACGACCGACTTTCCACCACTTGCTTGAATCAGGTCAATCAGTCGTTGACGTTCCCGCGGAAAGTTTTGCCAGTACTCCCATCCATGTTCTGCAGGAAGAAACTGAATGCTGGACGCAATAATCCGAAACTCTGCAGAAACCTGTAGTTGTTCTTCCAACCAAGCCCATTGTTTTTCCCCCAGCATGGTAGCCTCGGGGCTTTCATCTTCCACGTAAGGGCCGGTCAATGGTCGCTTTTCGCCTTCCCACTTTTTCAGCGGCGAACGATGGAACCGAGTGTCCAACAGAATAATTTGAGTTCGTTTTCCGGTAGGACCGAATACGTGGGAATCATACACACCTTGGTGAATTCGACTTCCAGCCCCCTCCGGAACTTCAAAAAACTCATTAAACGCTTTTTGCGATTCGACCTTGCTGACGAATTCAGCACCCCCATCGTTGAGGCCATAATCATGATCATCCCAGGTTGCTAATACAGGCGTCTGCCTTCGCAACTCCTGGAAGCCAGACTCAGCACCTAACAATCCATATTTCTCTTTCAGAACAGCAACATCTTCTGAGTCACCATAGATGTTGTCCCCGATCATCAAAAACAAGTCTGAGTTCTGTGCTGTGATCGCTGACCAAATAGGCTGCGGTCTGCCCTGCTTACAACAGGATCCAAACGTCACCAGAGAAAGTGGTTTGGGAACGGCGTATTGTTTAATTCGAATATTACGAAATCTGTATTCGAGACCTTTCTCGCCATGATGCTGTAGAGCCAGGTGTCCCTGCGAGGTCACGCCATCGGTCGTCTTTACCGTCTGGATTCCATTCACCCAGATTTCAATCTGATTCCCGACGGCTTTAATTCGATAAGTATTCCACTGGCCGTTTTTAAAAGCGCCTTGAGCCTCTTCTTGGCCCTCAAGAGGTACCAACCAACCTCTGCGTCCTTCTTCATAAAGGCCCCCTGCCCACCGACGATCCGATGTATCGACTTCAGCCTGATATCCCCAGAGCCTGTTTTGACGATAGTGACATCGAAATTGAATGCCACTATTGCCACCCTCAGGCACAAACACGTCTGTTTCCAATTCGAAGTCTTTATAAACGGCATCAGAAACTAGGAAGTACTTTCGATCTCCACGCAGAACAATTTCATTCTGCTCAACTGAGACTTCTCCCCATTCGAATGGATTACTCCATCCCTCAAGAGTCTTCCCATTAAACAAGGAAGTCCAAACAGGCTTGGCTGAAACTTGAGACACGCTCGCCAAACTAATAATTACAGCAATCCAACCAAATTTCATCAGAGTCTTCCCCGAATGCAAGTTAGAGATAACGTGAAGCTTTATTCAGATTCTGCTTCTCGAACCAGAGTTTCAATTAGCTTATAGATTTCTTCTTTGTTATGACCGCCGGCGCTCCGCATGCGCACGATCCCCTTAGCATCGATCACATAGAGCACTGGCCATTTTTCAACAGCCCACTCAGTCGAAATGTCTCCGAATCGGCTTCCACCGTTCCAAAAACTACGCCAGCTTATCTTCTGAAGTTGTTCGACCTTTCGAGCATAAATGCGATCCGAGTCACTGTTCACTCCCAGCAATTCAAACGGGCGACCTTCCATTTGTTTGGTCAAGGCTCGATTAAATGGGATTAACATGCGGCAAGCGACACACCAGTCTCCCCAAAAATCCAACAGGACGACCTTACCTCTGAATTCCGAGAGTTTCATGGGCTTACCAGAGAGGTCCTCCCCGATAATCTCCGGAGCGACCCCTCCCACACTCAAATGTTCGATCTTGAATTTCTCACGACCCGCTAATTCAGACAACTCACCCTTGTACGTTCTGACAGCACCATATTTGCTGGCCGCAATCGTAAATTGCTTAAGGGCATCAACACGAATTTTCTGTAAGTCCACCGTTTGTAAGTACTCTGTTAAGTCAGCACCATAAAACAGATTGAACTTATCAACGCTATCAGGATTAGCCCGGATTTCACGAGCGATCTCTGCCTGTCGCACTAAGTAATTCCCTAAGCGAAAGTGAGCCCGTCCAACGGCAGTGCTATCTTTGTTGGTGGCAATGACTTTGCGATAGAAAGCATCTACTTTCAGCGATGGATTGTTACCAACGTGTAAAAAGAGTTCAGCGATTCCTTTATCGTCGGCATGGCGAGCAATGAGTAGTAAGATTGCTCTGTCTGCATGCGAACCCGATTCAAATCGTTTCAATACCCAGGTGAGTGAATCTAATGCAGGTTGTGTACCGGGATACTTCTGAGCAAGATCCAGAAAAGGCCGTACAAACTGTCGATCCTGACGATTGGCTTCGTAACTCTTGAGTAGATCCTGATAAGCCGTAGCTGCTTGAGCATTGGATTGTGGATCTGCCTGCGCAGCAATAACCTGCGGGAATGAGATTACTCCAAAGACCAACAGGAGGATGCTTATACGAGACACAGGTATTCTTTAACAAATAGACAAATCCGGAGATGAACACCCGAACGATTTCAGTATAACAGAACAGCGGCATCGCATAGATAATACGATACCGCTGTCAGTACTTGATTCTAGAATGACCGCTTATTGAGGTCGTTGGGGACGCTGTGGACGTCCACCTGCCTGGCCGGATTGACCTCCCTGACCAGGACGCCCGCCCTGGCCGCCGAAGCCACCACCTTGTCCGGGCTGACCGGGTTGTCCGCCTTGGCCTGGTCGACCACCTTGACCACCAAAGCCTTGTCCGGGTTGACCTGGTTGTCCACCCTGTCCGGGTCGACGGCCTTGTCCGAACTGACTCGGCATCAATTCCTCAATCGTCAGCTTACCGTTACGATCGCGATCAAGTTGTGACAGAGCTTTTGCTGCATTGGCGATTTCTTCTTTTGAAATCTCACCATTACGATCTCGGTCTAAGACCATGAAGATTGGCAATGGAGGTAAGCCTCGAGCTGCACCCGGTTGTCCACCTGGCTGGCCGGGTTGTCCACCTTGACCGGGACGACCACCCTGACCACCAAACCCCTGAGGGCGTTGACCTTGTGGGCTATCTCCAGGATTTCCAAATCCGGCGGGACGTCCACCGGGTTGGCCCGGCTGACCACCCTGCCCCGGTTTACCGCCTTGTCCACCAAAGCCTGGCGGCCGTTGGCCTTGAGGACGATCACCTTGCTGAGCATCTCCCTGAGGACGTTGGCCACCGTTGCCACGTTGAGTAAATCGAGCTTCTAGTGCTTTCAATTCACTGTCATCAATGGCATTATCTTTATTACTGTCCACTCTGGTTAAGATACTTTGCATCCGTTCCGGCAACTCATCTTTGGAAATCTTTCCATCCTTGTTGGCATCCATCGATCTCAGACGAGCGATAAAGCCAGCTACCGTACGCTGCTGACCTTGTGCTTGTTGTGCTTGCTGTGCTTGTTGCCCTTGGGGACGAGCTGGGGGCTGGGCTGACAATTGCGTCGTCAATAGCAGGCCTGCCATGAGCCCTGAAATCATCGTTGGTAGTTTCATTTTCATTCTCCAGAGGGTATTTATTTGTATCCCGGTCATGCCCGAGGCAATTTTATTTTTTCGTACCAATGCAATACAGGTGTGAATCCGAACGGATCAATATTTTCCCCTCGGCCACAGCCGGACTTGCATTGAACATCGCTTCATCATTGAGCCGATTCTTAGCAATCTGTTTGAATTCGTCTCCGGGTTCGTAAACAATCGTACCGTTGAATCGACTTACAGCATATATTTTACCTCCGATTACCATGACAGAGGCATAAAAAGATCGCCCGCCGCCACTGTTAATATCCAGGCGATGCTGATAGACCAGTTCGCCTGTCTTAGCATTGACGCAATAAGCAATCCCTCGGTCATTGACCCAATACAGG
>CALKCC010000189.1 GCA_938082855.1 uncultured Pirellulaceae bacterium | reverse complement strand
TGTTTTCACTCACACCGACAGTACCCCATACATCATGATCGTCTTTACAATCGATAAAGACTCGGATGCGTGCTGCCGTGCCGGCGTCCGAGTTTACCACACGTACTTTGTAGTCGACCAGATGCATCTTCTGTAATTCCGGGTAAGTATCGCTCAGAGCTTTGCGAATTGCCGCATCTAAGGCATTAACAGGCCCATCCCCTTCTGCCACTTCATGGCGGACTTGATCACCAACCGCCACCTTGACCGTGGCTTCATTGGTAACCGTTCCATCACCCTGCACGCCCACTTCCACGTGATATTTAATGCGATCAAAATGCGACTGATAAGTTCCTGCACACCGTTGAACCAGCAAGGCAAAGGAAGCCTTCGCTGCTTCAAACTGATACCCTTCGTTTTCAAGACGTACGACTTCGGCCAGAATTTCCCGCATGAGTCGATCGTCATCCGGCAGATTGTATTCGGACGAAAGTGCCTTCACATTGCTTCGGCCGGATAATTCACTGATTAGAATCCGACGTTCATTCCCCACCAAAGCGGGATCCAGATGTTCATAGGTGCTGGCCGCTTTCGCAACCGCATGAGCATGCATACCACCTTTGTGAGCAAATGCACTACGACCAACAAAAGGCTGGCCATTACGCAAATTCATATTCGCCGTTTCGTAAACAAATCGTGACAATTCGGTGAGGTGTTCCAGATTGGTCCCGCCAAGTACCTGATAACCGGTCTTTTTGAACGCCAGATTCGCAATGACGGATATCAAGTCGGCATTGCCACATCGTTCGCCAATTCCATTGATGGTCCCCTGCACTTGAATGGCCCCGGCGTCCACACTGGCCAGTGAATTAGCAATGGCCAATTCACTGTCGTTGTGACAATGGATTCCCACAGACACGTCGAATTCACTAACGGCGTCAGCGGCCGCTTTGGTCAACTCCGCAATTTCTTCCGGCAAGGAACCACCGTTGGTGTCACACAACGCTACCAACGTTGCGCCAGCTTCAGCTGCTGCTCGAATTGTCTGACGACCATATTCCGGATTTGCTTTCCAGCCATCAAAGAAGTGCTCGGCATCGTAAATAACTTCACGTCCTTCGTCGACCAGGAAACGCACGCTGTCTGCGATCATCTGAAGGTTTTCTTCCAGGCTCACTCGCAACACTTCTGTCACATGGAAATCCCAGGTCTTCCCAACGACAGTACAAACAGGTGCTCCACTGTCTCGCAACGCCAGCATGCCTGGATCTTCGGCAGCCTCCACACCACGACGACGTGTCATACCAAACGCACAAACTTTGGCGTGTTTCAGTCCGAGCTCCTGAACCTGTTGAAAGAACTGTTCGTCCTTCTCATTCGAAAGTGGATAGCCACCTTCGATATAATCAACACCGATTTCGTCCAGACGTTGGGCAATTTGAAGTTTGTCTTCGAGCGACAAACTAACACCTTCACCCTGAGTCCCGTCACGCAGCGTTGTATCGTAAATCTGAATTGTCTTCACTGTCATTGGTTTCCTGACACTAGACTGTCATTAAAAAACCCCGAGACCGTTTGCAGGTCTCAGGGCTTGTGTTGTTTTTTCTATTTTGCCCGTTGTCCTGCAATTAGGTCGGAATAATGACATCGCTGACCACTCGAACCGGAATCATCATTCCGGCCGTAATAATATTGACGATTTCAATATTGCGAATTTGGCTCATTCGGTCGCAGCTCATTCAGGCGTGGCGTAATCGGTCGTGGTATTCCCACGGGTAAAAATAAAAGTGCAATATTGCACTGAGTTTCAGATTAGGTTCAATCACCAAAACTGTCAACCAACAAGCGGTTGATTAGGACAACTTCACTTTGACCACTGCCTTGTGCACGTATTGCGTGGTGGCCAGTGGTGCATGGATGTCCTGAGGGAGAAAAACAGTAAAGCTACCTTGTGGCACTCGAACCCAGCTCTCCGGTCGATCATAGAAGAATTCCAGATCCTTTTCCGC
Organism: uncultured Pirellulaceae bacterium; assembly: GCA_938082855.1. Classification (GTDB taxonomy): domain Bacteria; phylum Planctomycetota; class Planctomycetia; order Pirellulales; family Pirellulaceae; genus UBA721. The sequence goes on along the minus strand of CALKCC010000189.1, from coordinate 4,181 downwards.
ATCATAGGCATCCTTCACTCGCTCGACAAAATCCCGCTCTAACCAGCCCATGACATCCGTTCCGTCAATCACATACTGGATGTCAAGATACTTGCGATGGGCTTCCAACATGGCATGCTCGCGTCCGACACCCTCTCCGCGAGCAATAATCGCATAGACGTCACGGTCTTGAATTTCGTGAACACCGTCATTCAAAGACGCTAAATCGGTACGCCGCAGGAACTCAAACCCTTTTTGAATTAAAGGAGTGACCGAGTAGTAATTGGAAGCGTTCGTCAATCTGTCAACAATCAAGGCTGCATTCCTTCTAAGCAGGCAGGGGACTAAGAGTCTAATTCCTCGTCGACTTCATCAGCCCAGGAATCATCGTCGTCGTATTCATCCCACAAATCTTCCTCATTTGCACCGTTGGCCGCAACCGCAGCTTTCTCTCGAGCTTTGGCCAACGAAAGCGTAGGCTCTAACACTTCCTCTTCTTCCTCTTGATCTTCATAGTCTTCGTATTCTTCATCCTCGTCGACTTCTTCATCCACATAGACATACTCTACGTCTTCATCGTCTTCCAAGTCGCCATCCGCTGCTTCTTCGTACTCTTCATATTCTTCGTATTCGTCTGCCTCGGCTTCCTCGTCTGTTTCCTCGGCTAGGCCTTCTTCTTCCCAGTCGTCTTCATCATCCGCATCAGCCTCTGCTTCATCTTCGTATTCGTACTCTGAGTCATCGTCGGCTTCGAGATACTCTTCCTCTTCAAGAAACTCATCGTCTGCATATGCTGTGTCAACGGACTCTTCATCAGCGACAGCCACGGATTGACCACCACTGTGTTTGATCAGTTCCCAGTCTTCCATACTCATCAGGATTTCACGTGCACTCGATCCATTATGCTGGCCGACAATCCCATCCTCAGCCATGTAATCGATCATTCTTGCGGCTCGACCATATCCAATTCCGAGAGCGCGTTGCAGGAGCGAACAGCTTCCTCGGCCTTCTCGCAGAACGACTTCGATCGCACTTTCGTACAAGTCATCTCGTTTGCGAATCGCCTCCGCATCAATCTCGCCTTCCTGATCAACCTTCAGGTTGACTAATTCATGCTCAAAGTCCTGTTCCACCACAGTACATTGCTCAACAACACGTTCAATTTCAGGATCTGACAGGAACGTCCCCTGACCACGGACGAGCGTACTGGTGCCCGGCCAGAGAAACAGCATATCTCCATTTCCAAGAAGCTTCTCTGCTCCCATCTCGTCCAATACGACTCGACTATCAGTACGACTTGCAACTTGGAATGCCAGGCGAGCCGGCAGGTTTGACTTAATCAAACCGGTAATCACATCTACCGTTGGCTTTTGTGTCGCCAGTACCAAGTGGATCCCTACGGCACGGCTCTTTTGCGCTAATCGAATAATATGTTGTTCAACATCTTTACCCGCTGTCATCATTAAGTCAGCTAATTCGTCAGCTACGATAACGATATATGGCATGTGCGTGGGCACTTCGTCCATCGTGGCAATCTTCGTTCCCAGTCGCTCTCGAATCGTCTCTTCACCCAACTCATTAAAACTGGAGACATGTCGGACTCCGGTTTGAGCGAGCAAGCGATAGCGATCTTCCATTTTCTCCACTGCCCATGCCAAAATCGCTTCCGCTTTCTTCATGTCCGTCACCACTGGGTGCATGAGATGCGGTAATTTCCCATAAACAGATAATTCCACCATCTTAGGGTCGATCATCAACAATCTGACTTCATCCGGTCGACGAGCCATCAATATCGAAGACACGATCGTGTGCAAGCAAACCGATTTACCAGACCCCGTCCGCCCGGCAATGAGCAGGTGAGGCATCTTGCATAAATCTACGGCAATCGGGTTACCCGAGACGTCTTTTCCGAGATAAATCGGTATCGCCATCTTCTTAGCGTTATCATTGGAATCCTCAATCACTTCGCGCATACGGACCAATTGCTGCTCACCATTGGGCACTTCGATCCCTACAGAATTCTTTCCGGGGATGGGTGCCACAATTCGAACACTTGGCACACGCAACGCAATCGCAATATCATCACTAAGACTTGTGATCTTGCTCAATCGCAAGCCGGCTTCCAGCTCGATTTCATACTGGGCAATCACGGGACCGGTTTCGATGTCGACCACTTTCACATTGAAACCAAATTCCTTAAACGTCTTCTCCAGGATACGAGCGTTCTGTCGGACTTCCTGCTCCTGCGATTCAAAATCAATCATCGCACGACGTTCCAGCAGCTGATTACTGGGCACCTCATAACCTGCAAATTGCTCTGCAGAGTCAGATGCCGAATCCAGTGATTCAATGAGTTGTTCGCGTTCTGTTTTTTCTTCGTCTAACGGTGTCGCGGATTTACCTATCACTCGAGTCGGAGTCGGCTCCACAATTGGGGGCTCGGTTGTTTTACGAGACTTGAAGTGTGGACGTGGTAATTTGCGACGTTTGCGTTTCTTCCGTACTGGCGCAGGCTCATCCTCTTCCAGTACTTCAGATTCTTCTTCAAGCTCATCTTCTAATTCGTCTTCCAGCACAACCGATTCTTTAGCGATTCGACGACCGCCAATTCGAATTTCCGGCTCAGCAACGTGCTCTTCCTGCTCCTCTTCGTCAACGGCATCAACCGCATCGAATTCCGCTAAGTCTTCCTCTTCGATAGCGACCACGTCTAAAACGCGAGCGGCTTTTCGCTCTGCTCTTTGCTCACGACGTGCCCACAGAAATCGAAAAGTGCCGAACAGTGTCGCGTTAACGGTCTTCAGAACTAGCTTTAATGACCGAGCCACCCAATTCACAACCATGTAGTCGGTAGCCAGCATCAAACCACCAAAGACCAAACTCAAAGCAAAAATCAAGCCGCCGGTCATTGCAAAGGAACCCTGTAGGAACGTGCTAAAGGACACGCCGAGAATTCCACCGCTGCCCACTACTGGACCTGGCGTCAGCGTGGGAATTGTCAATGCCAAGCAGGTACACACACCGCAGAGCGAAATAAGCCATCCCGCCAGGCGAATCGCCGGTGCATCGACAGAACGTCGGCGCAAGAGTGCGACATCAACGACGGCTAGTGATAACAAAAAGTAATAAGCCCCAAAGCCGGTCAGGCTAAAGAGAATGTCCGCTGACAGCGCACCCAACTTTCCGCACGCATTTTGAATGTAGGTGCTTTGCGGATATTCCACCAAATCAGCCTGATAAAGATGATTTAATGGCACGATGAGTTCGTCCAGAGGATCACTGGGGTGATAGGTCAGCATTGCCGTCGCCAGAAAGACAGTTCCGGCGCACAAAGTTAACGCTAACAAATCTCGTTTTATATCTCGTTCTAACATGGACACCACGAATAGTAGGTAACGATGGGTGTCAGCTTCCATGCCTGAGAATACTTGCCGTGTTAGTCCGTTTGTCGGCAGGTATATTTAATTGTCTATAGGTATAGGGATACCTAAGTCTTACCTTCGACTAAGGTGAGAGCAAATTTTGAGAAAAAACTTTGAGCTATCTTTATCGTTTTTTTTGTTACAACCTGATGGTCGCAGCCCCATGTAACTTTGACATTTCTGACGGTTATAGCGAATCGCTACCTAGAGAGTGTCAGTGCAGAGCTCTAAACGTCACGACGAAGTGCCGTGAATTCTAGGACGGGAAGAAGTTCTTCACCGGCTTAAAGAGATCGGACTGTTCCACTCGATTGAGCACGGTAAGCAGTTCACCGTCTTGAGAAATACCCAAAATCTCCTCGGCATCAGTTTCATGCAAACTAATTCTCCGCCCATGCATCAACTCGCCTTGCTGCTGCTCGCTTAACACCAGTTGTTCATAATTTCCGAGTAACGGAACGGGATTCAATAACGAATTCTTTACGTCTTGAGGCGTATCAAAGTCTGGTGCCACTGCCTCCGCCACGGTCCATGTCCCGATCGCCGTCCGTTCCAAAGCAGTCATCATTGCGCCAGTATTCAACAACTCGCCGATATCTCTCCCCAACGAACGAATATAGGTACCACTGCTGCACTCGACTTCAACGGTTAACTTTGGATACTCGTAATGACGAACAGCAATCTGAAAAATCTCTATTTCCCGTGATGCCAATTCCACTTGTTCACCTTGCCGTGCAAGTTGATAAGCTCGCTTCCCATTCACCCGTAGGGCTGAATAAA
>CALKCC010000188.1 GCA_938082855.1 uncultured Pirellulaceae bacterium | reverse complement strand
GAACCATCCACCGGTTTGCATTTCAACGATATTCTACAGCTTCAGGACTGCTTCGATACTTTATTGGCCCTGGGACATTCGCTAATTGTGGTGGAGCATAATCTTCAGCTCATGAAGGCGGCCGACTATATTATCGATATTGGCCCCGGAGCAGCAGACGAAGGCGGAACGGTGGTCGCACAGGGAACACCTGAGGAATTAACCGAAATTGAAGCTTCTCATACTGGAAGCTTTCTATGTGAAGTATTGAACAACCACTAAATTCACAGCATTTATGTCTGATCCGAAACCACCCCGAATTTTTTACACGGAGCTCAATTCCGTGCACGTTTCTGTCTATGCCGAGCTGGAAGGCGAATACGATTGGGCAGATGGGTGGCGAATTACCGGCAATGTTTACGGGCCTCATTGCAGTTTAAGTGATACGCTTCCAGCTCGGATTAAACTCAAAGACCGTGGCAATGGTCAAAGTCTGTTATCGGCGGCGATCGTGCCTGACCCCTGTCCTTGGTCGGCTGCTCTACCTGCCATTTATCGAGTCTCGACCGAGATTCTGAATGCCGACCAGACTTTAGGCATTGATGAACAGCTTTTAGGATTCAAAACACTCGCTGTCAAACACTCCCATTTTGTACTCACGGATCTCAACGGATTTACCAAACGCTGGGTGCTCCGAGCTGCGGCTGGTAGTGTCTCTTTGGCCTTAAGTGATCAGGGAGAAGAATGCCGGGAATTAAGACTTTCCCGAGTTGTTACCAATCCCACACGGGACGAATGCCAACAGGCCACCGAACAAGGACTATGGCTCGTCGCTGTTTTGGATTTAGCAGAAACGGAAATCCAAGCGAAACTCGACGAACTCAGTCAGTGGCCCTGCGTTGCCCTATGCATCCTTTCCAGTCAGACAGACTCTTCGTTATCAATCACGGCACCGAACAACTTGCTACTGGCAGCTTACGATGTATCACCTGAGAGCTTACCAGACTGGGCTCAACTGATCGCAGCGGATGTTAGTAACGTCGAGTCGTTTAACAACCGGTACCGGAATTCCCACATTCCAGTCCTCGCTCATCACATCACCGACTACAATAATGACCGCAAAGCAAGAGAAACATGTGCTCAGCTTCAGGCATTACTTGCTCCAGAGGGTGATTACGCTGGGTATATTGTTAGCCAATCCTATCTCTTCCAGTCATAGGGAACGATTCTATTGAGTCCAACTATACCAACAGAATTAGAACGCTATGTGCGTCAAATGAGGTTCGGACCACTAGGTGAGGAAGGTCAGCAGAGAATTCGGGAAAGCCGAGTACTAATCTGTGGGTGCGGAGCCTTAGGGAGTGTCATCGCAAATACACTCGCCAGAGCAGGCGTAGGGCACCTACGAATTGTCGATCGGGACTTCCTTGAATGGAATAATCTGCAGCGGCAGGTCCTATTTACAGAAGCCGACGTCACCGCTGGAATCCCTAAAGCGGTTGCAGCGAAAAGCCATCTGGAACAAATAAACTCCGAAATCGAGATCGAAGCTCTCGTTGCCAATGTTTCTGCCCAGAACATTGGTGAATTGATCGACTCGGTCGATTGCATCGTCGATGGAACGGATAATTTTGAGACTCGATTTCTTCTCAATGATGCTGCCGTCAAAAACAACATCCCCTGGGTTTATGGCGGTTGTTTGGGAAGCGAAGGGCAAACTATGACCATTTTGCCTGGTGAAACTCCTTGCCTCCACTGTCTCATGCAGGCCGGTCCTCCGCCTCCGGGGACAACTCCAACTTGTGATTCGGCAGGTATCTTATCCTCGATCATCAATGTGATTGCGTCGATTCAAGCTCTAGAGGCAATCAAAATCGTTAGTGGCAATCGCGACAAAACCAGTCGCGTCCTACAAATCTTCGACCTTTGGGACAATCAGGTACGACAAGTTAATTTGGATCAGCTTTTGGAAGGTAAACAATGCCCAACTTGTAACCATCACCAATTCGATTGGTGGACCGGAAAACAGGGTAGTCAATCGGCCATTCTATGTGGCCGCAATGCCGTACAACTTGCCTTTAGCTCTGATGCACGGATCGACCTGGAAGAATTGGGGAACAAGCTATCAAGCCTAGGCAACGTATCTGTCAATCCGTTCCTGTTAAAGGCAGAGATCGAGGAATTTGAAATCACGGTATTTGCCGATGGTCGAGCTATCATTAAAGGGACCGAGGACGAGGTGGTTGCTCGGAATATCTACGCAAAATACATCGGTAATTAGCGTTTTTCCGCTCAACCAATCCTTCGAACTTACCTCAAAATGCACGCCTTAATCTTGCCCACAACTCGATCTCAAAATAGAATCGAGTTCTTAGGGGCTCCGGTACACCGTGCTCTATATACCCAGCTTTATATTTAGATTCCATTTAAGGGAACGCGGCATGAAACGCTTCTTTTGCTTGACTTTACTAATTCTAGCCACAGCATTGACTGGTTGTGATTCCGGTGACGGGCAGGAAACCAATACCAACAATAATACCCAAGGACCTCGTCCCACCGTCGCTTACGTAACCAATGGTGTTGCTTCCTTCTGGGATATTGCTCAAGCAGGCGCAGAACAAGCAGCTGCAGATTTAGGCGTCGAAGTCTTAGTTCAAATGCCGATCGATGGCGTGCAGGACCAAAAACGTATGCTTGAAGACCTGATTACCCGTCAGGTCGATGGTGTCGCTGTTAGCCCGATTGACTCTGACAATCAACTCGACTTACTGAATCAAGTTGCCGCCGCAACGACACTCATTACTCAGGATTCCGATGCTGCCGACTCTGACCGGGAATTGTATATCGGCATGAGCAACTATGACGCCGGGTGGATGTGTGGCAAATTGATTGAAGAAGCCACTCAAGATGTGGCAGGTGAAGTATCCATCATGATTTTTGTTGGACGACTGGAACAGGTTAATGCTCGCCAGCGTCGACAGGGTTTGATCGATTACCTGATGAAACGGGAAAAGGATGATACCCGGTATGATGAACCAGGCGCCGAAATCAAGAATGAACGATTCGTCATTCTTGGCACTCGCACCGATGACTTCGATTTCAACAAGTGTAAGTCATATGCTGAAGACACGCTGACGGCCTATCCAGACATCACCTGCATGGTTGGACTGTTTGCATACAATCCTCCGATGATCCTTGAAGCATTAGCCTCGGCCGACAAGCTCAACGAAGTGCACGTCGTCGGATTTGACGAAGATGAAAGTACATTGCAAGCCATCGTTGATGGTACCTGCTATGGTACGGTTGTTCAGAATCCTTATCAGTACGGTTACCAGTCGGTAAAAGTCCTGGCAGAAAATGCTCTCGGCACCACACCAATTTCATCACTCGATAAGTTCATCGACATTCCTGCTCGTCAAATTAAACGAGACAACGTCGAAGAATTCTGGGCTGAGCTTAAGAAATTAACTGGTAAGACAGACGAAGGGTCCGAAGACCAAAGCGAAGAAGAATTAGAAGAAGAAGAAACAGCTGAAGATTCCGCCGAATAATCCCAGCGTTTCCAATTCACGTTTACAACGAAGCGGGGGCTGACTTTCTATCCTGAAATCAGCCCCCCATTTTAGTGCTATAACACTGATGCCCGACCAGAACCTTATCCTCAATGTACGAAATCTCACCAAACGCTTCCCCGGCGTGGTGGCATTAAACAACGTACAGTTGAAGCTACACGAAGGTGAATTTCTCTCTTTGATTGGTGAAAACGGGGCCGGCAAAAGCACGTTAATGAAAATCCTGGCCGGTGTGCAATTACAGGATGAAGGTACGGTGGAAGTTTCCGGCCAGACGGTACGCATGGATAGCGTTAAGACGTCACAGGCACATGGCGTCGCGTTGATTCATCAGGAACTCAATCTAAGTGAAAACCTGAGTATTGCGGCCAACATTTTTCTGGGTAGAGAGCCTACCACTACCGGTTTCCTGAATAAACGTGTAATTCATCAGGAAGCCAGTCGCGTCTTGGGCATGGTCGGATTGGATATCGATCCTAAAACATTGGCTGGTGACCTTTCGATCGGGCAACAGCAACTAGTCGAAATCGCCAAGGCATTGAGTATCGATGCGCGAATCCTGATCATGGACGAGCCGACCTCAAGTTTAAGCGCCGGTGAATCCGAAAGATTATTCGAAGTTATCGCGGATTTACGCCAACGTGGAGTGAGCATCATCTATATCTCCCACCGCCTGGCAGAGGTCAAAATGCTCTCCGACAGAGTAACCATCTTTCGGGATGGTGAATATGTCGGTGATTTAGTCGGGGACGAAATCACGCATGACGCCATGGTGAAACACATGGTCGGACGGGACATTTCTCAGTATTACTCTCATGAGCCCAATCAGACTGGCGACGCCATTCTGGAAGTGGCGAATTTACGGACGCAGGCGAATCCTGACCATGAGCTGAGTTTCAAAATAATGCAGGGTGAAATCGTTGGAATCTCAGGATTGGTAGGAGCTGGCCGAACCGAAATGCTTGATGCCCTGTTCGGCGTGGCACCAGCGATCAGTGGGACGATAAAAGTTCAGGGATGCCCTGTGACGATCACTTCACCTAAAGATGCGATCGCACTTGGGCTGGCCCTAGTTCCTGAAGATCGTAAAGGGCAAGGCCTTATCCTGCCAATGAGCGTCAAGGAAAACACCTCGCTTGCTTCCTTAAAGACGCATGCTATTTCGAGGATATTCCGTAATAGCGAGAAGGAAAGCCAGGACACCGACTTAATGATTAAGCGCCTACGAACCAAGACGCCCAACGCAGATCAAGTCGTAGGCTTCCTATCGGGCGGAAATCAACAAAAAGTCGTACTTGGAAAATGGCTAGCCACCGACCCCACTTTACTATTGTTAGATGAACCAACTCGCGGTATTGATATCGGTGCCAAACAAGAGATTTATCAACTGATGGAAGAACTGGCAGCTCAGGGAATGGCCGTGCTGTTTGTTTCGAGTGAATTGGAAGAGATCATCGGTATGTCAGATCGCACGATCGTTATGCACGAAGGTCGCATTACCGGTGAGATTTCCCGCGAGGATTTAACCGAAGAATCTATCATGCATCTGGCTACCGGTGGTGACCACCAATAACTCACAACAGAGAAATCAAAATTCAATCATAAAAGGGTTGTTCGAATGAATAAGATTATGGGAATTCTAATGCTATTGGTATTTGCCTGTATTGCAACGAATATCCTTAGCGGCGGCAACTTTGTAATCCCGTTTAATCTGCAAAACCTGATGGTGCGAACCTCAATGTTCGGCATTATTGGAATCGGCGTTGCCTTTGTCATTATCACCGGCGGCATCGACTTGTCGATCGGATCGATGATCGGGCTGATCGGATGCCTGATGACTCTTTCTCTAATGAAGTGGGAGTTTTCCATTGCAACGACACTGTTGATTGTCCTGGTGGTTTCTGTAGGTTTGGGTGTATTGCATGGAGTCCTGATCACCAAGGCTCACCTTCAACCATTCGTCGTTACGCTCTGCGGATTGTTGATCTATCGAGGAGCAGCCCGCTGGATTACCGATGATGCGACTGGAGGATTTGGTCAGGATTACAACGAATCGTTACGTCTCCTGGCAACGGGGCGACCATTTTCCACGTCCGCCGTACTAATCGTTCTGGGCATCGCGGCCGCCTTATATTGCATCGGCAGAATTAGCAAGGCCGCCACCGATCACGAGCAAACTGGCGGAAACACAAACGGGAAATGGATCTTTGGAATTGTCATCAGTGTAGGAGTTGCATTGAGCGGTACTAGTCGCTTTTACAATTTCTCAGAGCAAACCGTTTTGAATCTGGCAAACTACACCAGTGTTGAAATCTATAACAAATTCGATTCTGAAAAATTAGATA
>CALKCC010000187.1 GCA_938082855.1 uncultured Pirellulaceae bacterium | reverse complement strand
AATCCATCTGGATGCTCCGGTAAATATTTGTCGTGAACGAGATGATGACGGAATGTACGCCAAAGCTGATGCGGGCGAGATTTCCAACTTCCCAGGAGTTTCATCCGAGTATGAGCCGCCGGTCGATCCCGCTTTGAAACTCAACACAGCTGTGCTATCTGTTGATGAATGTGTTGACAGAATTATCGCACTGTTGGAAGAGAAGGACGCTCTTGCCTAGAGCTGCTCTACAAGCAGACTTAATCAGAATCGGTAATCCTGTCCAGCCTGTCTTGGCGCGATAAACAGGATGCCAGTTGTGACAGTCCCCAAATGCTAGCAGTCTCTTAGTCTAGCAATCGTAGTAGAGGCTGAATTCGTAGGGGTGAGGGCGTAGTTGGATCGCTTCCACTTCGTTTTGGAGCTTGTACTGGATCCAGGTTTCGATGAGATCAGTGGTGAATACATCGTCACGTAAGAGGAAATCATGGTCTTCTTGCAGGGCAGCCAGAGATCGTTCGAGGCTGGCCGGAGTTTGTTCAATGGCAGAGCCATCTTTGGAAGACATGCTATAAATGTCGGTGTCCAGTGGATCCCCAGGGGATAGCTTGTTTTGAATTCCATCAATAGCTGCCATCAGAATGGCAGCGAATGCTAGGTAGGGATTACAGCTTGGATCGGGGCAACGGAATTCGATGCGTTTTGCTTTCGGGTTGTTACTATACATCGGAATCCGACAAGCGGCCGAGCGGTTGCGTTGTGAATAGGCAAGATTCACGGGAGCTTCGTAACCTGGTACTAATCGTTTGTAGCTGTTAATTGTCGGATTGGTAAATGCCAGGATCGCCCCGGCGTGTCGCAGGATTCCGCCAATGGCATGCAGAGCCGTATCGCTGAGTCCTGCATAATTCGTACCGGCAAACAGGGGTTCCTCATCTTTCCAGAGTGAAAGATGAGTGTGCATGCCAGAGCCATTGTCCCCGAAAATGGGTTTGGGCATAAACGTCGCGGTCTTATTGTGCTTGTGAGCTACATTTCGCACAACGTATTTGTAAATCATGACCTGATCAGCCATGGTAACAAGCTGGTCATATTTAAGATCGATTTCTGCCTGACCGGCCGTGCCCACCTCATGATGTTGGCATTCGACATCAAGACCACAGCGAATCATCGTTCGCATCATCTCGTTACGAATGTCCATCAGATGATCGGTAGGAGGTACCGGGAAATACCCACTCTTGTGTCGGACTTTATTTCCCAGATTCGGTGACTCGTCGCGTCCTGTATTCCATTCGGCCTCAATCGAATCAATTGAGAAAAATGCCTCGTTCGCCGACTGGCTATAGCGAATGTCATCGAAGATAAAGAACTCGGCTTCCGGACCAAAGTACGCCACATCGGCAATGCCAGTGGCTGTGAGGTAATTGGCTGCCCGGCTGGCTACGTGGCGAGGGTCCTTGTGATAGTCCTCGCCGGTAATGGGATCCTGAATATTACAAATGAGATTCAGCGTTGGAAGTTCCGTGAATGGATCGACAAAGGCAGTGTTTGCCTGAGGCAGCATCAACATGTCGCTCTCATTGATCGACTGCCAACCTCGAATACTGGAACCGTCAAATCCCAATCCATCTTCAAAGACATCTTCATCCAGCTTTTTGACAGGAATGGTCGTGTGATGCCATGTCCCTAGCAGGTCCACGAATCTCAAGTCGACGGCTTTGACGTCGTTTTCTCGACACAATCTCAGAACTTCTGCAGGAGTCATGGAACCTCTCATTGGATGGGAGACGAATTGCGAATAGCTGTCTAGTTACGACGCTCGGGAAACTCTAGCTCGCAGCTTGGCAACTACGTCCTGAAATTCGAGTCGTCGTTCAGTAAACCCAGCAACAGTTTTTTCTTCATCAGACTTCACATAGTCCATGATGATGTCTTCTGCTGCCAGAAACTCAGGTGTGATATCTGCAAGTTCCGTAACCAGATCGATCGGAATGTTCGTGATACCGTTGGCGTCACCATGGAGTAGATCCCCTTGGTTGACCATCAACCCTCCAACACGGACGGGTAGACCGAGATGTAGCATATGACAATAGCCGTGCGAAACAATGGTGTTTCCTGTAAAGACTGGATAGCCCAGCGCTTTGACCTGTTCCAAATCTCGACCGCCGCCATTAGTTACTAAACCGGTTGATCCATAAGCCTGATACGTACTGCACATGACTTCACCGAAGACGGCAGATACAGCTGGATCATCGATGTCTTCAAAGACGACGACAGCAGGCCCAGGGAGCTCCTCGAATTGAGCGAGTTGGGCTTGGAGACTTCCGTATGCATCGCCTCCGGCAGGCGGAGCGTCAGAACGGAAGCATGCCGTGCTTGCATAGCCGATCATCGGTTTGAATTCTGGGAAATTAGCTTTGATTCGACCATCCATATAGCCGGTGTTTCGAGGACGTACCTCGAAGAGCTCAATCACATTACAAATCGTTGGAGAGTCAAATTCGGTCAGTTTATCTAGTACTTCCTGTGGTACAGCCATCGGCTTACTTCCTCTAAGTGTTGGTCTAAAGCTAAGTTTCCAACCTAGCACTCTTGAATTGCAAACTCAAGTATGGAGGCGGCTGTTAACTGATTGCAATGAGGTACAATGCATGTGGCAATTGTCAGATCGGGTGATGTCAGCAGGCTATGCCTTCAGCCTTGCGGCCCTGGTTTACAGACGGAGGCGGTGAATATTTATGCAAAGGAGTTATTTCCATGTTCCATTGGGTCATGATCATTGTGCTTGGCACTCTTTCTCTTTCGACGATCCGAGCAGATGAATCTGTTCAAACGATTGATTCTCCGATCGGTACAGGGAAAAAGGTGAACAATGGCGATGCCGGAGATGCTGACCGAATCAATATTGGGCAGCCTTTTGGAGTTGAAGTAGGCCCGAAAGGTTCGATGTTCATTACCGAAGTGGAAAACCATCGAGTTATTGAGTACTCGCCCTCGACAGGCAAAGTTCGAACTGTCGCAGGAACAGGAGTGAAAGGTCTGGCTGGCAATGGTGGACTAGCGACCGAAGCAAATCTAAATGAACCCTATGAAGTCCGATTTGCGGAAAATGGTGATATGTACTTTGTAGAAATGAAAAACCATCTGGTGAGGAAGGTGGATGCCAAAACCAAGACGATTACAACGGTGGCTGGTACTGGCGTGCAGGGGTATAGCGGAGATCACGGCCCGGCAACTAAAGCGATGTTAAGTAATCCTCACAGTATTGCATTGGATGATCATGGCAATCTTTATATTGCAGATATTGGTAATCATCGGATTCGACGAGTCGAATTAAAAACGGGTCTGATTACATCCATTGCCGGCAGCCCCGAAAAGACGTTGCCTGTGGATGGACAGATTGCAAAAGACAATCCTATTCTGGGGCCTCGGGCGCTTTACTATCAAAACAACACTCTATGGATTGCCTTGCGGGAAGGACACAGTATCTGGAAATTGGAGTTGGCCAGTGGGCGATTAAAGCATCTCGCTGGAACCGGCTCTAAGGGGTATTCCGGTGACGGTGGTGCACCTCTGTCGGCAACGTTTAATGGTCCGAAAGGGATTGTGCTGGATAAACAGGGGCGTATTCTTGTGGTGGACACGGAGAATCAGGTGATCCGTATGATTGACCTCAAGCGGAATCAGATTAGTACGGTAGCAGGAAATGGAATTCGTGGTTTTGGAGGAGACCAGGGACCGGCTATCAAGGCAGCCATGGATCGGCCACACGGCATTGGAATTGATCTTGAAGGACAGGTGTATGTTGGCGATACCAACAATCACGTCATACGTGTTTTTAGCCTGCCAAAATGAGCATCCTTAGATTTTCTGCGGTACAATAACCTCTTACTTGACGTTTTTCTTTATTCCTACACTGAGGTGAATCGTGTTTAAGTGCTTCCGACTTCTTTCGATCTGTGTTGTGGTAACCCTGCTGAGCAACCAGGCTCAATTGTCTCTGGCTGAAGATGCTAAAGAACTAAAAGTTGGCATGATTGGATTGGATACGTCACATAGTATTGCATTTACGAAAGTACTGAATGATGCCGCTGCGGCCGACGAGGTTGCAAATTGCAAGGTCACGATTGCCTATCCTTATGGAAGCCGTAAGATCGAATCCAGTTACTCTCGGATTCCAGGTTACACCGAACAGATGAAAGAGATGGGAGTTAAGATTGCCGAGTCCATCGACGAAGTCCTAGCGGAAGTTGATGTCGTGTTACTCGAGACCAACGACGGCAATCCTCATCTAGAACAGGCGATGGCAGTAATTGATGCCGGGAAGCCATTGTTTATCGACAAACCGGTTGCCGGTAGTTTGGCGGATGCGATTGCCATATATCAATACGCGGAACAAAAACAGGTTCCCGTCTTTACTAGCTCGTCCTTGAGATATTCTAAAGGGGCTGTGGAGATTCGTAATGGATCGATCGGCAAAGTTCATGGAGCTGAAACATTCAGCCCGGCTCATCTGGAGCCATCTCACCCGGATTTGTTTTGGTACGGAATTCATGGCGTGGAAGCCTTGTTTACCGTGATGGGAGCAGGTTGTGAGAGTGTTGTCCGAGTCTCGACCGAAGATACCGAATTCGTAACAGGGACCTGGAAGGGTGGCCGTGTGGGCGCCTTTCGGGGAATCCGAGGTTACAAAGGTGGATATGGCGGCACAGCCTATGGTGAGAAAGGGATAGCGGAAGTTGGTCCCTATCAGGGCTATCGCCCGCTTGTCGTCGATATTGTTGCTTTCTTCAAAACGGGCAAATCACCGGTCGAAGCCAAAGAGTCTTTAGAAATCTACGCGTTTATGGAAGCCGCTGATGAGTCAAAACGTCAGGGCGGAGTTCCTGTTTCCATTGCGGAAGTCATGAAAAAGGCATCTGCCAAAGCCACTCAACGCATTAAAGAATTGCAAACCAAATAAGCTTCCGTAACTCAGTAACGGACGTTAGTGGAATCTTGCGAGCAATTCGTCGATAGTAATAAATAGGTTGCCTTGATTAGTTAGCCTGTCCGGTCGTCTCGTGACGGCACGTGCTTATCGCTTTTTCTTTGCAAGTTGAATCTATGTCCTTTTGGTTTGTTGTTGGCCTGCCGTTTTTATTACTCCCGTTTTGGGTGCGGATTGATCGTAATCAAATCCGCCCTAGATCCGTCGTGGTAATGATCTGTCTGTTCGTGACCGTTGTGTTGGCAGGTTGCTTTTCTGACGACAACAATGCCCCAGAGGAGTTGAAACAGTCCGAAGGTGGCAAGCAATCCACCTCAGAGAATCGTGTTACAACCACACCGGTCAATACGGAACGGGCCCCAGTCGTAGAGCTTTCTGATAGTTATGCCGGAAGTAATCGGTGCCTGACCTGCCATAAGGATGAACACGCATCCTGGGATGAGTCGTTTCATCAAAGCATGACACAGACTCCCACCGAAGAATCGGTGCTGGGTGACTTTGATGATGTGCATCTTGAATTAGATGGGATTGACTATCACCTTGAGCAGGATGAAGCGGGGTTTTGGGTCAGTACCAATCTAGGAAATGGGCCAACTCGATTGCAAATCAAGCTATTAACCGGCTCGCACCATATGCAGCTATATTGGTTTTCTCTGCCGGACAATATTCCGCCGGAAGGCCCTAAACGGATATTAGGATTGTTACCATTTTCATATCTGGTTTCACAGAACTCCTGGGTTCCACGTCGTTCGACATTTTTGCATCCACCTGTGCAGAATGAAACTTTTGAAGTGGGGCGATGGAATGCTACTTGTTTGCGGTGTCATACCACTCATCCTAAGGCTGACTATTTTGGGAAGAATAATCCCTTAACCACCGTCGCTGAGTTTGGAATATCTTGTGAAGCATGTCACGGGCCTGGCAAAGAACATGCTGAGTTTTTCGAGTCAAATCGAAACCCTGACGGGGGACCCCATCAAATCGTCAATCCACTGGAGTTGGATCACGTGCGAGCGTCTCACGTATGTGCAAATTGTCATGGTGCCACTTCAGTTAAACATCAGGATGATGCTAAGAAGTGGCATACAGACGGGAATAGTTTTCGCCCCGGTAATGACTTGCTGGAGTTTCGCCATTTAATTCGAGCAACGCGGCCCGATGAGGCAATGACTGTTGAATTATTGCAACACGACCCTCAATTGTTTGAGTCGGTTTTTTGGCCCGATGGAATGGTGCGAGTGACTGGGCGAGAATACTCGGGCCTTGTCGAAACGGCTTGTCACACCAAAGGTACTCTTTCTTGCCTGACTTGTCATACGATGCACAATCAGGATGCCGAACAAAGGCCGATCGATGAACCGTGGAATGACGATCAGCTGCGCATTGGTATGCGATCCAATAAAGCCTGTTTGAATTGTCATGAACAGTACACCGGAGAGGCTCTGGTTAGCCATACACGACACCTGTCAGAGAGCGAAGGTTCGAAGTGTTACAACTGCCACATGCCCCATACTTCTTATGGCTTGCTAAAAGCAGTGCGATCACATCAAATCAGCAATCCCACGGTTGAAGAGACCTTAAAAGCTGGGCGTCAAAATGCTTGTAATAATTGCCACGTGGACAAACCCTTGCAGTGGACGGCAGACCATCTGCATCAATGGTATGGGCACGACCAGCAGACTCTCCCAGATGCTCATCAAAAGATTTCATCCGTAGTTTTGCATTTGCTTACCGGAGATGCGGGACAGCGTGCATTAGCCGCCTGGGCGTTAAGTTGGGATGCTGCTCAGCAGACAGCTGGTAACACTTGGCAGTCAGCAATACTAAGCTACGGTCTCGACGACCCTTATGATGCTGCCCGATGGATGGCCCTTAACAGCCTTAAACAACTTGACCCGTCTATTAAGAAAGAACTAACGGCGCAACTGAGTCCAGAGCAGATACGGAGTATTCAAAGCCGTATGCTGGAACACGTCGAAAAGGAGAAGGCCGAGCAGCGTGTTCTTCGTAAGTCAGACGGCAAACTTGATGTGGAGCTATTAAAATTTCTGCTGCAACAACGTAATGAGAAACAGATGTACTTGCAGGAATGATTTACGACTGTAGTACTGCAAGTACATTCTCGCGGTTGACTGGCAAAACGATTCCCTTTTCTGTGACAATTCCGGCGATGAGTTCAGAAGGAGTGACGTCAAACGCTGGATTATAAGTGCCGACTCCATCGGGTCCGGTTTGTCGACCGAATCCATGTGTAATCTCTTCGTCATCACGGACTTCAATAGGGATAGCATTTCCAGAGTCCAAACTGAGATCAAACGTATTACTTGGAGCGGCGATGTAAAACGGAATGCCATGGTGTTGGGCTAGAATTGCGAGACCATAGGTACCAATTTTGTTAGCAGCATCACCATTGGCTGCGATTCGATCAGCTCCGGTAACCACCGCCTGGATTTTTCCTTCCCGCATGACCTGAGCTGCCATGTTGTCGCAGATAAGAGTGGTGTCAATATTTCGCCGCAACAGTTCCCAAGCAGTCAGGCGAGCACCTTGGAGTAAGGGACGAGTCTCATCAACGAATACCTTAAGCTGCTTCCCCTGATCCTGAGCGGTAAAGAAAAGCGATAGAGCGGTACCGTATTCACTTGTTGCCAGACCTCCTGCATTACAGTGGGTGAGGACACCCATGCCATCCTCTAATAGGTCAGCCCCGTGCCCACCGATGGCATGGCACATTGCTCGATCTTCGTCATGAATGGCCACTGCTTCCTGTAATAAGGCTGCGGCCACCTCTGTCGGTGATAATTCAGAATCAAGCAGGCGTTGAGCCTGCCGCGACATTCGATCTAATGCCCAGAAGAGATTGACAGCGGTAGGTCGACTGCTGGCCAGATACTCGGTGACTTCTATTAGCCGTTGTGCGAAATCAGATGGGGAACAAACAGTCAGATCGAGTGTTTGAATTCCTACACATACTCCATAGGCGGCAGCGACTCCAATCGCCGGAGCTCCTCGGACGCGTAGCACTTTGATGGCTTCCCAGACCGCTTCCACACTTGAACAATCGATGGTCATCAATTCCGTTGGAAGTAGCGTTTGGTCGATGAGGGTAAGGTGACCGGTATAATCACCCACCCATTGCAGCGTTTGTATTGTTTCGGAGGACATGGGTTTGAGGGGCTTCTGGAAAAAATGTACTCGAGTTGCTTTGATTAAGTTTGAAATGCAAATCGACAAAGAAAGCCGAATAGCCCGTCCGAGCTATCCGGCTTCTTGTGGATTTGAATGGAGCTAGGCGAGATTACTTTTCAGTCTCGGGCTTCAACTCCGCTTCCTTTTTCAAGTCGGCGTCAATTGCGACACGAAGTGCCTTGGAGGCTGCTGCAACGGTTTTTTGAGGACCTGTTAATTTGAGGAAGTAATTTCCCTTGTCTTTTACCATCAAAACAACAGCCAGCATCTGATAGCCAGGTGTAGGGTTTGTTTGACGGTTAATCGGTGGCCCAATTGGCTTGTTGTAGACACCTGTGATGTCGAGTAGATAGTATTCTCCCTGCTTGGATTCACCTTTGTAAATTTTCTGCTTTTTGCCACCGGGTTGGAATTGACCGGACCATCGTTCCAGGTTGGCATTCACACCACCTCCGGCACCACCGAAAAAGTAGACTACCAATTCGGCATCATCTCGATCCCCTTCTACTTTAGGAATCGCAAATTGTGCTGTACGCAGATTGTTACTTGCCGGAGATTGCTTCCAGGTGGTGGGGACATTGAGGGTAATGTCCTTGGCCATGACTTTTTTAGTTTTATCAGCGGCACTCAAGGTTGGGACAACAAAGAGCAGGGTGAGTACCAGCAAACTGAGATGTTTTGCACGCAACATATTCCAATAATTCCTCTGGCGGTTGTGATGGTAAGGCTGACAGGAAAGTCTGTCAGGGTTGATTTATCCTACTGTGAAAGTAATACGACTGCCACTAAGGAACCGAGTAAAACAAGTGAAAGGGTAGCCAAAACTAAGCTTTTGAGCTTATTGGAATTCCCATCACTACGGCGGATATTGTGGTGTGCCAACGTGGATTCCTCCACTTGTAGGTTGGCAAACGATCCACTCGGTACGATCGTGGTTGAGTCGGTTTCTAACGCGATAAAGAAACTGTCGTCTTCAAATGGTTCGCTAGCTTCGAGTATTTGTTGATTCGTCTGAGGACGCTCCAGCACTGCGACCTGACTAGTTTGTTCAAGAGCAGTACCATCTTGTTGGACGACGGAATCGGAATGTTCTGCGGAATCGTCCTTGTTGAATTCAGAAAAGATAGTGGAAGCTGTTTGCCACTGAATCCAATCGTGTCGTCGAACTTGAGTTCGGTGATCAATCCGCTGCTCGGCAATCCATGAATGCAGGATTTCACCTGAAGCTGGTCCAAATTCTCCCCCGTCGGCGGGACGGACATACCATTTTAAGTCCGGACGTTCGGCAACGCATTGCTCGACCGACATGGGCACTCGTGGTTTGTCACCAGCCAGTTCTGCCAGAGTGGAAACACGTTCTCCCACCTCGGATTCGTTTGGAATTCGAATTCTTGCATCACACTTGGGACAAATTCCGCGCTTGCCACCCAGATAGGATTTGACATTGAGTTTCTTGTCACAACTTGGACAAATAAATCGTATACCCATAGGTTAAATCTAAAGTGCTCGTTGAGGTCGTTTTCTTTGGCGAGTTTATCGTCAGAAGCCCAAGTCCGATCGTTGTGTCGCTTGAGACATCCTCATAATTATAGGTTTCAAAACTCACTAAAGCGATTAAAAGAGAGTTTCTTTGTTGGGAGTCACTAGAGTTTATTCACTTGGGTTGTTGTAAAGGACAGCCTTTAGTAACTCTGGTGAACCTTTGATGGTTGTATCGACGCATTGATGCCAGTTTTGGTCGGTGGGGACATATATTTCATTGAGAGGCCATGGGTCAAAAGGAGTGAATCCCAGTGTGTCGATGAGCTTTTGGCTGTTGAGACTTACATTACCGGCTCGAGGTGGAATGGGGCCCGCATCAATGCGTGGGCAACCTTGCAGGTTTTCGGGGTTGTAACCGCCGACTCGATTGATGATCTGAGCGATTTGATACAAGCTAAGCGGGCGCGGGCCGCCGGCATGAAAGAGCCCTGGTTGGTCGTGGGTTAACATCCAATGAGTGAGTTTGTTTAAGCAGTCGGTGTATTGAGGCGTCCGGATTTCATCGTAGTACAAAGTGGCTGGTTTGTTCTTTTTGAATCGGGACTGAATCCAGTCAATTGCTCCGGCGTGCCCGCTGAAGCTAATTCCCATTGGAAGTGAAATTCTCAATATTGTTGCGTCGTCAAATCTCTCGGCCACGATCTCCTCAGCTTGGACCATGGTTTTTCCGTATACCGTTACCGGATCTGTCGTGTCTTCTTCTGAATATTCGCCAGTACCTGCTCCAGAGAAAACGAGGTCGATCGATAGGTGAACGAGTCGGACAGAGTGCGGCATCGAATCAATGGCATCAAGTAGATTTTGAATTCCCTCCACGTTGATTCGCTGAGCCATTTCCGGATCAAGCTCGCAGGACTTCAGTCGACAGGTTCCTAGTCCACTCAAAACCGATCGGAATTGATATTGTTTGAACAGTGCCAGGAGCTTTGCTTTATTGAGAATGTCACAACCCTCAATGCCTTCTCCCGACAGAGGCCAGTATTCATCGCGTCGGATTCCGATCACTTGTCCGGGGTATTTAGCACGGTAGTAATGAAACGCGTTCAATCCGGCGACTCCTGCAATGCCGGTTACAAGCAGCGGTAATTCAATCTCGGACAATGGTGGGTATTGGGGCATGGCAATTGGATTACTTAAAGTCACGCCTTATGGCTGAGGCCACAGATCATTGAGGAATCGGCCGTTTTCACTGATCAGTTCGCCATCGACGAAGATTTGACCGCCGTTACGCAAGTCACACACCATGTCCCAATGAAGGCCGGATTCATTGAGGCCACCCGTCTCTGGATAGGATGCTCCTACGGCAGCATGGAAAGTCCCACCGATCTTCTCATCGAACAACGTGTTTTTGGTGTATTCGGTAATGGAGTAATTCGTACCAATGGCAATCTCTCCCAAGACCCTGGCGCCTGGATCTTGGTCCAACATGTCAAACAGGAATTGTTCGCCTTTGGAAGCCTTCGCTTTGACGACCTTTCCGTCTTCAAATGTAAGCTCGATACCATCGCTTTCACGCCCACCATGGACGGCAGGAAAACTATAACAAACCACTCCTTGGGTCGCAGATTCGATCGGGCCGGTGAATACTTCGCCATCGGGGAAGTTCTTTTTGCCATCGCTATTGAGCCATAATCGTTGGTCGACTCCCAAGGTGAGATCTGTGCCTTGGGGGGTGACGAACCGGATTTCTTCTTTCCCGTTTAGGTAGTCTGTGAGACGTTGTTGGCGGACACTAAGCTCTTTCCAAGCCGCTACCGGGTCATCCAAATGCAGTAGACCAGCTCGAAAAACAAAATCTTCATATTGGCGCAATGACATTTCGGCATCCTGAGCCGAAGCCTGACAGGGAAACTGGGATCCCGTCCATCTTAGGTCGCCGGAGGCGCTTCGGCCCAGAAATGTCTCCATGTAGTTTTTACGTGCCTGACTTTTACGTGCAAGTTTGTCTGGTCCGAATCGTGAAAGCGCTTTGGTGTTTTCGCTGCCCCAGAGACTGATGGTCACGTCGATGGTCTCAATTTCGTGTTGCACGATAGGGCTTTGATAACTGATCTGTTCATCTGAACCGTATGCAAAAAGCAACTCCCCGGCAGCGTCTGGTTGCATTAGGACATAAGGATGAGCTCCTGCTTGCAAACACGCTCGGTATAACTCCATCAGCAGTGGTTCGGTTAAGGGGCTTCCCACGAGTCGGACCAAATCTCCTGCCACGACATCAGCAGAATAATTGACCAATACGTCAGCTAATTTGGATAGACGTGCATCCGGCATTTATAGTTCTCCCAGTCTCTTTAATTGATCTACCATCAGAAGCCCTGCGATCGACTTTGCATCGCAGATTTGTTTTTCTTTTACCAATTGTAAGGCGGTTTCCCATGGCACAACATAATTGGTGATTAATTCACCTTCTTCTCGAGCCGCTTCACCTGCAGTGAGTCCGGTAGCCAAGTATAGGTGCATATGTTCGTCGAGTATCCCCGGTGATAGATAAAAACTATGAAGGTGCTGAATTGTCTCTGCTCGATAACCGGTCTCTTCGATGAGTTCCCGTTGAGCGGTCACGGCATGTGGTTCATTGGACTCGAGTGTACCGGCAGGTAATTCCAGCAATTCCATCCCAACGGAGACTCGAAAATTTCGAATCAGGCAGACATGATCATCATCTACCATCGGAACGATGGTGACAGCCCCGGGGTGCCGGACAACCTGACGCTGTTTTCCAGTCGGGTTGGCAGGGTTGGCAGGGAGTTCAACGACATCAAATCGTGCAGTCGATAGAAGTTGCTTTTCTTGATCAGTCATTTTTCATGCTGGGGGATTAGTTGGAAAGGAAATAGATTTGTAAAATCTAGGAAGCTTTATCTTATCCAACGTTGGGAAAAACTAGGAGGTGGGCATTGGCAAAACAACAGCAGGACAAAGAGGACATTCTGCGAGAGGCCACTGCATTGGTGAACCGAATCGAATTGAAGTTCCCTGAAGAATCTAGTTGGGAGGACTCGGTGTTTGTTGGCTTTCGACGAGACCAGTCCATTTCGTTCTTCTTTGGGGGGGGACCAGTTTATCAATTTAACATTCGAAATCAGTTTCGACGTGGCTATGACCGAGGTGTGCTCTTGAAAGCAGAGCATGGTCAACTGGTGCAACTACGACGAGAGCGGGAACACGGCAAATTGGTTTTATTGCGGCGTGTATGGGAAGACAACGAGACTACGGAGTATCTTGAGAGCGTCCGTTTGAATCTTGCCGCTTTACGCGATCTGGTTCGACGAGGTGCGGTCGAAGTCGTAGGGGCCGTTGTAGAGACGGGCTCACCTGAAGAATTGCTTCAACAAATTACTCAGTGGATCGATCAGCACATTGACTCTATGGAAATTGCTTCCGTGCCCAATGTATCCGGCTAGGCCGAAGACTATAGAACTCGAACGATTCCGGAATCTGTCTCAATCACGCTTCCGGAAGTATGTTGCCCACGCTTGACGTAGGCAAGAGCCTGGTTGGTCAGTGTAGCAATCGATCTTGTCTTGACTACCGGTTTTCCTTCACTGGTCATGGTGACTCCGGATTCCGCCTCGGCGTCTGAAATATCGATCCGTGTGAGATACCAGTGGACATTACCCAGAGCGTCGATACGGGCAATCGGTTCCTGACCTAAATAACACCCTTTTGTAAAGCTGATTGCCAAGGCGTCTCGATTGACTTCCTGAGCAAATTGCTCGTCGCTAATGTCATTTCCATAGAGCGGAGTACCGGCGGCGATACGAGCTGCCTGAACCTCATCGTCACTCAGCGTATGGAGTGCTTGTGAGTGTTTTTCGCTGACGGAGTTCAGTAGCCAGTAGGAGGGCTGAGTAAACCAATGATTCGGAATGATCGGCCCATGAGGCTGAGCGGTTTCGAGCCAACTTTCTATGGTTATTCCGGTAACGAGTGTTAAGGTCAAGTCGCTCGCTAGGCTGAGCTCAACGTCTTCGGTGATGATGTAACGTTCGAGATGAGCAACTAATTCATCCACTTTGTGATTAGCGGTAACTAGCAGAAGTTCATCCGCAGCCTGAAAAACGGTGACGTATCCGAGGCACTTGCCTTTGATGTTTGGAACAAATGCCTCGATAGCGGTATTTACCTCAAGCCTTTTTATATCGTTGGTACAGAAGTTATGCAGAAAGGCAGCTCGGTCATTCCCTTTAATGGTGATGATTGCCTGACTGTTAGTAGTCCAGATGGAAGGCAATTCAAATGGAGCGGACATAGTGTGGGCTTTCTGGTGGCAGTTTATTCAACCGTTGCACGATGGGCATCTCCAACGATCGTGATTGATGCGGCAGAGCTAATCAAATTGTTAACTTGATCGGGCGATTCGATGTGTGCCAGACCAATCGACTCGACATCATCTCCGTCCAATGCACTTAGAAGGTATAGATGGTAATCTGCTTTCAAGCGGAGGATTTCCTGAGCGGCTTGAATGTTTACATCAGGTTGTTGACGCAATTGCTCACGTAAGTGCTCGGTCGCATCATTGCTGGAGAGGAATTTGATAGGAGCCGGTAATGGTCCTTCCAGCTCGGAACAAATGACAATCGAACCACCGGGATTGGTTGACTTTGCTAATCCAGACAACGCTCGGGCGAAGTTGTCCCACGTTTGGTGGTGAGGTGGTCCGGAAATCGATCCAATGCAAAGATCGGCAGGAGAATGAGGGTGTTGCCAAACCTGTTCCGCGATGGCCGGAACCGTAGTTTGCAACGTATATGTATCGCCGGCTGTAATGTTATGTATTTCGTCGTTGTTGGCCGGCGTTACTTTAACCAGGTATTGAACGCCTAGCATGTTGGCAGCTTCAATGGCGTCTCGCGTAAGCGATGCCGCATCTTGTTGAGAACGAAATCGGAGGATCGTTTCCGTTTCAGTGAAGAGTGGAAAGAGATCATGGAAAAAACCGGCATGTCCGAACAGGGAGTCCGGCAGGTTGGAGCAGATCGGTAGGACAACGTCGGCGTCGACGAGTGTCTTATTGAGTCGTATGGGGTCGCCCTCTGCTGTAGCCGTTAGATAGGCCAGGTCCTCAGAGATGTCTGGGTTGTGTACTTCCATTGTTAGCGACGAGAGCAGGAATTCATCTAGCAACGCTTCGAGTTGGTGGATTGCCTGAGCTTCCTGCTCGTTGGCGAAAACGATGGTAATGTCACTGGGAGAAACCGCTGTGGATGCTTGAATGTAGTCCAGAATACAGCTGATAACTTTTGCAACTTGCGGCACTCCTTGGCCCACACTGATTGCTAAAGTGTCTTCTGGGAAGACGATTTCTTTGAAGGCTGGGAAGTGCACAGATGTATCGAGGCTTTTGTGAATCGTCTCATTAAGAGCGTGATCCAGAGACTCGATGGCAATGCTATGAGCCTGAACAGATTGCTCTTCAGTGGGAGTTAAACACAGGTTTTTTGAAGCTCCATAGCGGAGATCAATCGTCATCGTTTGCTTGTCCATTGGGGATTTTGGATTTGGAATACCGCCTTTGATCTTAGCTTGAGGCTATTTTTATTACTAGGGAGCGGTGGTTTAGTGCCGGCGGGAAATCCAAAGGCTGCTATTTTCGTCGAGGTGGTGGGTTTTGCTCAAATAAGTAAAGGACTTAAAGTGTTTGGCGGCCTATAATAGGAAGCATCAAATTCGCAGTCTGTTTTGGCATGATTTGCGAAGGATTAGGGAAAGAGAATGACGGAATAGTCGGAATGTTAAATAGAATTCTCACAGCGATCACTTGTTGCTTTTTAGTAACCAGTCCGTTGCTTGCTCAACAGCAGGACACAGGTGATTTTCAGCGGCTTTTACAGTCGGGTGAATACGCTCAGGCACTACAAAATGCGACTGCGACGAAGGACTTGGCTTTACGTCGACAGCAATTCGCTCAGATTGCTCGTCATCAGGCAGCAGCAGGAGTTGGAACCGGAGCATTGGGGTCACTCTCTTCATTACAGCAGTTTGGTAATGCCAGTTTGAGTGGTCAGGAATCAGGGATTCCACCGACGGCTGGTGGGCAGGGCGGTGCCGCTGCGGCAGACTTTGATACGTTGATTGATTTGATCAAAGCGACCGTGGCGCCTGACAGTTGGGATGATTTGGGGGGAGCAGGGACAATTACGCCGTTCCCCGGTGGTATTTATGTAGACCGTGAAGGTTTGATGGTGCGTCTAGATTCCAATCATACCGATCAGCTACAAGGTATCCGGCGAGAACAATTTGAAGGGATGTTTAGTGAGAAGGGGCAGGATGTTCGGAATCATTCGTCCATGCGAAAAATATCTCTCGTGCGTCTGCAGAGACAACTTGAATTATTGCAACTGCGCGGCGAGCAGGCTGATGAAGCGATGCAGAACCTAGCGGGGATTTATCGCATACAGTATGTGTTGGTTTATCCGGAGCAGGGAGATATTGTAATTGCTGGGCCAGCAGGGCCTTGGCAAGAGAATCGTGAAGGTCGAGTCGTAAACACAAACAATGGCAGGCCGGTATTGAAATTGGACTATCTAGTCGAGTTGATGAGGAATGCATATTCGGATAACC
Source organism: uncultured Pirellulaceae bacterium (assembly GCA_938082855.1). Taxonomy (GTDB): domain Bacteria; phylum Planctomycetota; class Planctomycetia; order Pirellulales; family Pirellulaceae; genus UBA721. Next base: position 2,873 of record CALKCC010000187.1, on the reverse strand, counting down.
CAACGTTTGGATGTTCGATAACCCCCAGGGCTGCTCACTTGCTCAAAGCCAAACAATATCTCGATGCTCAGAAAGGCAAAGCGCTGACCCCACGAAATACAGAAGCTTGGTTGGCAGGATTGCGAGACAGTGTTGGAGTTCAGGATGTCGAAGTCTTTGGCACCGATAATCAAACTCAGTTAGCGCGTATCTTGGTTGAAGCGGACCATCATATGAAGTTGGTTGGGTTGGGAGAAGTGCCGGGTATTCCTGGTATGAATAGCTATTTGGATAACCTGGTGCAATCCGATGAACCGGCTCAGGCAGTCAATATGTTGCGATGGTGGTTTACAACCAACTATCAGGCATTGCATGCATCGAAAGACGGCTTAGCTTATGAGATTGTCGGCCCGGCAGTTAAAGTTTTGAGTGAGAACGAGATTGTTGACAAGCTGGGGAATCGTCAGCAAACAGGAAAGTCCGACCCGTTAACTCAGCAGTTTGCCTCGGAGTTCACTAGGAATTATGAGATGCTGGCTGAACGGTATCCGGTGTATCACGAATTAAGAAACGTGTTTGATTTGGCGGTCATCTCGATGTTAATAAAGTCACAGCATCTGGATCAAAAAATCGGCTGGAACCCAGAATTCTATACGAAGTCATATGGTTATCAAATCAAGCGAGCGCCAGCTCCAACCACCGTCGAGTCTGTGATTAGCCACCGAGTTACCAAAAACAGAGTCGTAATAGCGGCGATTAGTGGCGGTGTGGCGGTCGACCCTCGGCCAGTAGTCACGTCTGAGAATCTAGAGAGTGATGATTACGGTATTTTGAATGCTGAGTATCTTGGCAATCGAAATGCGACTCTGCCTGGCAGCACTTGGTGGTGGGATTAGGCTTTACCGACTCGCGACCTAACTTCGACTGGTCGTTGCAGCTTACCTATGTTGCGTATATGCTCAGCATAGCGGTTTTTATATTTGTTACTCGCATTCAATTGTTGTTCAAAGGGCGAAAGTCATGAAACGATATCTCGCATCTGTTTTAGTTTGCTGTGTATTTGGAGGTTTGGTGGTCGGTCTGAGTTTCGCTCAGGACGGTCCCGTCGATCCTTTTGCCCAAAGAGAAAAAGACGTTCCTCAGGAGCGTGATGACGATCGCAGGGAATTGGAACAGGATGTTCACCGCGAAGAGCTAGAAGCTCATGCGAAAGAATTACACGCAGAGATTAAGCGAGTACGAGCACAGTTTGAAGATGCTAAAGCTGCAGGCAAAGAAGGGCAGTTACGGGAACTGGGCCAGTATCTGGAAGAACTCCATCTTGAGTTGCGTGAAGTCGGACGTGCTTTACATGGCGACGGTGAGAAGCGAGATAATGAGAAACGAGATGTCGACGCAGAGCGTGGGGAATTGCAGGCTCATGTGCGAGAGATTCGCGTTGAGATTGAGCGATTAAAAGAACAGTGGGAGATTGCTCGTAAGGAAGGGCAGGAAGAAAAGGCTCGGGAGTTAGGGAATCATATTGAAGAATTGATGGTAAAGCTGAAGCATCTCGCCGGTGAACTAAATGCCGATGGACGTGAAGCTGAGGAAAAACGCGAGCAGGATAGAAAGCATGGGCAGGAAGCCGGGCATCAGGAAGCTAGGAAGCTCGAGGAACATGCCAATGCTATACGTAAAGAGTTAGGGAAGCTGGAAGAATTATTCGCAGCCGCTCGCGAAGAGGGGAATGAAGAGAAAGCGCGTGAGCTTGAAGGGCACATGCGGGAGTTGATTCAGAAGCTCGAGCACATAGAGGAAGCTCAGGTTCGAAATCAAGAACGGGAACGTCAAGCGGATCGTGAAGAGCATCAGGATCGAGAGCACGGTGAAGTTCAGGAACGTAAAAAGCTTGAGTACTTCCACCAGGTGTTGGTGCAACAGTTGAAGCAAGGCGAGCGACGCCTGGAAGAGGCGCGTGAAAGCGGAAACGAAGATCAGGTAGCAGAGTTAGCTGAGCATCAGGAAAACTTGTTCCACAAGCTTCGTGAAGTTGAAGCGATACTTCGTGGCGAGGATCGCCGGGAACATGCTGCGGAACGGGAAGAGCACCATCATCCAGAGCATGACCGACGAGGGCAGGAAAATCTAGAGGAGCGATTAGAGCACCTGCATATCGCGATTGAGCATTTGCAAGCAGGCGGGTTTGACGATGTTGCTCGCCACGCGATTGACATTGCGGAGGAAATCAGTCGAGGCTTACATCGTGAAGAACATGCTCGTGATGACGGACATCATGAACATGAAGAAAGACACGAAGAGATTGGTAGAGAAGAGTTGCTACATAAAGTGCGCCACCTTGAGGAGCAACTGCATCATCTCAATCAAGAAATGGAGCACATTCATCGTGCCTTAGAGCGATTGTCTCGCTAGTGACAGTTGCTAGTTTTGAATTGATATTCAAATAAAAGAACCCTTTGCTTACACTTTGCAAGCTCAGGGTTCTTTTTTTGTGCGCGATTCCTTGTTGACCTGAGCATCACTAATTCTTACCGGGGGGCTTCAAGTTGGAGCCGGGAGGAGGCTTGTGGTGTACGCACGAGGAATTGTTTTAAGTCGCAACTGCGTTTTGCTTGCGGCCCTGCTTTTGGGCAGTGTTGTTGGCCAACCGGTAGTGTATTCTCAGACCGAGCCAAAGTCGCCAGACGCGTCAGAGTCGTCAGAGTCGCTGACTCCCTTTATTGTGAAATCGGCGTGGCTGAAATTTGGCATCTATGACGGGCGTATTCTGGCCAAGGATATTCGTCGTACTCAAAGTCGGTCGTTAACCCTGTATCATGATGAACATGACGCTCAGGAACACTTGGTAGTCCGGACCGTACCAGGACAGTACCGTCTTAAGTATGCCATGATGC
>CALKCC010000186.1 GCA_938082855.1 uncultured Pirellulaceae bacterium | reverse complement strand
AAATTCAATTTCAATCTAAAATCAATAGCCGAGGTGGCAACGCACTGTTCGATCCTGCGGTAGCGAAAGCTCTTGGGATTACAGATGATCAACGGAAGGAGTTGGCATCAAAAAGTCAGGCCGCTCAGAAAGAGCTCAACGACAAGATCCAGAAAATGCGACAGGAAATGCAGGAGAAGCTTTTGCAGGACGTGTTAAACGAAGAGCAGGTAAAGCTGATCGAGAAGTTGTCTGGCAAAAAGTTTGAACAGCAGAAACGTTCTTCGTTTCAGGTGCTGCCTCAACTAGCTCCACGGCCTTAGTAACTCTAGTAAATCTAGTAGTTCTAATTTTCTTTGAGTAAATGCAGTCTCAGGCAGTTGATTGCTTGCTTGGCCGCTTTAGGTACACGGATGTCCGAGTGCCCTGTAAAACGGAATGAGTGTTGTTCTGTTCCATTGTTGGTAGCGATGACGACTGGAAGAGAATCCACTTCGTTGGGACCGCCCTTGAGAATGTCCCCGACGACAATGCTGTAGTCAGAGTTGTGGCTGGCATGGAACTCGGTCGCGGCAGTCGTTAGATCATCCTGTTCGGTTGGGCCGCCTGATTCTAAATTTGTTTCCAGGCGGCACGTGCCCACAACCGTATCAGCGCTTTCGGTGTTATGGAAGTGATGTGATACTAAGCCTTGGGTGCCGGACTCCAACACGGCAACCGACTCGCCTCGTGTCTCGAGCATAGCTGAAACGACATCCTGTATTTCACATTCGTGGTGGGCATAGATCAGGTCTCCTAGACAAGATTCAATTGTGTCAATTGTTTCTGTCGCTTGTTGTTCACATTCTTCGGGCGAATCTCCCTCAGTGGTTATTCGGAGTGTGATCGTAGCATAGCTGGCCGTGATTCCGACGGTCGGCTTTCGCCCTCTGCGAATTAAATCAGGCAGCGTACGTTCCATATCGCTTTCGCCCATGCCGAAGGTTTTGATCACAAAATGTCGGATGAGACTCTTGGAGTCTGGGTTCATCGAGACGATTGCTGGTTCGACTGTTTGCTCCCACATCTGTTTCATTTCCGCGGGTACGCCAGGTAGGCAAAATACACGACAGTTGTGTTCGTTAGAGTTGATCTCCATATCGATGCCAGGGGCTGTGCCTTCAGGATTGTGGACTACCTGACTGCCGACAGGGAACTGGGCCTGCACGACGTTTTTGGGCGGCATCTCACGGCCTCGGGAAGCGAATAACTGTTGGATATACGCCAGTGCGTCCGCATCTTCATATAATTCCACGCCTGTGGCAGCAGCAAGCGACTGCCTTGTAAGGTCGTCTGCTGTGGGGCCTAAGCCACCGGTTGAGACGACCAGATCGGCTCTGGCGATGGCCTGTCGGAAAACGTCGATGTTGGCTTCTAAGTCGTCAGCGACGGTTGTGTGATACATCACACGGACACCGATGGCACCAAGTTGCTGACTAATCCATTGGCTGTTAGTGTCCAGACGTTGGCCGCTTGTTAATTCGTCGCCAATTGATATGATTTCAGCCTGGAGTTGGGGCATGGGGGAATACTCGTAATTGTTTTTTGCGGGTAGGGACGTTGTTAACAGCAAGTATAATCGATTTTATGAAGATCATTGAGGTACCTATTGATAGTCTTGGGGATCAATCGCTTGATGCGGTTGCTGCGAGAATGCGGGCAGTCGATGGTGTATCTGAAGTGGCCGTCATGGAGATCACAGGACAAATTCTGGTTTACTGTGATCGTGAAACCATTACCTTGGCGGAGTTAGTTGGAGAGACCAGCGAAGCATCGAGACTTGATGAAAACGGCCCGCCCGCGAGTCCCGATAGTGGTGGAAACGGTTCTGCATCTTCAACCATGGTTCGGTTGCGCATTCAGGGAATGCACTGTGCGGGTTGCGAAAATGCACTCGAGAATGTGCTGGGGAAAGTTGCTGGTGTCGAATCAGCCAAAGCAGAGCTAATTACAGGTCGAGCGACCATTGCTGGCAATCAACTGGATCCTCAATCTCTTTGCGAGGTAGTGCAGCAGGCCGGCTATACGGCGGAAGTGGTGAAAGCTCGGTCGACACTGTTTCAGTCGATTTGTGACACACATCGCCGAAATGAGAAGTCGCTTTTTAAGCGGTGGGTGTTGGCTTTTGCTTGTGTAATGCTGCTAGTGTTTTCACTACTGATTCAGCCAGACTATTCGATCTGGTGGGGGATTGCTCTCGCGCTAGCGACGGCAGTTCAGATTATATGTGGCCTGCCTTATGTCGTTAGTGCGTTTCGGTTGCTGCGACATGGCCAAACGAATATGGATACGTTAGTTGCCTTGGGGACGACAGCAGCCTATGTCGGAGCGGTCACGTTTGGCCATCGGAATGATTACCACATGCTAATGGAGAGTCCGATGATTTTGGGAGTCGTTGGATTTGGGAAGTGGCTTGAAAGCCTCGCCATTAATCGTGCTGTGACGCAACTGGCAACAGCAGAACAGAGTGATGATCAGGTGCTAGTAAAAGATCTGAATGGCGGAATGACTGAGGTTGCTGTGGAGACGGTGACTCTTGGACAGGTCATGGTCCTGCGGACAGGAGAGAAGGTGCAATTGGATGGAAAGGCGCTTGAGCCTGGTTTAGTCAGTCGAGCATGGTTGACCGGCGAGGTTGAACCTCAGGCCGTGGGTATTCAGGATGTGGTTTATGCGGGCAGTGTGAATGAAGGGGGTAATTTCTCATTGCAAGTGTCCGCAGAATCGGGCGAAACCAGATTCGATCAGATCATGGATCGACTCGAGCAAAGTCTCGGACAACGTCCTGCAGTGCAACAGATCGCAGATCGAGTGGTGTCGGTCTTTGTCCCGATACTCGTAGTCATCGCCGCGGCGACTTTTGCATTTTGGGCCTTCGCCTCTCAGAGTGAAGTTGAACTTGCCTGGAGGTATACGGTGTCTGTCTTAGTGATTGCCTGTCCGTGTGCATTGGGTTTGGCAACGCCTGTCGCGACTTTGGTCAGTGGTACGCGGGCACTGTCATTGGGAGCTTTGGTGGTTAAGCCGACGGCGATGGAAGTACTCAATCAAGTCAATCAGTTTGTGTTAGACAAAACAGGGACATTGACGTCGCCACGATTGCACGTGGAGCGTTATGAACATCAATCAGATTTAGTCGGCAGCGATTTGGCATTGCGTCTGACTCATGCTTTGGAGCAGCAATCGACTCATCCAGTGGCTCATGCCATTGTCGCCTACTGTGAAGGTACAGAAGAAGCATTGCCACCGTTAGACGTTTTAGATGTGGAGACACAAATCGGGAAGGGGATTTCTGGACGGGTCGATGGCCATGCAGTGTCGTTGTTAAATTCCCGCGCGGCACAGAATGAGCTTGGTGTAGAGGAAGATGCGGAGGAATCGGGTACACATGCGTGGTGCGTTATTGATGATCAAGTCGTCGGTCGGTTTGTCCTGAATGCTGTGAGCGTGCCTGGTGCCTCAAAGACTGTAGCCGAGCTCAAGGGGTTGTGCGGAGGTGAAGATGGGGTGGTGATGGCCAGTGGTGACCGACGGGCAGCCTGTGTCAGTACAGCAGAAGAAGTTGGCATCTCAGAGGTGTTCAGTGAGATGACCCCTGAGACGAAGGAAGACTTGGTGAAAGCGTATCAGGCAGAGGGTAAGGTTGTCGCGTTGGTGGGCGACGGGATTAACGATGCTGTGGCCCTAGCCGGTGCTGATGTGGGAATCGCAGCCTATGGTGGGGCGGACATTGCATCGCAAAGCGCGGATATTGTCCTTACGCGGTCGGGATTGAGTGTGCTCGGTGACTTGATTCGATTGTCTCGGACTACGAGTAAAGTGATACGCCAGAATCTGACCTGGGCATTTCTCTATAATTTGCTCGCCATTCCCGTTGCGGCCGGAGCGTTGACTGGACTTGGGATTGTGATGAATCCTATTATTGCAGCAACAATTATGGCCACTTCAAGTATCCTGGTTGTGCTGAATAGTTTACGTTTGAAGCGAGTTTCGTTAGGTTAAAGCATAGGCTCCTAAAGAAAATGGATTTAGATCATTGAACGACATCCCTGGACAATCTGAATCAACAGACGATCAAGATGAAACTCGGTTTCATCAGTCTTCGGCTGATGATGTGACAGCGGGCGATCCGGATGAGACCGCGGTCGGTGGTGTCGCGGCAGCCGATGAGCCTGAATCTGGAAAGCCGAAGTTGCCGGTTTTGGGCGACTACGTATTGCTCGGCAAAATCGGTGCCGGTGG
>CALKCC010000185.1 GCA_938082855.1 uncultured Pirellulaceae bacterium | reverse complement strand
GTACCGTATACGATCTTCTCGTATTGGCATTTCAGACCGATGTGACTCGAGTTGCCACCTTTAGCCTCGGAGGAGAAGGACAGGCTATTGCGATTCCGGAGATTGGTATTACTGAGTCTCGGCACCAACTGAGTCATCATGGCGGTGACGAGGGATATATCGAGAAGTTAACCAATTACGACACATTTGCAATCGAACAATATAGCTATTTCTTATCGCGACTGGCAGAAACCACGGATGTGAATGGGAAGTCATTGTTGGGTTCCACAATGTCGCTGTTCGGTAGCGGCATGTCGTACGGCCATAGTCATGGAAATGCTAACTTGCCGTTAGTGCTCGGCGGCGGGACGGATTTAGGCCTAAACCACGGCGGCCACCTGGACTTCAATCAGGGACACTTTGATGGATACCAATTAAATAATCCTGGGACGCATTATGGCCTTTGTAGCCGGCCAGCAAATACCAAAGCCCATATGAGTAACCTCCTTCTATTGATGGCACAGCGAATGGGAGTGCAAGTAGACTCCTTTGGCGATAGTAACCAGGTGGTCAGTCTATGAAGTTCGAGAGGGTGAGGCGATTAGTAATAGCGTATTTCCTAGGCAGTGTATTGCTGCAAGGGCATGTCGTGGCGCAAGAAAAGGACGAGCCATTTCGTCCACAACCAGGTCAGTTTCCTCCTCTGGAAATGGCCCATTCATTTCAAGGTGAACTCACATTCGTAGATCACGCCAATCGCCGAGGCAGTGTCCGTGTTGCAGGCGAAGGTACTTATTTTCGTAATGCACCACATCCATTCGCCATGCTGCCTTACGGTGTATTGAGATATCATGATGCACCAGCGGACTTACGTGATATTCCACTAGGGACCGTTTTGCATTTCCGGAGTTTTCTACCCCCTGATCCAAAGTTTTCATCCGTTCCAGTGCTTCCCGTCAATAACCGTAACAAGACCGCTGGGTATAGCGGAGTGGGGATCGCTCCAGCGGAAAACCATGCGATCCTGGTCGAGGATGAACCGAGTTACTGTCGACGTTTAGGGCTAGTATGGCGGATCAAAGACGTCGAAGTGAAATCGGACGGAGGATTGCTCACCGCTCAACGGATAACAAAAGCGAGTAATGAAGAGTCGGGTCAGTTTGATACGTTAACATACGACTCGGCCACCCGCTTTTGGAAGGGCCGTGAGAAATTGAGCGTGAGGGATGTAGTCGCCGACGGATTATGGCCTGAGAGTGGTAAACAGGAGATGAACAATCTCACTGTCCTATTAGGGCTAACTTGGAAACCAACGCCAAGCGGAGTGTTCACTCGATTTCATGTTTCAGATGTGTGGCTTGACGACACCGCAATGGAAAGAGCTGCCGCTACACAAACAGAAACCCATAAGGCGTTTATTCGTAGTCGCTGGATGCCGGCCTGGATCGACCAAGTGGAATACGAGAAATTCGGGAATGCCATTGTGACTGTTACTCTGTTTGGAGGAATGGACCCTTCGCTTTATGCCGCATTCCGTAAAGGAAATTCGGCCATGATTAACGCGTCAGAAAATACACTAAAACACGCCGGTGGGAATTATGGGCCATCCCATATGGCATCGCGAGGGAATATTCTGGACGTGATCAAGGCAGCCGGGGAAATCCCACTGGGCAGCAGTGGTATTCAATTAAAGTTTAAGACAGATTTGATTATCGAAGGTATCCGGCCCGGGCGAGTCGTTCGTGTTTATCCTGGTGGATGGCCAATGGTGAATCTCCCAAGAGAAGAATTTCTCGGCGGAGGCTCTGGTCTATTCGAATTGCGATTTCCGAGTCCGGCGATATTTCCTAATTACAAATAGTTATCCATTTAGCCAATTAACCAATTGACCAGTGGACATTGGGACAATTAAACAATTAAACAATTAAACAATTAGACAATTAGACAGTTAGACAATTGGGTAGTTAGACCGGATTTAGTGAGATGAGTGGCGAATCTAAAAATGTGACTTCGGCCGAAGAGCTTCGATCGATGTACAAAGAGCCTTCACTCGTTGCTCAACAAAAAGTACTGACAGAGCTGGACGAACATTGTCAGAAGATGATCAGCTTGTCACCGTTTGTCTGTTTGGCGACAACAGCAGTCGACGGTTCGCTTGATATCTCACCGCGTGGAGACCCACCGGGCTCGATCAAAGTGTTGAATGCCCATGAATTGTTGATCGCAGATCGGTATGGCAACAACCGATTAGATACCCTCACCAACCTGACTTTGAATCCTGAAATTGCATTGATCTTTCTTGTTCCGGGGATGATAGAAACATTACGTGTGAGTGGCCGAGCAGAAATCATTTCTGACGACGAGCGTTTGGAAGCCTGTGTGATCGATGGCAAACGCCCGCCTACAGGAATTCTAGTGCACGTGCATCGCGCGTTCCTACAATGTGGGAAAGCTCTCAAGCGTTCTGCTCTATGGGAAGGCACCTATCAGATTGAACGTAGTGAAATGGCTTCTTTTGGCACCATTCTTAAAGACCAAACGAATTCGGATATGTCAGCCGATGAACTCGACTGTTCTATCGACGATGCCTATCGGAACAAACTCTATTAACGTTTAACCATTTAACCATTTAGCCAGTTAACCATTTGATCAGGGGACATTGGGACATTGGGACAGTTAGACAGTTAAACAATTAGACAGTTGTTACAATTGGGATCAAAGGAGTCCTTAGGACGAAGTCGGGGCTAATCGTTTAATTCTTCGATCCATTGGCGGATGACACTCACTGCTTCCTCGTCCACCTTATGCGTTGCAATGATTGGCATTTGTCCCGAGCCTCGAGTTGTCATGCGCTGGAGGAGCACTGAGGCGTCTGGCTTGCCCGGAGTAATGAGCATCCCATCCGGAACTCCTTTGTTGCCATGTAATGGTTGTTTGTTCACTACATTCATTTCAGAAAGAGCTCGCGTCCATTCAAAGTGCATTTGAGAATTTCCTCCACCGGCACCCACATGACATTGAGCACAGTTGGAGTAGATGTAAGAGCGTGCTCGGGATTCAATAGAAGCGGATTTATCAGAGACGTTTGCGAGCTTAGGAATTCCTTGCTCACCTGAGGCGAAATATCCGTCGTTGGCCATCGGTCGTTGATCGGGAGCGGATTTGACTTGCTTTGCAACTTCTTGCGATTTTGTTTTGTCAAACGAGGTCAGAAATTCCCGATGTTCTGCAAACTTGGCGTGTTGAGCAACAGTATTAATAGTAAGGTGACCTGTCCGCTGCAGGTAGGAAAGTTGGTTTTCCTCGTGTGATCCATAGTCGAACGTGCGGTTGAGCTGAGCCGTTTGCAGCCCCAGTACATATTTAGCCGCTCGAGCGTGACACATCATACACTCACTGCGACTTGGGTAGTTCCAGACCTGAGTAGTTACTCCCGAATTGGTTTGGATTCTAAACTTTTCTTGCCGCCCTTCACTCTCCACTAAAAAGGCATCGGTTTGTGATTTGTTCCAGCGATAAGAATACCCAACCCACTCGTTGTCTTGTTTGGTAAGGAATCGTGTTTCGATCAACTTACGACTTTCAGGGACTCCTTCTTTCATTTCAAGTGAGAAGGATTTAACGAGTACGGTTCTTTCGGGGAATGACCAAGCTCCGACGTCAGTCGCAACGATTTTATCCTCTGGATCGGTGAGAACAATGTGGCGTGTTTTCAGAGCGCCGTCGGACCAAAGTGGCGAATTCACATCATAGGGAATTGCTCCGTCGGCAAGTTGATAATCAGCCACATCGGAAAATATTCCCGAGTCACTGAGTTTGCGAGGAAATGTCTTTGAGTAATCCTGCTGGTCATTGGGGACCAGCTTATATATTTCGCCGCCGTTTTGATAATCCAGGATTAACAGGTCACCGTCGGAATCTTCGACGAAACAAGCTATTGCCATTTGGGAATCGGCAATCTCTTCGTGCCAGGTGATACGTTTTCCGTCGTGCCGCCCTGCCCAGATCTTTCCGGTGGAATAGTCGCCGTATATGTAGGCTCCTTGAAGTTGAGGATGTTTGTCGCCGTAGTATACGATGCCCCCTGTAAGTGATCGGGCTTCCTGATGGTGGTGTTCAAAGATTGGTTTGGTGTGAGGGTCAGGTCCCAATTGGCGTTCGAGGTAAAACGGATGGCTCCCTTCATAGACGCTCCAGCCCCAATTGGCTTTGGGCTTTGCAAGATAGACTTGTTCCCAGAGATCCTGGCCATTATTGCCGATCCAGATCTGTCCGGTTTTAGAGTCTGTCGTCATTCGCCATGGATTTCGGAGTCCATACGCATAGGTTTCAGGTGCTGTTCCTTCTCGTCCGATAAATGGATTGTCTTTGGGAACTACGTACCCCTGCTCTTCAGTGGCTGAATCAACGTCGAGTCGTAGAAGTTTGGCGAGGAGGTGATCGAGCTGTTGTCCGGCAAGATTGTCGTCTGAATCGGATGTGCCGTCTCCGGTCGTGACATAAAGCATACCGTCATGTCCAAACGTGACCGCCGCTCCATTATGTCCGTTAGAGGGCCACTGGATAATTAGTTTTTGAGAATTCGAATCTGCGATCCCATCCTTGACGGTAACTCGGTGCACATAACCCTGGGACTCCGGGCCCGAAGCATCATTGGAGCCAACAAAGATGTAGCCGTTTTGTAAGTAATCGGGATGAAAACAGAGGTTGTAGGCAAGTGCCTTGAACTTTACCACTTCCGTAACGTCACCCGATTCTCGGTCCACGCGTACTAACCGGGACTTACCTTCGGGATTGTCTTGTGTGATTGCCAGAAGAGCATTGGTGCCGGGTTCAATGGCTAAAAAGATAGGGGTTCCCAACTTGATGTGTTCATATTTGCGGACGGCCTTAAAAGCTGGTGGTGGAGTGGGAGCACCGATTACGCGGCTGTTATCAACGTGGAATTTCGTATCGAGTGTTGGAGGAGGCAGAAATGTTATCTCGGAATAGTCTTCTCGGAGGTGGAAGTTGGCTTCGGTAAGAGGAGCGGAGCTTGTTAGCTCCGGATTTACATCGGTGAGATAATCGTAACGACACAATGCAAACGTCCACGTTTCATTCACTTGGGGGCGGCCACCGGTATGGTGCAAATCACTCCAACGTATACGCCCTTCTGCTATCCACTTGGATGACTGTTTGACGACACGGGTGGCTACATTGAATTGAAAATCATCAGCCTTTAATTGTTTTGGGAATGTCGATTCTCTTTCTTCTGCATTCGGCCAGAAGATGTCGAAGGTGATGCCCCGTGGGCTGGTTTGGAATTCGTAATAGCCTTCATGCTTTATCGAAGGACGCAGAAAGAGTTCAAACACGTCTTCGAGCCAAAGTGGGGAGTCGTGTTCTTGGTAGGTTGCAATGACCTCTTTGTCACTCATTTCGGCGTAGAAATAGAAATAATCGAGGTCCCAAGCGAGCTTGACCTTCGTTCCTGCCATTGGAGCGGCGCCTGACTTAGGTATTTGGAAAGGCGTAACCAAGTTGGCACGCTTCCATGCATCGTCGTCTTCAAGTCCATCAATCTGGACAGGTGAGATGGTGTAGATGCATTCATAGGCTGGGGCTTTAGAGTCGCTAGCGAACACAAGGTTGGGAATTACCAGAGATGCAACTAGAAGGGCGAGTTGAAATTTGTGAGACGGCATAGTGAGACACTGATGAAGACTTGTTGGAAATTTGAAATTCCATTTTATCATTGTTCGGTTTGGAATATGGAAAGAATAATCAGCTCTTCGATTCGGCATTTGCAGGGCTGGTCCAGTAAAATGTGGTAGCAAGAATACTTGCACAATCTGGCGTAATATTCAGGAAGACGATCCCACTCAGTGGAATCTCCGACCTGCGTCACTCCAATGAGCTTTAATAGGAATGTCGGGAACAATTATGGATATTAATCTTACTGTCATGCAGGCACTTGCCTTGGCAATTGCAGGGATGTGTCATGCTTTGATTGGCAGTGTTAAGGTACCGCTTGCGAAGCAACTGGATATTCCAGAATCTCGTGTCGGCCAGTTGGTAAGTGTGTTTGGGTTTACGTTGATACCAATGGCATTTGCTGCTGGCTATTTTGCGGATAACGTAGGACGCAATCCGGTTGTGGAGGCAGGTTTTGTCTTAGTGATTTTTAGCGTTGTCGTTTTGGCGACGTTAAAGAGTTATAAGATGGCCTTGGTTTCAATTCTGTTGTTAGGAACAGGATGGTCGGCGTTGGTGAATGTGCTTAATGCGTTGCAGGGCCCCGCATTTCTGTCTGCTGAAGAAGCTAGTTCAGACCGACTTCCGTTTGCCATGAATCTGGGCGATTTCATTTTCGGAATGGGCGCATTTCTGATGCCGATTGTTGTCACCTTTATGATTCGAAAGGTGGGGCTTCGTAAGACGTTTTTCTCGTTCGCAGTATTGGTTGCTGTACCCTTGGCCTTATGTTTTTCGATTGACTTAGATCAATTCGTCAATGAATTCGGAGCTTTGAAGGAAGCGAATG
>CALKCC010000184.1 GCA_938082855.1 uncultured Pirellulaceae bacterium | reverse complement strand
ATGGAAGGATTTCTTCCAATTCCGACCGTTTAATGAATCGGAACGGAGTCAACGTCACGACCTCTCCCTCTGCAAGTCCCGTTGCCACAATGACATGAGTATTATTGTTAGGCCCAACTGAGATCGGACGAGGCTCCCACGTTTCGCCTTCTCGAACTAAACAGAAGTGCCTTTCCTCATGCTGAATAATGGCCGCCAAAGGAACCTGAATCACTGCCGGTTCATTTTCAAAATAGATCTTTACCTTGGCACGCAACCCTGGTCGTAAGCTGGGAGGAGGATCGACGATCGTTACCTTGGTGTCATACTCCAACGGAGCACCATGCCAACGCAATGGAAACGGATAAGCCGCGACCTCATTCACCTCGCCATCAAGCGGGTTGTCGGGATCTGCATCCAATTCGATTTTTGCGATCTGACCTGCAACGACTCGATTGATGTGGGACTCATTAATACGGACGGCCACTTCCATATTTTGGATATCCGGCAAACGCACCACGACCTGATTATCGCGAATGATGGCGCCTTCCTCGATAATGATGTTTCGGCGTTCATCATCTGCATAAACAACCTGCCCTTGAGCAGGTGCTAAAAGCCGACATTTCTTGATTTGCTCCTGAATCTCTACCAGCCGATTCGTAGCCAAATCTAATGTACTTTGAGCGGCTTCTACTTGAGCCTTCTTTTGTTTGATCGCCGCTAAGTATTCCCCCAAAAGTTTTTCACGAGTGAACTCGCGATAAACAGTGAGTTTAAGTTCGGCGGCTTTAAGATCACGTTTTGCCTTTTCCCATTGAAATCGATCAGCATTGAGCTGTACCGTTGACAGAAATCCGCTTGCCGCCAATCGTTGGCTATGATCCAACTTGGCCAAGGATCGCTCCACACTTTCCTGGGCAACGAATACCTCACCTTCGATTAAGGTCAATTCCTGTTGAAACAGTCCCTTTTCGAATTCTTTTAACGTGCGTTCTGCATTCTCTAGCTGAGACTCGGCATTAATCATGTTGGCCTGATTATTGGCCACAACAATCTTTTGAGCCGTCTCGTCATTCTCAAGCGCCGATGAGTCAAACTCGACAATGAAGTCCCCTTCCTCAACGTAGGTTCCTTCATCCACTATCTTCAAGATCGTCGTTCCTGCCGACCCTAAAGCCTGTACCTCGCAACGAACCTCTCGATTACTGGCACTCGCTACATCTCCAGTTTCCGTTACAAATGCTTCAAAGTCACTTCGTTCAACAACGTGCACCAATGCATCATCAACCGGAGCTTCCGAAGTGCTGGCATCCTGAGTGTTGTAAAGAGAGTACGCACCGATGCAGCCGCCAATGACGACAACAAAAACGATGACACGAATCACCCAATTAGGCATTGGACTTAGACTCCAAAGATTGATCTCAAACAGTTTGATCTAATCCTAAATTATAAACGCTACTGAGAATTTCGCAGGACATTTTGCCCTACTGCGAGTACTTTTCGCGCCCATTTCAGCTTTTCAACCAAAATCTCATTCCGCAAAAGAATTTCAATAAAACAATTGACTCCGACGCGGTCGGTAGATATCATAGTGATATCACTTCGATACCACTCCAAAAACGGAGGCATGAACCCATGTCCAATGAAGACCAAATTCACGAAATTCCATTCAAGCCAAAATCTGGCTGGCCTTTTATTGCCCTTATTCCGCTGATTCTTGTCTTTGGCATTGGGCAGCTTGTTGCACTAATGCCAACCGGACAGGCCGCACTTCAGGTACTGGCCATTTTCACAATGATTATTTGTGTCATTACCTTCATCATTTCGTTCTTCGGGTTTCAGGCCGTACAACCAAACAACGCCCGTGTATTGCTACTATTTGGTAACTACAAAGGCACCATCCGAAAGTCAGGGTTCTTTTGGGTCAATCCTTTCTATAGCAAACGAAAGATCTCTCTCCGCGTACGAAATTTCGAAACAGGATCTACCACCACGCCTGAAAAGAAAAACGATCTTGGTAAGGTGATTCAAAAGAAGACACGTTCGAGTGGGAAGCCGTCCAAAGTAAATGACCGTGACGGTAATCCGATAGAAATTTCAGGCGTGGTTGTGTGGAAAGTCATCAATACTGCCGAAGCTTTGTTCGAAGTCGATGATTACGAGGATTTTGTCGCTGTGCAAAGCGAATCTGCTCTACGCAACCTCGCACAACGGCATCCATATGACAGCGAAGATCACGAAACATCACTGCGTGGTGACACTGAATTGATCGGCGAGCAACTCCGCCAGGACATCCAGGATCGACTTGATAAAGCCGGCGTCGAAGTTCTGGAAGCTCGCATTAGCCACCTTGCCTATGCTCAGGAAATTGCTGCGGCCATGCTACAACGTCAACAGGCACAAGCTGTAGTGGCTGCACGAACCAAGATTGTCGACGGAGCGGTCGGCATGGTTAAGCTGGCACTTGATCGCCTTCAAGATGACGGTATCGTAGAGCTCGATGAAGAACGACAGGCCGCAATGGTCTCCAATTTACTGGTAGTGCTTTGTGGAGATCGCTCGGCGCAACCGGTCATTAATTCGGGCACCTTGCATACTTAATATCTAATTCGTTTCACCTCTCTGTTGATTAGTTGAGCAATGGCCAAAAGAGACTCCTTTCTGGTACGAATGGACCCTGCTATCATCAAGGCTCTGAAGAAGTGGTCCGCGGATGAATTACGTAGTATCAACGGGCAGATCGAGTATGTCATTCGAGAAGCGCTTCGCAAAGAAGGCCGCCTCCCAAAACCTAAACCGATTGACGAAGAGAACGTATGAATTTACCCGACGCTGCTCCCACCATAGAACGGCGGCATGATCTGGACGCCTTGCGGGCTATTGCCATGCTTCTTGGCATTCTCCTGCATGCCATCATGCCATTTATTGGATTGCCCGAGAAGTTCTTCCCACTACAGGATTCATCCCAAGCTCCCTGGCTCGGACTGATCTTACATGCGATTCACGGCTTCCGGATGCCGCTGTTCTTTCTTATTAGTGGATTCTTTACGGCCATGCTTTGGCGTAAACGAGGACTTACCGCCCTGCTCAGCCATCGATTTAAACGCATCTTCCTGCCCTTATTATTGGGTATGGTTACGATCATCCCTGCGACCTGGATGGCATACTCTCTGCCATTACAAGACCAAGAATCCGAAGCGGCATTGCATCAAGCGTCCTCAAAACCAAAAACCGAATTCACGCCAGCAACGCTTAAACTCTATCAGGCAATTAGCCAGCACGATGAAACTACTGTTCTGGCCGTGCTCAAACATGGGACTTCTCCCAATTCCAGGCACCCCGAAGGCTTCACGCCCCTTAATGCCTGTACTTATGCCAACAGCACTGCAATCACAAAGGTACTGCTTGAAGCGGGTGCAGATCCGAACCACCCTAACCTCTCCCGCGACTTTAACACGCCGCTGCACGAAGCTGCTTTTTGGGGACAAGCGGATATCGCCGATTTACTACTCGAGTACGGAGCCAAGACGACTACTCTGAATCGACACGGTTCGCCGCCCGCAGACCTTGCAACAGTCGACATCAATTTGACGCTGGGGGTCGCTCAGTCCATTGGGTTATTTCTCGACAAGAGCAAGGTGGAAGCAGGCCGATTACGAATTCTCAAAAAGCTCAAAGAAGCCAAACCAACCAGAGAGCCCGCTAACACTCTCAATGCCATTACAAACATCACCGAATTTCCATCGATGCCTAAACGCGATGTGATTGCAGAGCTAATGTATGCTCCGGTATTTCATCATCTCTGGTTCCTTTGGTATCTATGCTGGCTCATCGGAGCCTTTGCGATCTGGGCGTTGGTAACTGAGAACTTGAACTTCCGCCTCCCGCGTTGGCTTGTCATGCCTCCGGTTTCATTTTTGTGGTTACTCCCACTCACCTACCTTTTCCAAAATCAAATGGGAATCATGCCCGAGTCCTTTGGTCCTGACACAGCGGTTGGGTTGATTCCCGTCCCGGCCATTCTGGGCTACTACTGCATATTCTTCTTTTACGGTGCCTGGTATTTCGACTGCCACGATCGAGAAGGGAAACTTGGTCGGTTTTGGTTGACTAGCCTGCTGTTCGGTCTGCTGCTGGCGTTTCCATTAGGACTAGAGTTTTCTGCTGGGTACTTCAACTTCCGCCGCGATCTTGCTGACCCACAAGACTACCGTTTCTACTCCGTCCTGTTCCAAGTTGCCTATGTTTGGCTAATGACCTTCGGTAGCATCGGCTTATTCCGACAATGCTTTAACAAACAAAGCAAACGGATGCGATATGTCTCCGACTCATCGTACTGGCTGTACCTAGCTCACGTACCGCTCTTAATGACACTTCAGTACTTCCTTGCTGAAATGCCAATCCCGGCATTTATCAAACTAATCGGTACGGTTTGCATTTGCACTGCAATCCTATTGGTGAGCTATGAATACTGCATCCGATATACATTCGTCGGTACGCTACTCAACGGAGCCAAGTCCCGAACACCGGTTGCAGTCGCTGCAGTCGACCTGACTGACTACAAAGCAAGCCAGCCTGACGAAGAAAACGAGTCAGCAACCGCCACTGAAGTAACTCAACAGGATTGATCTACCTGCGATAAACTTCCACTCGCGGTTCAAATACGACGTCTTCATCCAGTGGAAACATGGGCCGTTCACAGACACTATGCCCTAGACTCTTAAGATTGGCACTGGTTGCTCCTGGTGCGTCGACATCCAGATACAGTGACGCCCAATCCTTATACATATGCGGTTCGCAATGCGGCGATTTCATCACCACTGCATCGAAACGAGACGGGTCCTGACCGTGTGCCCTGTAAAATGAGCGATCGAACAAATGAACCGCTCGAGTGCTAACGACGACGGTATAACTCTTCACTTCCAATACGACAGTCGGCCCGGCATGCCACAACAGGTTAAATGTCTCGCTACGGAAGTCACCATCCGAGATCATTCTTACCCGAGCTTTAACTTTTAATGGAGTATACCGAGCTGGATCAATCGTTCCGCCCAGAGTCAATTCCACTTCATTGCCAACACCTGCTTCTCGAGCTGCCAAGACGGCTGGTTCATCCACAATCGGAGTCAACAATCGTCCCTGATAATCCGCAGCATAGAGAGCCGACAGAATTGCATTCGAATCTCCTGATGCCCCACTACTGGTCGCATCAGCTGCATCAACAAGGACGACCGTGCCCTCCTCATTCGCTTTTGTTTGCTCCACCGCATCGCTAAGCGAGGTTAGAGGCACTTGCATGCGTTCTCTGTGCACCCAAAACAATTCAGCCATCTCCGTCGCGTATTGTTCAGCCAATTCCTGATTACCATCAAGTACGACTAAGCTGTTGGTACAAAGCTCCGGCACATCCGTAAATGGATTACCGATAAACATGCCAGCCGAGAGCCCCTCATCGCTCTCTTCGATCTTCTGAGCTAGTCGAATACACTCGCCGTAGATACCCGAGTCCGTAATCAATTCGTCACCCCGCACCAAGGCTGGCACCTTGACCTTTGCCATGACCGGTTGCAAATCCTCTCTCAGCATACGCAACAACAATCGCGCCGACCGCTCTCCGGTCTCTTTCTGGTCGATATGGGGATAAGTGTGATAGACGACTATAGCGTCGCTGTGTTGCAGCATCCGATCGGTCATGATGCCATGAAGATCCATGGAAGTCACAATCGGAATGTCCTCGCCGAGAATCTCGCGAGCTTTCTCCAGCACGAATCCTTCCGGATCCATTTCACTGACTGATGCCATAGCACCATGCATGCAAAAATACGCACCATCTATCCCTCGGTCGCGCAACCCTTCCAGAGATTCCACAAGTTCTGTGGACAGCCGGCTCCAGGAGTCTGCACTAAACGGGCCACCTGAGGTAATCGAAACCGCACTCATGGTCGGAATCAACTCAACGTCGTCTTCCTCGGAAAACACTCCCAACGCACCGCCGATTTCATTAAGCGCTCCCTGGCTTGCCGACAGCCAATCTTCGCCGTAGCTCGTGACAAAGTCTTCGTACTGGGTTTCAGCAGGATTAAATGAGGATATCTCCTGCATCAATTGAAAAATTGCGATCTGTGGCATCCGGTTTATCTTCCTGTTAGCTGGTAACTACTCTCACGAAACGTCTACATTCCTCTCGCCACTGGTCGACGGTTCACCCTTCGATCTGTGGCTTTTGCCCTAAGTCCAACACCTGGCTTGGAATCCCTGAAACTAAGCGGAGTTCACCAATATCAAACATTGAGTTCATAATGGTCGAGATAAGGTGGCTGGGATCAAGCGGGTTATCCGTCGGCTCACCTCCCATTTTGTCTGACGATCCGATCACCCTACCTTGCTCGAATCCAGCGCCGTACAGTAGTAACGGAGCAAGTTTCGCCCAATGATCGCGACCTCCGTTCTTATTGATCCGAGGCGTCCGTCCCATTTCTCCACAGCACACAAGCAAAATGTCGTCTTGCAAGCCCCGCGATTCGACGTCCTCGATGAACGCCGAAACGGCGTGATCAAACGACCAACCAATCGCATTCATTCCATCAATCATATTCAAGTTATTACCATCGGCATGCATATCCCAAACGCCGGCGTAACTTGCATGAATTGTGACAAAGCCACAGCCTGCTTCGCATAGCCGCCGCGCGAGACATAACAATTTCCCTACGGAGCCGGCATTAGCATCGTACAATCCTTGCTTGCCCCGATTCACTTTATCCCACGCTCCCCGCGTAGCATATTGAGATGTATCGTACTTAGCCAGCACCTCCGGATCCTCCAGCGATAGATCCAGTGCTCGCGACACTCCGCCGCCTAACAGGATTTCATATGCCTGCTTTTGAATCTCATCTAAGGCCGCAAATTGCCCTTCAGAATCAGCTTCCTTCTTCAGCTTGTCTAAGCCCGACAACAATGCTTTCCGATCCCCGAAAAATCGATCTCTGGTTAGATTCAGTTCCATATCCGCTTGTAATTGTCCACCCTTGCCTGGCACAAATGGAGCATACCCGGAACCGTAAGGGCCTGTTTCCTGAAGATTGCCCCGAGCGCGGCCAACGGGCACATCTCCATTGACCGCCTGAGGGTACAAAATCATACTGGTCGGCATTCCAGTTCGCTTCCGAGTGGTTCCAACGACTCGGCTGTAATGAACTGGCAGGCTAGTTTCCAGAGAGTGGGGACCAACAATTGGTTGGATATTATGCCCGGCATTGAGAGTTTGGAAATTACGTACAGTGGTGAATCGATCAGCCAACTGCGAAAGGCGTGGCAGGTATTCGCCGAAGTGCACTCCGGGCAATGCCGTTGGGATCACATCGCAGACAGTACGAACACTTTCATCTGCCAGCGGCTTCGGGTCCAGTGTCTCGAACTGACTCGGACCGCCCTGCTGAAAAAGGAAGATCACGGACTTATTCCGTAAAGCCTTGCTTAATGTCGCGGCCTGAGCTTGCACGTTTAACAATGACGCCAACGAAAGACCGCCTAAACCTAAGCTACCGATACTCAGCAGCTTCCGGCGACTTATCTTTCCGCTCGAATCCTTAATCGTCAGCATCAAATGAACTCCTAACAGGTCTATTCAATTATATGATGCAGTGCCAAATCGATGCTACAGCGGAACGGGAGGACAATTAGACAATTAGACAATTAGACAATTAGACAATTAGACAATTAGACAATTAGACAATTAGACAA
>CALKCC010000183.1 GCA_938082855.1 uncultured Pirellulaceae bacterium | reverse complement strand
TTTCTGGAAAAGGTGGGCGGAGAATATCAAGGAGCTTGTTTCCGGTTTCGCAGTGGTTTCGATTCAGCAGTCGTGCGAATGGATTTCAATGCTGACGGACAAATGTATGTTGGCCTAACAAATCGAGGGTGGAGTTCACTTGGTTCCTCATCCTACGGCTTGCAGCGTCTCGAGTGGACTGGGGAAATGCCGTTCGAGATTAAGGAAATGCGAGCCAAACCAAATGGATTTGAATTGGAGTTCACTCGGCCAGTGGATCCAAAATCAGCCGCGGATCTGAAGTCTTATCGGATGAAAAACTACACCTATCTACTGCAGGCAAAGTACGGTAGTCCTGAGATTCTAACCGAACGTAACGACATTACGGATGTCCAGGTGTCAGACGATGGCTTGACGGTCAAGCTAACCGTTTCTGATTTAAGACAAGGCTACGTCCATGAGCTGAATTGCATCAACTTAAAGTCTAAGCAAGGAGATGCATTGCTTCATCCCAACGGCTATTACACACTCAATAAGATTCCGGGATTGGCCGAGTAGCCTCTACTTTCCCGTAAATCTACTTAAATCAGGTGGGTTGAATCCAAAAGTACGGCAGTCGATCGTGTCGATGAAATATATATGTAGTGGCCGATTTATTCAGATGCTAGAATATACGTATGAACGGGAAACAAAAGCTAAGTCGTCGAAGTGTGTTACAGGCCGGTGGAAGTGCGATCGGTGGACTCGGATTAGCACAGCTTCTTGAAGCTCAGGAACGATCCGACCAACGTCCTTCTGCAGATAATCCTTCGGTCATTTTTGTATGGCTACCAGGCGGTCCTCCTCATATGGAGATGTATGACCTCAAGCCTGATGCTCCAGAAGATTACCGAGGAATCTACAAGCCGATTGGCACGAAGGTTCCCGGCATGGACATTTGCGAATTGTTTCCGCTTCAGGCCAAAGTAGCTGATAAGTTCAACATTATCCGCTCAGTGCATCACAACTTTGCCGATCATGGTGGCGGTCACAAGCGATTCTTAACAGGGCGTGTACCCGCGACTCCTACCGGAACGATCAATGACGCTCCGTGCGTAGGTTCCATCGCTTTCAAGAAACTGGAAGAATACGTTAATCCCAATGGGCTATGTAACTATGTAGTTTTGGGAAATAGCCGAGTGAATTCAGTCGACACGTTTGCATTTGGTTCAGCCTATTTGGGAAATGAGACCCATCCATTCAACGTCTCTGGTGATCCCAATTCAGAAACATTCAAAGTACAGAATCTCTCCTTGAACGCCGGGTTGTTTGAAGAACGCCTTAACGATCGAGTTTCCTTACTAAGCGGTTTAGACTCTTTAAGAAAAGACGTTGAAACGAGCGGCTTGTTGGATTCCATGGACACGTTCAATCAACGAGCGATTTCCATGATCACTTCGTCAGAGGCTCATAAAGCGTTCGACCTATCTCATGAATCGGATGAGTTGCGAGATCGTTATGGCCGACATGAGTGGGGCCAACGAGCGATTCTTGCCCGTCGATTGGTCGAAGCAGGTGTTCCCTGGGTGACGATCGTGATGGAGAATCCATACGTCTCCGGAATCACTATGCCCGATTGGGGCGTCTACAACTGGGACAGCCATGCGGTTAATTGCCATCTGTTCCGAGATGCGGAAGTCCGCTTCCCAATTTATGACCAGGTCGTATCAGCCATGATTGAAGACCTCTATGACCGCGGTCTTGATAAGCGAGTCATGTTGGTTGTGACAGGAGAATTTGGTCGTACACCAAGAATCAACGAACGTCCCGGGACCAAGTCTAAAGTGATGCAACCCGGGCGCGACCACTGGCCGAACTCAATGAGCTTTATTGTTTCGGGCGGAGGCATGCGTACCGGTCAGGTGATTGGGGAAACTAACACTCGTGGTGAAGAACCAGTGAAGCGTCCTTTGTCACCGAATGACCTGTGGGCTAGTGTCTATAAGCATCTGGGTATTAATTTTGACGATGCTTTCCCGGACTTCGGTGGACGGCCTATGCCGATCCTTCCATTTGGCGACTGCATCGACGAACTGGATCCTGTCGCTTAATTGCCAGCCAGTCTTATTGCAGCGAGTTTAGATACGCTAGTAGATCTGCCATTTGCTGTTTGTTGATCTGCTTTTCAAGACCTTCGGGCATAAATGATAGCCCTGTGCTTTTCAGTAGATCTATTTCAGATCTTAATACGGTGGTCGATGTGCCGTCGGGTTTCTGCACTGTAATACTGTTGGCACTTTCCTCCGCAATCATTCCGGTAATACTCCGGCCGTCGAAGTCTACAATAACGTAGGTAAGGTACTTAGGTTTGACTTCCCGATTGGGATCAAGAATGTTCAGTAAGACGGCATCCATACCACGGTTGCGAATACCGTTTAGATCGGCACCAACCTGATTTCCAACATTCTCCAGACGGTGACATGCGGAACAGTGTTTCTTAAACAGAGCTTTCCCTTGCTCGGAGTTACCCTCGGAATCCAATACACTCTGATAGTCCTTCAAGACGGTTGCACGAGCAGCATTGCCGGAATTGGCAAACAGATTGTTCACACGTTTAGCAATCGCTTCATCCGGATGTGTTTTGAGTAGTACGACGCGAGCCGGGTCTAGTTCTCCGCGTTTTACACGACCCTGCTCCACAGCCTGAAGCAGTTCATGAGTCCAGACATTTCGCGACAGCAAAACTTCAGCCGCTCGCATCCGAAGCGTCGGGCCAAGCATCGGCCAGCGAGACAACAGTATTAATGCCACGTCCTGTTGCGTAAATTCCCCCAAAGTGTCGATGGCGGTAGCCTTGATTTCGAAGGGTTGCCTTACGTCAAGAAGTTGATCCAGTAACTCGCTTACCTGACGAAACTCAGCTAATTGAAGATTCTCGATAGCTTGAATGCGTGTGGCTGGCTCGAGCTCAACATTTTGTGCCGTCTCGACAGCGGACGTCACCAATTTCATCAGAACGTCTGCAGTCTTTCCACTTGTAAAGGCGAGTAGCTGCTCGCGTTGTTCTCCCTGAACTTTGCTGACGAGCGCCTCTAGGAACGGACTTGCGAGGTCGGTGTGTTTTTCCATTAATCTGATGACAGTGGAGATCTCATGAGGTCGATTGCGAATTCCAATCTGGCTACACACTTCCTTCAGAAACGCTAATCCGTTGGGTTGGCTTGTGAAGTCGTCGTCTGTTGCTAATGCAGACAGGACTTTATCCGCATCCTTTGAGAGTGAACTCAGAATCGCTAGTCGCATCCAGGCATTGCCAATATCCTTCCGAGCCAGAGTGGTTAACGTTGAGTTTCTTGAAGGAGCGAGCGCCTGTCCGATGGAAAATGCCAATTGATATCGTACTCGGATATCAGGATCACTAACCATCTGATTCATCGTATGCAGTATGCCAGGCGATTGATTACATAAAGACTCAGCCGTCTTTAAAGCGTGCCAGCGAACAATCGGCTCATCGTCCTGAAGTCCTCTAAGAACGCTCGTCTCGTCCAATGCTCCCAATCCCTGGAGGCTATACAAAGCCAGAAAACGTCCGTTAGCGGTCTTCCCCTGTTGGACTAGCTGACGAAGTTTGGCCACAGCGGACAGGTCCTGCCGCGTATAAATCAGGCGAGAAGCTGTATCTCGATGCCATCCATTACTATGGTCCAGTAAGTCGACCAATTCGGGAGTATTCCATTGGGAGAGATTGAGGGTCAGGGCTGAATCAAATCCCTTTGGTGCAATTCGAAAAACACGTCCCTGATCATTACCACTCACCGGATCGAGATGGTTCATAAATTCCGGTGGCAGAAATGCGGCCCCTTCAATTAGTTCACGAGAGATATCCAACACATACAGAGTTCCATCCGGAGCATTCATAAATTGGACAGGTCTAAACCAAAGATCCTTAGAGGCTAGGAATTCCTTACCTTCATCTGCTCGTTCGGCAATTAAATTCAATCCGTCTGTTTTTAAGGAAGCGCGATACACGAGATTGTTAGCAACATCGCCAACGATGAGGTTCCCGTGCATCGACTTAGGCCATGCGTCTCCCCGATAGATAGTGATCCCGGTAGCTCCGGTAAAAAATCCAAACGGCTTTCCGCCTTCATCTGATCCTCGGAATTGTTTTGTCCGTCGAAGCATTGTTCGCAATTCACGCCAAGGTTCGCCTTTGCTAATGCGAAATAGATGAGTGAACTTTCCATCTGGAGCGATCGACACAGCGGCTTTCGTCGCTTGCATCACGGGGTTTCGTGCTAAGTATCGATCGTCATACATTAATGTTTCAGCCGGGACACTGTTTTGACAAACGAATTTACGCCCCCAGTTATCCATACTCATCCCATGCTGTCCGCCACCGCTGGTTAACTCGAAGTCAGCCGGATTACGGGGATCAAAGATGATCCCTCTCCCTCGCACGGAAATGGCTTGCTTACCTTCGTCATGAGGTTTCACGTCGCCGCCGGAAAGATTAGTCGATAGGTGGATTCGATTATCCGGCCCCCAACGGAATGAATTTAGGTGAGCCTCACCAGCCAGGTCACTCCCGAAACCGGAAAGAATGATTTTACTTTCGTCAGCTACTCCGTCTCCATCTGTATCCTTGGCGTAATGGATATTGGGGGCAGCACCAATGAATACTCCACCATCCCAACAGAGTACGGCAGTTGGGTATGGAATGTCTGATAAGAACGTTGTGGCCTTGTCATATCGACCATCCCCGTCGGTGTCGAGAAGCTGCTTGATGGCTCCCTTTTCACCGGGATCCTCTTTGGCAGCATAAGCGTTGTACTCCGGCAATTCGCATACATACATTTTTCCATCTTCGTCGATATCGATTGCACCGGGATCGCGAATCAAAGGCTCGGTCGCAACAATTTGAACTTCAAAGTCCGAATGGAGTTCCATTTGTTTACGGGATTGTTCCGGAGTCGATGAGGGCAGTCGTGGCATCTGACTTGCCAACTCATCAATTTTCTTACTGATCTCTTCAGCACTGGGTTTTTCCTCAGGAGCCTGTGAGTAAAGGACTGCTGTGGTAATCGCAGTTAGAAAGAGTGTCAGAAGGATTGCCGTTTGACGCATAGAGTTCACTTGCAATTTTATGTTGGTTGAATGTCAGTACTTATTTAAGCTCTTTACTTTGTTTTATGAAGGCGATGACATCTGCGAGATCCTGAGCGGTGAGCTCCTTTTCCAACCCTTCAGGCATGAGCGAAACGCCGTTGGATAGTAACTCATCGATGTTATTTCGTAATACTACGTCTTGCTTTCCTTCCGCCCGTTTCAGAGTGATGCTAGTGGCTGTTTCAGAAGCAATGATCCCGTTGAGTACTTTGCCCTGTAAGGTGACAACGGTATACACGTTGAAGTTAGGTTGAGCTTCTCGATTGGGATCCAGTATCGAAATTAAGAGATCTGCTTCCGACTTGTTTTTGACACTTGCGAGATTAGGAGCTACTTGGACTCCGATCGATCCGGCCTGATGACAAAGCGAGCACTTCTTTCGAAAGACTTCCTTCCCGGGAATCTGTCGTCCTTCGAGCTCAAGTACATGTTGGAATTGTTGAACCACCTTAGCACGGTCGGACTCAGCTTCGTTTCCAAAGAGGCGTTGGCTTAACTTTTGGACGGAAGAATCAGGGTGTTGTAGCAACAGTTGTTTTTTGTCACGCTCAATTTCCACTCGTTGAATCTGCCCAGCTTCAACAGCGTTTAGTACTTCAACGGCATTACCTACTGTACTTGCCAACACATCAATTACTTCTCTTCGTACTAATGGACTATGGCCTTTCCAGCGGTTCAGTAAATGGCTGGCCAACTCCGGTGGATTGATTGAACCTAGTGTTTGGACCACTTGGATTTGCATGGCCTGCGGAGTTTGAGCCGTGAGTAATTTGGTGAGAGTGGTTGATGTTGAGTCGAGGTGTGAAAAAGCAAGTAATTGTATTGCTGATATACGATGTGGTAACTCGACGCGTGAGTCTATGGCTACGGCCTCTGCTTTGGTAAAGGTATTTTGCAGATGGGCATTCAAGGATTCCGGAGTGGTCTTCTTTTTGAGCAAAGCCTGCAGGGATAAACCTCGTCGCTTCAGCCCTTCGCCGATGCCCCGTAGGATGATCTGTTGTTCAGTTGCGTCGAATTTATTGATTTCCATTAAGGCCTGAATCGATTTGGAATCATCTTTATCAGATCCCACAATGATGGCAGTTTGTAAGGCGATCGTTGGCAGTTGTGGGTTTCCACCACCCCGCCGCAGCAGTTGAAGCAGAAAGTCTTCAGCCTGTGTTCCGATCGATGAAAGCAGCGCCGTGCGAATTTCCGAAGTGGAATTAGAAGCTAAGGCCAGCGTTATAAGCCCCTCGGTAGCGTATTGAGGATTCGCTTCTCCTAACGAATACGCGACCTGAACTCGGACATGTTCACTCGGGTGAGAGGCTAGTCGATTGAGATGCTGAATTAAATTGACGTGCTCCTGAAGGTAAGGCTCAGCGAGCTTTACAGCATGTGCCTTAACGCGGGGGTTGGAATCCAGTAGACCGCCAAAGACATGAGCTGGTGCAAGTAGCCCAAGTCCCTTCAAGGTATATAAAGCATGAAGACGCCCCAGAGAGGACTCGCCTTTGAGAACCAAGTCATCCAATGCCAACCGAACTCCACGGTCATTCCGTTCTACCAGCAGACGTTGGGCGGTGTCGCGATTCCAACCGTTCGTCGAACTCAGTTGTCCGACCAATTCGAGACTACTCATGGCGGCGAGATTGAGAGGGCGGCGGATTTGCATGTCTTTGCGAACCACTCGGTAAATGCGACCGCGATCCTTCCCACTTGTTAAATGCAGGAATTCTTTGATTTCAGCGGGAATGGAGTAAGGGTGTTCAACGGTCTCACGATACATATCTAATACGTGTAACGTACCGTCCGGTGCGTTGAGAAAATTAACTGGGCGAAACCAGTTATCGGTGGATTGTATGAATTCCACTCCCTCATCTGCTCGCTTGCTCGAGTAGATGACGCCGTCGCTATTGACCGTCTTTCGGTGAACCAGATTTCCGCCGACGTCTCCAACAAACGCATTACCTTGATATTTTGCAGGGTACGCATCGCCGGAATAGATTGTTATTCCAGTTGCCGAGGTAAAGAATCCGACGGGATATTCAGTGGGGACGCCGCCAGCAGGCTTGGAAGGGTCAACAGGAATAAACTCCCAGCCCCCGTCGTCGTTGATGACTAATCGATAGCCTTTGTCGAGAGCACGCCACTTTTGCCGTACGATTCGCCAAGGTTCCGGAGGACTCAATCGAAATACCCTGGCACTTGCTCCGTCTGTTGCGATGCCACGAACCATGCCGGAGGCGACCAGATATGGGTTGCGTGTGATGTAATGTTGCGGGTGTATGACTTGCTGAATGTGGTTGCTATTGCTGCACACAAAACGAGTGCCCCAGATGTCTCTGGAGTGCCCGAATTGTACTCCTCCGGTTACGAGTTCAAATTTCTCCGTCTTTGGGTCGAAGCTTAGATCCGCTCCGCTTACCGGGAAAAGCGGATTCCCTCGGTGTAATAGAGTCTTTGGGTTGCGCCCGGCGGCGAAGTAGATTTTATTATCAAGCCCCCAGATGAGCCCATTGGCAACGGACTGGACGTTGTTTCTTCCAAATCCGGAGAGGACGACTTCACGTACATCAGCCTTGTCATCGCCGTCAGTATCTTTCAGATAGTAAAGATACTGTGGAGCCATCACAAAGATACCTCCGTTGTAAGGTAGCACCGAGGTTGGCCAACTCAATTTGTCGGCAAAGACAACGCTTCGATCCATCGTGCCATCTTTGTCAGTGTCCTCTAGCATGCGGATAATTCCGGCATCTTGAAGGCCACCACCGGCAGGGTTTAGTTGGGTGGGTTCTTGCGAGAAAGGGTAGCCGTGCATTTCAGCAACGAACATGCGGCCGCTAGCATCAAAACAGGCTGCGACCGGATCTGAAACTAGAGGTTCGCCGGCGACTAACTCAAGCTCAAAGCCGTCAGCCAGCTTAAAGGTCGACAAGACATCTTTAAGTTCAGTATGCGGGATTCGAGGCATATCAGCCTCAGTGACCACACGATTGTCTTGTGCAAATAGGAGCGAAGTTAGCGATAGTAACAAGGCAAGAGTTAAGGTCCCCGAAATAGTTCTCTTCATGTGTTTTAGACTCCCAACAATTCTTTAATGCCAGCAGTCATGATTTCATCAATCGTCGGTTCACAAAATGCAACACGCACTTCATAACCCATTGCCGGGTACTCTTCTTTCACAGGCAGATACCACGGGCCACCGTCGCCGTATGCGGCTGTGGCGACAAATTGCTTCGGAGCAAGCTGTTGAGCCCGCAATTGGTATTCGATAAAGGACTCGGCTGGTAAATGGATAGTCGAAATATCGTTGATTCCCAGTGAGCTCAGTACAATCGGTTGCTTTCTCTGCACTCGATTCAGCCAGGCCAGCATATAAGACGGGCGATTACGACTTACGACACTCCCGTCTTTATTAGAAATAACTTTTAGTAACTCCTCTTTATCGAATGTACTGCGAACCTCCGGTAGTATTTCCACGGTTCGCCAGCTAACGGTTTCGATGGGGGATTTGTTAGTGTTTTTCAACGCCCCGATCATGCCCTCATAGATGCGTTGTGCGAGGATGGGCCGAACCGGATGACTACCGTCGTTGTACTTTCCGGCAGAGACATTGCCTGCGGCTCCCGTAAAGTAAATGTGGTGACAATCAGGCTGTTCCTGTTGTAAGCGTTTACGTGCAATTCCTACAAAATCACTCGTCACCAAACCGTCACCGTAGTAGCTCATCGGGTGTGTGGCATAGTAATGAATGGCAGCGACACATTGATCTTCGTTGTAGAAGGAGATCGTCTTGAGCATCGGGTCGATCGTACCTTCGGTCATAGCTCGCAGCTTAGGGTCTTTGCAACTACTGCCGCGCATCGCTTTGATGACGCCATTTTCATCGCGATAGATTCGGCGGTTGGACGCGACTTTTTCCACACGGGCTTCGCCCTTCCCCACGTGCGTGACTGGACTAAGTCGAGTGAGACTCTCTTTGGCCGCCCGTGCAATTCGATCGATGCAGTCGTGGAAGTAGTCCACCATGACAATGTGAGGCAAATCTCCCTGTGCTTCGACAATGGCTTGAGCTTCAAGACAGGCAAACGGAGCGTTGTGTTGATGGACACAGTGAATAGCAACTCTTTCCGGAGTAGTGCCCACAGCCTCGGCTATTTTGGTTCTCCAGAGTAAATGGCCACCATTGGATAATGCAGTCCAGTCGATAGCCATAACAACAATCGGCTTACCTGCTCCCTGGAGGACTAATCCGAGTGCTTGTAATTCATCGGTCACATCTTTCACTGGAGTAATCCAGCCGCCGCATAGAGAGTGTCCTTCAGGCGGTGTAATATCGACCGTGAATCGAGAAAGGGAAAGACTGCGGGTGCGATGCTCGTCTGCCTTAAGGGAATCAGGAATCAAGCTCCAAAGCGTTGCGGCCGCTAGAGATTGTTGTAAAAAGTCGCGACGAGGTTGTGATTGGCTCATAGCCCAGAACTCCGTAAAGCAGAATTGGAATTCCTATATTCTACTTGGTCTGCTGAGGCAATTCACGATTCTCGACGTCTACGGCACATTCTAACTTCTTCATCAAATAGCGATTATGAAACCTGAGAATGGCGTTGGCGGTATCCTGAGCGGTCTTAAGATATATTTCCTTACTGGCTCGAAACGAGTACCCGTATTCAAGTTGAATTGCATTGAGACCATAAGGGTATCCATAGGTTCCGGTAATAAAGCCGCCGGTGAATGGGGCTTCGTCGGCTTCGACCCCCTTGGGATGTATTGAATAGCCGAATTCGTTAAAAGAATGCATGAGGCTCAGTTTCCCCTCGATCGGTTCCCAGCCAAATTGATCCACGAGTCCACCCATCGTGGTTCCTTTGCGCGTACCTCGCCAGACGACATCAGGTAATCTGCTTTGGCCGTGGACATCGATCAAGAGTCCTGTTTGGTACTGACATGCCACCTGTGAAATTGCGTGTTGAAGAGCCCGGTGGTAAGCGACGTAAACCTCTTGAGCATTTTTGTGTTCAAGTCCATGTTCCATTGAACGATTCACATCCAGATACGAGCGATGAAACTTCGCTCCGATAAACCAGGGTCTTCCTTCAAGCTGCTGTTCGATTTTGTCGGTAATGGATCGTGCCAATTCATAGGTATTGGAATCCATGGTGATAACGAATTTTGGAATCGTATCATCCTTCCGTTTAGGGACTCCCGGAATCATCTCGCGACCGCCATGGGGAGCAGAGATGATGAGAGGCAGTGTGCCTGGGATGACAGTGACCAAATCGTTAGTCGGGTAAAGAAATTTGGGAGGAAACTTTCGTTCTCCGAGCAATTCAATTCGGTCCGCCGCTGGGATGGAAGAATCGATTGAAACCGACAGACGCTGTTTCGGGCACAAGGTGATTAATGTGAGTTTTTGGTCATCATGAAAGATGCGTGTACTTCGTGCGACTTTGATTACAGACTGCTGATGTTCCCGGTCTTCAATGATGAGTTCACTTTTGGCTAGATTGACAGAGATTACATGACCCGAGATAACTTGGTTGTCATTAGCAATGACTACACTCGAGGTGAGAATCATAGCTAGCCCGACGAAGCGATTGAACAGACGCATTTGTTTTTCAATATTTTAGAATGATGGGGATTCACTCCAGTTTAATAGGTAGCGAATCCTGTAGGTTCTCAAACTCTTTGCAGTACAGATATTAATCGGGCCATCAAATCGATAATAAAGGACAGTCCATCAATGAAATTGAATAGCCAAATCACTCGCCGGTCCTTTCATCAGGCGACAGCTATGACTGCGGCAGTAACTGGATTGGGAGTAAAAGAGGTTAGCGGAGCCGAGTTGCTAGAGCGAGATCAGCCATATCGATTGAACTACATCGTTTCGTCTGCGATGTATGGTGAGTTTGCCTTGAAGGACATCTTGCCGGAAGTTCGGAAGACGGGAGCAAACACGATCGATATTTGGTGTCGCGTGCATGGTAATCAGCGTGAACAAATCGACGAAATGGGCGTGGAGGCCTTTCAGCAGCTATTGAAAAAACACGAAGTCGAATTGGGTGTAAGCACTCGATACCCATTGGGACCATTCGGGCTGCAGGAAGAGATGAAATGGTTGAAGGGTCTGAAAGGGAAGATTGTTCTCTGCGGCACACGTGGACCACGGGAACCCGAAGGAGCGGAAGCCAAGTCAGCAGTTAAGGCATTTCTCGAACAGATGAAACCGCACGTGGCTCGGGCAGAGGAATTAGGAGTCACGATCGCGTTAGAGAATCATGATCGCCAGCTTCTGTATCATCCTGACGCATTGAAGTACTTTGCGGAATTCAATCGTTCCAAACATCTGGGGATTGCCCTGGCATTTCATCATTTACACAAGTGGGAAGAACAAATCCCCCAGCTGTGTCGAGACCTCTGTTCAGAGCATGTTCCCTTTATTTATTTTCAGGAGCATAGTGAAGGAATACGTACAAAAGCTTCGAAAGAAATTGAGATGCAACAAATGCCGGGATTCGGTGGTGGGCTGGATTACCGTCCGATTGTGAAGGCCCTGAAAGATGTAGATTACCAGGGATTCGTGGAAATATTTATGCACCCTGTCCCTCGAGGAATACCGATCTTGCCGACTGTGACGGAAGTAACAGCTGCAATTAACAAATCCCGAGCTTATATCGAGCGTTGTTTGACTCTTGCCTAGGGTGGCTGAAGTTACGAGTAAATACTGAATTAATAGCACGAACGGTCGTTTAATTCGATTCGTACTAGCATGGGTTGCTCCTGAGCCGAGTTTTGATTGATTCGAAGATGTGATTTCACGATCATACCCTGAGAGGAAAGAAATGAGATTTTTGTTAGCGGCGGTAGCCGTACTGTTTCTGAGTCCAAATCTGTATGCGCAGCATCTGGTCTGTGCAACGATCCCTGATTTGGGAGACTTGGCACGTGAAATAGGCGGTGACAAAGTGGAAGTGATTGTCTTTGTGAAGGGGTCGGAAGATCCCCACTTTATCACGCCTCGTCCCTCGTTCATTCGCGATCTTGCTAAAGCCGATGTGTATATTCAAAACGGCTTGGAACAAGAAGTAGGATGGGCTCCACCGTTGCTGGAACAGTCTCGAAATAAACAGGTACAACCTGGTGGCAAGGGGTTTATCGATACGTCGCGCGTCATCAAGCCAATGGAGGTACCGAAAGGCCCGATTTCCCGCAGTGATGGCGATGTTCATCCAGGCGGAAATCCACATTACATGTTGTCGCCGATTAATGGGCTGAAGATTGCTCGTTATCTCACAGCACACTTCAGCTTTTTATGGCCCGAGGAAAAGAAATACTACGAAAGCCGATACGATGATTTTGCAACTCGGTTTGGAAAAATGCTCATCGGTGAAACTTTGGCTGCCAAGTATAAGGATGAGCAGCTCGATCAACTCATGCAGTTGAAACATCAGGGGATGTTAACGGCTTATCTCAAACAGGAAAAGGAATTGGATAAGCTAGGTGGCTTGCTCGCCTTAGTGGAACCTTATCAGGGGACCAAGCTAATTGATGATCATCCGATGTGGGTTTATTTCTGTAGAGACTTTGGTTTCCAAATTGTTGGACATCTGGAGCCCAAGCCTGGCTTGCAGCCGACTCCGAGCCACGTCGCCAAGTTGGTGAAACAAGTCCGAAAGGATGACATTAAAGCCGTACTGGCAAACGCTTATTATGATCCACGTCATGCTCGGTTTGTTGAGATGAATACAGACGCTAAGGTGGCGAAGATGTCTCATCAGGTTGGTGCTAGAGAGTTCGCCAAGTCTTATCTGGAAATGTGTGGATATAACGTGCGTGAAATGGTGCGAGTATTAA
This sequence comes from uncultured Pirellulaceae bacterium, assembly GCA_938082855.1. GTDB lineage: Bacteria > Planctomycetota > Planctomycetia > Pirellulales > Pirellulaceae > UBA721. The sequence goes on along the minus strand of CALKCC010000183.1, from coordinate 36,028 downwards.
GGGGTGAGTAATTCCGTGCCACAACAGAATTCCATAGTGGTTAATGCGACTGATCTCGCATTGGGTTATGCACGTAAAGCAATTCTGCGAAATATCAATCTGAGTATTCACGACGGGCAATTCTGGTTCGTCGTTGGAAAAAACGGTACGGGGAAAACGACACTAATACGTGCCTTATTGAGACAGCTATCGCCGCTAGAAGGAACGCTGGAATTTGGAGGCGACTTTACAGATCATTCCAAATTGGGATTCGTCCCTCAATTCAATCAATCAGATGATACGCTGCCGACGACCGTGGAAGAGTTTATTTCGCTCGGTTCAGTGGGACTTCGATATACCAAAGCAGAGTTGCGGTCGAATCTGCAATATGCGATCGAACGCATGCATTTGGAAGACCTAACGAAACATAGTTATTGGAGTCTGTCCGGCGGGCAACAACAGCGAGTGCGAATTGCCCGAGCTTTAGTGCGTCGGCCACAGGTGATTATTGCTGATGAGCCTACCAGTGGGTTGGATGTCGATATCCAACGAGTTCTCCTGCAGCAACTGCTTGAGCTAAACCAGCAAGATGGAATTACACTGATTGTTGTGTCTCATAACTGGGCAGCGGTAGAGAAGTACGGAACGCACTGTGCCTATGTAAAAGATGACTCCATTCAAGTTCTGCAGTCCGAGGAGTTTTCTGCGCTGTCCGAATTGTTCGGGGAGGCAGTTTGATGGAATCGTCATTCTATGAAGACCTCGCGTTCAATTGGTCTTTGTACAAGAACATGTTTGTACAAGGGCTGCTGATAGCCCTGACGCTCGCAATTGTTGGCGTGCCTGTGGTAGCTCGCAATCAGATATTCAAGGGAGCAGCAATTTCGTCAGCTTCTACTTTAGGAATCGCGATTGCTCTCATGATCGCTCAGTACTCCACCGTGCATCATCATACTCCGGATGATATCCATGCTGATGAGTGGTTACATTCCGATGCATTTAAAACACTCATGGCAGTCACAACTGCGATCATTGCCTCGTTGGTCGTTGTCGGTAGAGGTAAGACCAGGAATTCTTATGAAGCTCGAATCGGATGGATCTTCCTGTTTTCCACGGTGGGCGCTAATCTGCTGGTTGCCAACAGTCCTCATAGTCTGGAGGAGATTCACAGAGTTCACTCATCAAGTATTTTAGGAGCAGTGCAAAGTGAGAATGTGCTCCTGACAGTTGTTGCGTTAGTTACTGTTGGATTGTTTATCAAAACCTGGCGAACACAGATGCTAGTGGCGACAGATCCGGAAATGGCTGGGGCGGTAGGAATTAAAAATAGCCGTTGGCAGTGGGGGTATGCCATTTGGCTAGCAGTTTGCATTGGATTTAGCATTCGCTTTTCAGGCGTGATTTTCACGTTCGGCATGTTAGTGCTGCCGGTGTTTGTCGCGAGAAGTATCTGTCGATCCATGTGCGGAGTCCTACTTGTCAGTCCGGTGATAGCCGTAGCCTGCACTTTATTGGTCTTCATGGGCGAGTTAATTCCAGGTTGGTCTACAGGATTCCCATCCGAGCAATTAACCATCTTTTTGGTGGCCGTTCTACTCATTCCCACCACTCTCTTCCGACGAAATCGGTAACACCCACTCGATCGAAGCCCCAGAGTCCAATCCCGAGAGCCTCAATAGGTGACACCCACTCTTGGATTGTTGCTTGTGACCCCTGAAACAGCTGTTTTTACAGAGTTTGTGTAGATTCGATCGGAATTGAATGAGTGGGTGGCACCTGATCGGTACTTGATTGAATACTGGTTTTTGGCGAGCGGAAATTGGGGGGAAATACCTGAGAATGAGTGGGTGTCACCTATTGGGGCTTAGGAATTAGGGAGAAAAATGGAAATCCGGTTGGGTGGGTGTCGAGAGCAGAAATTCGTGTAACAATACGACTGAGGGCGAGTTCTTGGCCCTTTGGATTTTCAATAATCATTGGATGGATGACAAAAGGTGACCTATGCGTAGCTTCATGATACTTCTATTGGTTTGCGGCTCTTGTGTGGCCCAACAGTCGATTGATGAATTCACTCAGCAAGAGAATCCAAGCCAGGTCAAATTGACTGGTAAGAAGGTGACTGACATTGAATATGCGACCGTAGGCGCTCACAAGTTATTGCTTGATTTGTATCTGCCAAAAGAACCACAGGGATCGCCATTGGTGGTCTGGATTCACGGCGGTGGATGGCATCAAGGCAGCAAGTCGAGTTGCTCCATTTCGTGGCTCTCCAATTTTGGTTTTACGGTCGCCAGCATCAACTACCGTTTGGTGGATGTAGGCATTTGGCCGGCTCAAATCCATGACTGTAAGGGAGCGGTTCGCTGGCTTCGGGCTCACGCCGATGAGTACGGATACAACGCAGATAGGATTGTTGTCAGTGGATCCAGTGCGGGCGGCCATCTTGCTGCGTTAATGGGCACGACCGGTGACGTCGAATCGTTAGAAGGAGATGTTGGTGGGAATCTGGATCAATCATCCCGAGTCCAGGCTGTGGTCGATTACTATGGTGCTACAGATTTTGTCCTGCGAAGTAAAACTCAACCCTCCCGAGCCAATCAAAAGGGATCGGTTGTTTACAACCTTCTTGGCGGTGGAGCGGATCAGTTAGTCGACATTGCAAAGCAGGCCTCGGCCAAATTTCACGTAATTAAGGACGATCCTCCGTTTCTGGTATTTCATGGCGAGAAAGATAATACCGTTTTGATCGACCAATCGGAAGCGATTGACAAAGCCTATAAGCAAGCAGGATTGCCAATCACTTTTCACCGTATCCCCGAGGGGAAACATGGCGGTCGCATATTCTATTCAGGCATGAACGCCAAGCGACTTTATCTGTTCGTGAAATCCCACACGGTCGCAAAATAGATTTAGAAACTCAGAACGCTTGTCCACTCGCTGGACGAGAGAGTGGTTCTTTGGAGCCTGAGGCTAAGGAATTACTCAGCCTCAGAGGTGTCTAATACCTGTCTTACTCTGATAGTCACTTCGTCATAGAGAGATGTGTCGAGTGGCCCTTTGGTAATGCTCTTGATATTTTCTTCGAGATGGTCAGGGTTACATGTGCCGACAATGGTCGTATCGCAGTGTGGATGACTAATGGTGTAACGAAGTATGAGTTCAGATCGGCTCATGCCATCTACAAGTAACTCATCTAATGCAGCCTGAGCCCAAACATCGAACAACGCGGGGCGATCAATCTCTGCGTCGGGGCCGCCGTGAGCGATGCCTCCGCGAATAATGATGCCCGCGCCTGATTCAGCCGCTTTGGTCATCCATTCGTGGTGACGTGGCGCCAGACAGGAATATGGCATTTGAATTGTGTCAAAGACTCCCAATTCAATCATGCCAGGCAGGTGAGGTAAGGAACTTGAGGACCCGATGAAGCGAATCAGTCCCTGTTGCTTAAAGTCCAGCAACGTGTCAATCAAACCAGCTCTTTGGATCGTCTCTGCATCGCCTCCGTGAAACTGCAGAAGATCGATCGTGTCAGTTTGCAGTCGCTGTAAACTTGTTTCGATATTCCTCTTTAGCACATCACTCGACCAGGTATGCAGCACTTCAAGGTGATCTTCGTGCTGGACGTAATCACATCCACATTTCGTAGCGAGGTAATACTCGTCACGCCGTGAACCAATAAACCTGCCAATGCGTTCTTCACTGACTCCGTAATCGGGTGACGTGTCGATGAAGTTGATGCCACTGTCTAGTACGAGGTTCAGGAATTGATCTGCGGCTTCGTCATCGACTACACGGACTCCCCACGTTGCGGGGCCACGTAGGCCCATGCTGCCATATCCCAGTTGGGTCACTTCGAGATCGGTTTTACCGAGAGTACGTTTGGGCAACATGGCAGGTGGGCTTTCTTGTCATCAGGCTTTGCATCAGGCTTAGCATCGGCCGAGGTTTGCGTTAAGCCAGATTGGATAGTGCCTGGTTAAAGGTGGCGCTTGGACGCATCGCAGCCGCAGCTTGTTCATCGCAGGGGTGATAGTAGCCAGAAATGTCGACTGGACTACCCTGGACTTGATTCAATTCACTAACGATTGTCTCTTCATTGTCCGTAAGCACTTGGGCCAAAGGAGTGAACTCAGCCTTCAATTCTTCACAGCAATCCTGAGCAGCAAGTGCCTGAGCCCAGTACAACGCCAGATAAAAATGACTTCCACGATTATCTAATTCATTTACTTTTCGTGAAGGTGACTTATTACTGAGCAGATACTGGCTGGTCGCCTGATCTAGGGCTTTGGCGATGACACCGAGCTTCTTGTTGGATTCTTTTTCAGCGACTTCTTCGAGTGAAACTCCTAAGGCTAGAAATTCACCAAGTGAATCCCAGCGGAGATGGTTCTCTTCGAGGAATTGTTGTACATGTTTCGGCGCTGAACCACCTGCTCCTGTTTCATATAAACCTCCACCGTTGAGAAGTGGAACGATGGAAAGCATTTTGGCACTGGTGCCAAGCTCCAGGATTGGAAAGAGGTCGGTGAGATAGTCGCGGAGTACATTCCCGGTTACTGAAATCGTATCGATCCCATCTTTACATCGCTGACATGTTTCGTTCATCGCATCGACGGTAGAGAGGACTTCAACCTCGAGTCCTTCGGTATCATGCTCTGGTAGATACTGTTCCACTTTGGCAATGAGGTTGGCATCGTGAGCACGAGCACTGTCGAGCCAGAAGATTGCCTTGGAGCCGGTAGCACGAGCTCGATTGACTGCCAGTTTAACCCAGTCTCGAATCGGTTCATCTTTGGTCTGACACATTCGCCAGATGTCACCCTGCTCGACATTGTGCTGCATCAGCACATTTCCGTCCGAGTCTTTGACACTGATAGAGCCTGCTTCAGCCAATTCAAAGGTCTTATCATGAGAGCCGTATTCTTCTGCTTTGCGAGCCATCAATCCCACGTTGGAAACATTACCCATGGTTGGCACGTCGAAAGCACCGTTCTCTTTACAGAAGTCGAATACTGCTTGGTACATGCGTGCGTAACTGCGATCCGGAATGATTGCTTTGGTGTCGTGCAATTCTCCATCCGGTCCCCACATTTTCCCGGAGGAACGCAGGCAGGCGGGAACAGACGCATCAATGATTACATCACTGGGAACATGGAGATTGGTGATACCCTTGTCTGAATTCACCATCGCCAAACGTGGTTGCTTTTCATAGACAGCATCAATGTCAGCGAGGATCTCGGCTTTTTGTGCTTCTTCTAGTTCTTCGATTTTGTTGTAGAGGTCACCAATTCCGTTGTTGGGGTCGACTCCTAATTCATCCAAAATCGACGCATGTTTTTCGAAGACATCAGCGTAATAGACACTGACGACGTGGCCAAAGATCTTCGGATCAGAGACTTTCATCATGGTTGCTTTCATATGTAGTGAAAGCAACACGTCCTGTTCTTTGGCATCCGCAATTGCTGCGGTAATAAATTCACGAAGAGCATTTTTGCTCATGACCGAGGAATCGATGACTTCACCGGCCTCGAGTTCCAGTCCTGATTTGAGTGTGGTGGTCTCTCCGTCTGCATTGGTAAGCTCGATACTGACAGTACCTGCACTGTCCATAATGTGAGATTGCTCACTGCCAAAGAAGTCTCCGCCCTGCATATGGGCGACATGCGATTTGGACTGAGAACTCCATTCGCCCATCGAGTGTGGGTTGTTTCGAGCATACTCTTTCACGGGTCCTGCCACTCGCCGGTCTGAATTACCTTCACGTAGAACAGGATTAACGGCGCTACCGAGTACCTTGGCATAACGAGCACGGATGTCTTGCTCTGCTTCAGTTGCGGGTTCCTCTGGGAAGTCCGGAACATTGAATCCGTGTGCCTGCAATTCGGTGATCGCCGCTGTGAGTTGTGGTATCGAAGCACTGATATTTGGAAGTTTGATGATATTGGCTTCGGGAGTTTTGGCTAAGGCACCCAACTCTGCCAGTGCGTCACCTTGCTGTTGCTCGTCAGTAAGGCTCTCTGGGAAGTTGGCAAGAATACGACCAGCCAGAGAGATATCTTTAAGGACTAACTCGACTCCGGAGGATTTCGTAAAGGCGCGGATGATCGGAAGTAGCGAATGCGTTGCCAGAGCGGGAGCTTCGTCGGTCTTGGTATAGAAGATTTTAGTCATGTTTGCGTTGGAGCCATAAAAGGTAAAAAACGGTGTTCACCAGCAGAGAACATTCAATTTAGCACTACTTTATTCCTCCAACAATTACAGGCATCGTCTTGCAGGAAGTATCACAGGATGATTGACGGACTGTTATAGTGAAGGACAGTGGTACGAGGGGGACAAGGGAAGGAACCGGCCGTCTGGTTTTAGAGAATTGATGAAGTTGAAAATGGTAAAGAAACGACACCTAATCGCTTTGCTATTGCTCGCCGTCTTAGGCTGTGATGAGCCGGAAGATGTGTATACATCTCAGGAGGTTGCTTTTGTCCCGGGTAAGATCGAAGGAGAGGCTAAGGCATTTTTCCAGGCTGTGAATGACGGCGATTTAGATACCGTCATCCTTTCGATTGAGACTGGAATCGATATCGACACTCAGGATGATCGAGGAGCCACAGCATTGCATATCGCGGCTTACCGAGGGCAGGTTGATATTGCAGAATATCTCATTGCGCAAGGAGCCGATCTCACACTGGTCAATGTTGATGGATTGACCGCCTTAGCAACGGCAGAATTTGTACGACACGCTCCATTGGTAACGATACTGGGTGTGGCATTGGGTACAGATGGAGGTGTGCTTCCAGATTTGGAGTCCACACTCTGGAAAGCGGCTGCCATAGATGATTTGACGGCAGTGGATTATCACTTATCCAATGGAGAAGATATCAACGAGAGACTCGATTTGTCAGGAGATCCAGCTCATGGTGCAACGGCTCTACATGTGGCAGTGAGTGAGTTTTCCAATCAGGCAGCTGATTTGTTGATAAAACGTGGTGCCGATGTAAACGCGCTGGCACAAACGGAAGAAGCTTCCACGCCATTGCATTGGGCTGTCGCCGCCGCGAACAATGATGGAGTCAGGTTGTTGTTAAATGCAGGCGCAGATTCCGCGATCAAGGATTCCAAAGGAATGACCGCTTTGGAGTATCTTGAAAAGGCTCCTCAGGAAGCCGAAGCAGAGATCGCAGAGATTAAAGAGCTCCTAAGCCCTAAAGCTAGTGAAGACTTGGATTAGTCCTAAATCTCAGAAATGCTGACGGACTACTCTGACTGCTTTATTGATCTTCACCCAGGTAGTAACAGCGGATTTCTTTGTCGTTGCGAAGATAGATACAGCGATTCGCAAATGCCGGGTGCGACCAGACTAGCGTCCGTCCGGCAACCCAATGGGTAGGCTCGATTAATTTGGTACGGCTGACTTCGTCATATCCTTCTGGACTGAGATTGGCGATGATCAACTCGCCTAAGTCATTGGCGAGGAAATACCGATCTTCGTGCTTAATGGTGAAGACATTGCCCCAGGCTCCGGGGCGAGCGCCGGTTGCGGGTTTGTAAGTGGTCCAGAGTTTTGTGCCATCGTCTAGTTTGGCACAAGTATATCGCCCGCTGATACCACAGGCATAAATGAATCCGTCTTGGATAACGGCTGTGCAAAACACTCCGCCGATTCCAATATTGGTATCACCTTCCCAGACCAACTTGGCTGCTTTTCCGGAATCGGACACTTCGACGCAGGCGGACACACGTGCCCAGGCCATCATGTAGAGCTTATTTCCGTGTAGGACTGGATGTCCGATGGACATGCCGTAAGTAGGAATAACAGGGACTGACCAAAACACTTCACCGGTTTGAGGGTCGACCGATTCAAGTCCATCACCATGCCAGATGATGAGTTGCCGGATGCCATTGATGGTATAGATGATCGGTGGGCAATAGCCTGGTTGCTTGGATGATAGGGCACGCCAGACTTCTTTGCCGGTGAATTTATTGAAGGCAACGACGGTTGTATCCTGTCCGCCAACAATACTAATGATGTTGTCGCCATCTACTAGCGGATGAGCCGCAGTTCCCCACTCGGGGATTACTAAATCATAGTCTTCTTTAAAGTCGCGGGACCAAATGACTTCTCCGTTCTGGCTGTCAAAGCAATAGAAGTGCCCTTCAGCGCCCAAGGCGTAAACTCGGTTCCCATCCACAGTTGGAGTTACACGCGGTCCGATGGCATAGGCAGCGACCGAGGTATAAGGGCAGTCCCATTCGTGAGACCAAAGGATGTCGCCCGTCTTTTCATCCAGACAGAGCATACGTTCCTTGCCTGGAATGAGCTTGCGAACAAAGTTGTAGTTTTTCGGCGGGTTTCCATCATGTAGGTCTTTAGCAGTTTTAGGATCAGCACTTTCAATGCGATCCATGACATAGATTTTGCCGTTAGAGACTGACGGTCCTGAGTATCCACTACCGATCGATGTCTTCCACAGTAGCTTAGGACCAGCTTCTGGAAACTGCTTCAGAATTCCTGATTCGCGCCAGATGCCATCACGTTGATTGCCAAGCCATTGACTCCAGTCCTCGGCATGTAGATCAAGTCCAAATGACGTGAGGATGATAGTTGTGAGGAGTGCGAAGAATGTTCGTCGAGTAATGTATGGCATGGATGTTATGGTGTGCAAGTAACAGGATTTATTTAGGAAGGAGTCCCGAGTTAGAAGGATTATTGTATCTGCCAGACTTTTGAATACGTCCAATTAGCACTAGATTTCTAAATAACACTCCGAAAGCAGTTATTTGAGATGAAATCTCAATAACGCCAGTAGTTTTTACAGCTTTTTATGCCAAAAGTGGATTTAGCTACTTTCCGCCAACAAGTTAAGTGGGTAATATATCCTTAATGATACAGAATCTCATTAAGAGTCGGTTGTTGATTGAGAAGTAATCTCAGTTAAAGCTCTTTGATCTCTTGGGTGTGTAAACCAAATAGAGGACTGTTGGGATAGCAGTTCGGATAAATAGTTTAGGGAATATTGAAATGAAACGTTCAATGAAAAGAGCAGGTTTTACTCTACTAGAAGTCCTCATGGTAGTCGCCATGTTGGCAATCGTTGGTGGTGCAATTATCACCAGTTATGGTGGTTTGGAAGATAAAGCTGCCAAAGGCACAGCAACTCACTCGATCGCTGCTGTTACCGAAGCATTCCTGATGTACCAGACGACCGAGGGTGGTCTTCCTAACAATCTGGAATCGATGGCTGCCTGTACTCCAACTGGAAACACATATAACTCCACACTAGTAGACAACGTAGCTACTGGTGGTAGTGCATACGCTAAAGCAGGTCACCTGGGAAGCAAGTTGGCTGGAAAGTTCACTCTAGGTGCACTAACCGCCGCTCAAGAAGGTGCTCTTACCTCAGCTGGTATCGACCGCATTCGTTATTTGGATCTTGCTGGAAACGGCTCAGGTGAAGATAACGCGTTGACAATCAAAGCTGTGGGCGATGTTGCCTGCACCGTGGATGCGATTGCTGACATCTCCATTCCTCAGCATGCATTCTCAGTACCAAGTGGTGCTGCCGAGAATCGAGGTCGTGGTTTTGCAATGTCTTTGAGCGGCACGACAGCTCCCGAAGTAATGATTTGGAATCCTGGAACCGATGGATACAACAATGTAAAAGTCGGCGGTAATGCGACTTCCGTCCTGATCGGCCTTGGTCTGGGTAATGAGAGTAACCTGGTTGGCGAAGGTGTTTTCGTAAACCTTCAGCACGCTCCTTACTACGGCAACGTTGGTAAGCACGAATACAACCACTACATCGCATTGATTGACGTAAGCGTCAGTCCTGCAAAGTTAGTTGCTGTGGTCGACTCACGTGGTGACTTCCTGGATGAAGAATTTGCTGAAGCTACCGGCCAGAAACTCTAGTCAAAAGCTGATGTAGATATATACGGCGAAGAGCGTGTGTCTGGCCTCGGTCGGATGCACGCTTCTCTTTTGCTTAGACGGTATACGGACTTTAGATGCTCTCCACCAATTGACGATATTGATGCTATGCGTTTTTCACATTCCACAATTTGTAAGACTCGGTTATCAGTCCAGACTTCACGTAACGGATTTACGTTGTTGGAAGTCTTGATGGTTGCTTCGTTACTCGCGATGGTTGGCGGAGCGATTATTTTTTCGTTGGGAAATGCTCGGGAAGGTGTCTCAGAAGATCTGTCGGATTATGAAATTCGGACGATTCACGACTCGATCAGGAAATTCAAAAGAGACACAGGTTTTTACCCCAAGCAGGGCCCCTTTGCCCTGACTAGCAATGGCGGCGTTATCGATCCGGCAAATGCCTCTCATTGGCCTGCCTTCTTAGCATCCGCATCAACAGCCGAACGTACGAACTGGTTCAACCATCCCGCCAATTTTTATCAGCTGATTATGGCGGATAGTCCCTTGCAATCCACGGGCCATGCATTGGAGTCCTTCAATCGTCAAACGGGTCGTGGTTGGCGTGGACCTTACATAAAAGATGGTGTCGTGCGATTCGTTGTCGGGGATGCAGAGGAATTTGATGTTACCGCCGATGCCCATACACCCGCCAATTGGACGACTTCCAGTTGGGCAGGCACAGGGACACCACTAGTTACCGATTTGGTTTTACTTTGCGATCCGTTTGTTGGTGACACATCTGCCTTTCCAATCCGGGAATTCGGAGACGAAGATCCCACAAGTGGTTTGCATGGTACGGCCATCAGTGACTTCGGACGACCCTATACCTACTTTATCTCAGGCACGTCGATTTGGCTGGTCGGTATGGGTAAGGACCGGCAGTATCAAGGAGGAAGTGCTACCTCGGATGACCAACTGGTTTATTTGGTGGAGTAGTGAATCAGGATGTCTCGTAAAACCACACAATTCGGTCGTACTCAATTACGTGCTTTTACGTTATTAGAGTTATTGTTGGTGGTCTTCATTATGTCCGTCCTGGCATTCAGCGCAGTTTCACTCACCGAAACACTCGATTCAAGTCAGGATCAATTCCGGTATGAGCGTGCTCGGGCTCAGGGAGAAAAACTTCGTAGCGCTATTATCGATCAAGTAGAAAGTCGCCAATCGGTTAGCGGTTTTGTCGCAGATATGGGAGATCTGCCGGATAATATGACGGAGCTTGCTTTTGGGGTTGTGGATGGGAATCCCAATGACTCTCGGTTTATCGCCAGTCAAAGCCTGACGCCTAAATTGGATATCACTCCGGACGCAAGTTTTTACGAAAACGCAAGTGGAGATGAATACACGCTGCCGGCAGCCATGAATGTGATCAAGGGCTTTCGGGGAATGGCCTTACAGACGGACGAAGCGACGCCGCGACCCTACTTCATCGGAAGCTACTTAAAACTGGATCCTGGTAAATCGGTCTACGAAGGCACAGGCAAACCTCGATTTGGCGATGGTTGGGGAAACCAGTCTCCGAGTGGTAGTTTCACCAAGCGTACAAGCTATACCATCCCTACGGCCAACGCGTTTGGAGACGATGAGCATTCCCACGGTTGGAATTGGGTTTATCCTGCGGGATCCGAAACCAATCTTATCGTGTCAGCCTTCGGTAAAGACGGAGCCAGTGGCGGAACGGAATACAGTGAAGATTTGGTGCTGGCATCGATCGATGCGAATGACTGGTCTGTCGATACTTCCGCGATTCAAGTTGAGCTCGTCAACGACCTGTTCGAAGTGGAACGGGATTGCAGTGATTTGAAAAGCTATCTGTTGGTCTACAACGCTAAGCTGCAAAAATGGAGATCAATTCCCGGGCCCGCGTTTGGCCTAGCACCCAATGGCGGAGCCACCAAGGTTGCATTCACCACAGGGGTTACTGTGCCGGCTGGGACACACGTGTTGATTTTGGCTAGTACAGCTAATTCGATAACCACTCCGCTTACTCTGACTGACGAAATTCAAGCGGGAGTTGCCGGTTCTACACAACCTGAAATCCAGCAGGTTCTTTTCGCATTTGACTCACGACTGATTAAATGCAAATTGCAGGTGACGCTTCCCGATCCGGATGACCCTGTGAATTCCAATGTTACCTATACGAATGACAGCTTTGACCTGACTTCATTGACCGATAAGATCACCGAGTTGAACTCCAATTTCATTGCAGGTGGTGGTGGAGCAGGACAATATGATTCCGGCCCGCTGGAATATGTTGTGTCCGATAACACGATCAAGTTAGATGCGGCAGCGGCGAGTTCAAACATCTCAACCAATAGCGACTTTGCTGCGATTCGCGTTTTGTTCGACCCGACCGATGGCAACAATAATCTGATCCGTGCTAAGCAGTTCAACGTCCTACCAGGACAAACGAATATCCTTCGAATTAATCTGTCTTCATTAGCTCAGTAATCACAGGAAATCCCCATTGAACAATTATCTAGTCATTATCGACGATGGATTTACCTACCGGGCAGGTGTCTCGGACGGGAGTGGTATACAGACAGAGTTTCATGTTGCCTCTGCGGTTGATCGAGCTACAGCCATTCGGGAAATCAAATCATACTTTCCCGCGATGAATGAAGTCGTGGTCGTCACCAGTGAGGCGATCTCGGGCGCAATGCAATTGCCGCCGGGAGCTAAAGATAGTCTGAGCTTTGATGAGCTGAATCAACTGGTCCACTTTGAGTTAAGTCCAAAAATGGCCGTCAACGATGCATTGCTGGGAGAAGTATTACTTGGCCGCGATGTGATAACACACGCTCAACTGAGCGAATTACTACAGCAACAGAAAGAGAGCCGTCAGAATCAGACCGGCTATCAGCAATTGGGAGTACTGGCCGTTCAGTTAGGGTACGCCAGTCAGCCTGAAATTGATCAAGCGATTGACGTTCAGCGCAACCTCAATGCCCCAAGTCAGGCCTTTCAACCACTCGCCGGTATCGGCCAGGAATTAAATGCCTCGTACGGCATGGCTAGTGGTACTGAAGTTGTTCTTGTTTCTGAAGAGGTCCGCAATATATGGCTACAGACACTTAAAAGTGCTGGATTGCGTTTAGTCGCCTTAATGCCACTTCAGGGTATTACTCGATTTGTTGTGGGACGCCAATACACTACCGGCACACTGTTGGAGCTTTACGATCATGGATTGAATGTCGTTCCGCTTGACGGTACCGGTGCAGTCGATGTGATCCCCTTTGGAGGCAAAGCTCTGGATGCGGATCAGATCACTAACTTGTTGTCACGAATCAGTGGTGTCAATAAAGTGATTTGTCCAGCAACAGAGGAATTGCACGAACTGGTGTTGGCAACCGGCGAGCATGTATCACCCGATCTGGAATTACTCTCCGATCCTGGTGGCATCTACGGCAAGGTCGTGTGTTCAGCGGCCGCTGCCGTAAAATCTCTGAGACACGTCTTAATCCCACTGAAAAACCCTGCTAAACCACTTGCTCAGCAACCGCTGACTCCCTGGTTTGTAGCGGTCATACTTTTCCTGAGCGCCATCCTCTTTACGGAAGGCTACATCAAACGCCAATTTGAGGCAGGCGAAGTAAAATTGGAACAGGAGAGAATTCGGCATCTTGCTGCTGAAGAGACGATGACCACAGCAGGAGAGTTATTAGGTGAGATTGGTTTCAAGCAATTGGATTTAGATGCCAAAGAGGCCGAGCTTTCCGTTGCCAAACGAAACTTAGGGTTGATTGACAACTTAAGAAACCGTTCGGGTTTCCAAGTAAAGTTATTAGAAATTCTGATGGAGTCTATTAGTGAAGGGGTCATGCTTGATGCCGTTCATTCTGCGGGTGGCGACGCCTTCTCGATCGAGCTCTGGTCGATCACACCTCAACAAGGATCGGTTTTTGTTGAAGGATTGAGTGAACGGTTGTCAGAAATCAATCAGACCGTGGAAGTGTTACAGACTCGTACAGGACAAGGAAAAGTAGGTATCGACGGGACTGAGTTGGTGGTCAAGATTAGCCCGCAAATTGAGTCGATTCCAGTCGAGGAGGTGAATGATGCTAAGTAATAAATCTAAAGGCGAACGCCGAAAGATGTTCATGTTGCTGTGGCTGATCTTAGGCTTCTTGTATTATCACATCCGCATTACTGGTGGTGTTGGTACAGATTTGATCAACACCATCATCGTTTCGGAACCTGGTAACGACCTGATTTTTGAAGAAGAATCATTCAAAGCGTTGATTCCTTATCGACAAAAGTTAGCTGATGAATTGGTGACGCTACAGGAAGATACTACGAACGATAAACAACAGGCCCAGGACTATATTTCCGAAGGTGGAACTCAAGCGAATTTGGATTTAGTCATTCAGAAAGCTAATGGCATCGAAGAGGAATTAGTTATTGTCCGCCAGGCTTATGACGGGACGATGGATTTGCTGATTGATAAATCAGATACCAGCACAGCAGAGACTCAGTTACTCAGTACGATTTCTCAACTGGCTGCTCAAACAGGAATTGAAATTGTAAAAACAACGCCAGTCACATCATTTAGACAAACCGATTTATACAACGCCAGCACCAATAAGATTTCCAGCATTCCTGAAGGAAAGCAGGCAGTTGCTGGTTCTCCGGTTCTCACCGATGATCAGGCCGCTCACATTTTGGAATCAGAGTTATTTCGTTGTCGACAGTACGAATTCACCGGAAGCCCCGTTCTGTTCTATGTCTTTTTGAAGCAATTGGAAGCATTAGAGCAGGATGTATTCCTATTGGATGTCTCGATCAGCAAATCCAAGCCACAGGCTGACGAACAGGCCCTCATTAGTTTTTCAACACTACTGGTCTATTAAGGAACGCCTTCTTGTTTACAAAAGCTCAATTTGAACTATTGCTACAACGTATGCTTGAGCGAGGTGCGTCGGACTTACACCTGAGTTCCGATGAGCATCCGTTTATGCGTATGGATGGCAAGCTTGTTAAACAAGAAGATCTTTATTCCACGGCAGCAGAGCTGGAGCAAGTCGCCGAGCAAGTACTTAACCCCAATCAACGTCTGGTGTTTCAGGATCAGCACCATGTTGACATTGCGATTTCGCAAGGTGGGGAACGATACCGTGTCAATGTGTACCGAGACCGAGGCAATGTCAGCTTTGCGATTCGTTTGTTAGATAATGAATTTCGCAGCCTGGAAGAACTTAATCTTCCACCTCAACTGGATAAATTTACACAGCTTCAGGACGGACTGGTTTTAGTGACCGGCCCAACAGGATCTGGTAAATCGACGACCTTGGCGAGCGTTATCGATAAGATCAATCGAACTCGTTCTGATCATATCATTACGGTCGAGGATCCCATTGAATATGTTCATTCCAATAAGCAGTCGCTCATTCATCAACGTGAACTTCATACAGATGTTCAGACTTTTGATGGCGCCGTGCGTGCCGCATTGCGGGAAGACCCGGATGTCATGCTAATCGGGGAAATGCGAGATGTGGAGACAATCCGAGCGGCGATTACGGCCGCGGAAACCGGCCACTTGGTCTTCTCCACATTACATACCGGAGACTGCGTGGGTGCGATTGATCGTGTCATCGGCGTCTTTAACGCGGATGAGCAACTGGCGATTCGTCAGCAACTGTCCATGGTCTTACGAGCGGTTGTGGCTCAGCATCTTTTACCAGTGGCCTCTGGTGGAGGGCGTGTACCTCTGACCGAAGTCTTGTTTGTTACCTCGGCAGTCGCCAATTTAATTCGTACCTCCAAGCCATCACAGATTTATTCTTTGATGGAGATTGGATCGGCGGAAGGGATGCTGACTGTCGAGTATGCTTTGGCTGACTTGGTGTTTAAGAACATGATCCTAGAAGATGATGCACGCCGTCTGGCTCGAGATCCTTCGGCGATGATGTCTCGATTGCAACGCTTACGAGGTATGGGTCCCGCCGGCTCTTCCTTCGGTATTCCAACCCGAGGAGACAGGTGATGCCGATACGAGAACAGGAATTTATTGACGCTGCTGTATCTCAGGGTTTGATCACCGACGAGCAGTTGCCAGAGATTCGCCGAGTTGCCCGAGATCGTCAGGTCACGACCTTGGAAGCCATCAGTATTTCTTATCGAGTACCGCTCAAGGCACTCTATCATGCTGTCGCAGCTGAGAGAAAGATTCGGTTTGTCGATTTGGCCATCGAGCCCATCGACGAGCAAGCTGCTCAAGACATGCCTGATGTGGCCATACAGCGAGGCGTCGTACCGTTGTTGGACGCTGATGGGAAAACGATTTTGGCAACCGCGGAAGTGGATGATCTGGCATTAATCAGTTCGGTTGAGCGATCGCTTGACGTTTTGGCGGAAGTTGCTTTGGCGGCGCCAGATGCGATCGCGGATTCACTACAGTACATTCGTACTTTGCGTCAGACGAGTGGCGGAGCTATCGTCGAAATTGAACAGGAAGACGCGGTGGATTTGTTTGACCGCGTGATTAATGAAGCCTATCTGCACCATGCATCGGATATTCACATCGAACCGTCTGAGAATACGATACGCGTACGGTTTCGAGTCGATGGTCGGCTGA
This sequence comes from uncultured Pirellulaceae bacterium, assembly GCA_938082855.1. Lineage (GTDB taxonomy): Bacteria > Planctomycetota > Planctomycetia > Pirellulales > Pirellulaceae > UBA721. The sequence goes on along the minus strand of CALKCC010000183.1, from coordinate 19,550 downwards.
TTAGCTATATCAGTACATTGCCAGCTGAAAGTGGTCGGCAACTGGTATCGAGAATTAAGGTGTTCTCTGGTTTGGATATCGCGGAACAGCGAGCTCCTCAAGACGGTCGTATGCAATACGAACTGGCTAACGGCGTTTCCCAGGACATGCGAGTTGCGGTTATACCAACTCGATTCGGTGAAAGGATTACGATTCGACTCCTTGGTACCACCGATGAAAATCTGACGCTTGAAACATTGGGAATGCTGGATGCCGATTTGGAGGATTTCCGTCAGGCGATACAACGACCGCATGGGATCGTACTGTTGACTGGCCCGACAGGTTCCGGAAAATCAACGACACTTTATAGCGCGCTTAAGGAAATCAACAGCGGTTGGCGGAACATCATTACCGTGGAAGATCCCATCGAGCAGATAGTTCCTAATATCTCTCAGGTTCAAGTCGGTGCTTCGGATAAAGTCACCTTTGACTCGGCACTGAGGTCCATTCTGCGACACGATCCAGATGTGGTGATGATTGGTGAAATTCGCGATCTACCGACGGCAGATATCGCGCTCAAGGCGGCACTGACAGGACACCTCGTCTTCTCCTCACTCCACACCAATACGGCCATCGGAGCAGTGACCAGATTGATGGATTTCGGATGTGAATCATATTTGGTCGGAGCGACATTGGCCGGAGCGATTTCACAACGATTAGTACGTCGATTGTGTAAGTCGTGCAGCGAGCAGACCGACTTAGACGATCAACAGAAGACTCTGATTGGTGGGTTCGATTTAGATCATCACTATATTCCTGTGGGTTGTCCGCAGTGTTTAGGAACCGGCTATAGTGGCCGAATTGGTTTGTTTGAGTGCTTTTGGACTGGCGAGGAAACTCGAAAGTTGATTGCCGATGGCGCTTCTGAGCAGGATATTAGCCGCGTCGGTGGCGATAAACATAAGACGATGCTGGCCGATGGCTTGGAAAAAGTGGCACTTGGCCTGACCAGTCTGGAAGAAGTAATTGGTGTTACGATTGGAGACACAATCTAATGCCGTTTTTTGAATATAAAGCACTGTTTCCGGATGGCCGTCAGGATCACGGGACGCTTGAAGCCGAATCGCTACAACAAGCTTCCGCTACCTTACGACAACAGGGGTTGATGGTTGTTGGACTCAAGGAAACGAGCACACCAGAAGGGATTGGCTCTTCGACCAAGCGACGATGGATATATAAAGCGGCCTGGTTGATGCCGATCATGTCCCGAGATAGGGCAACGTTTTTTCGACAAATGTCGATGATGATCCAGACGGGATTGACGCTCCTACAGGCCTTACAGATTTGCCGGAAAGAGTCCAACAAAAAAGCATTTCGTGAAGTCATTCAACAGATCATCGACGATGTGGAAAACGGAGCGTCCTTTTCGAGTGCCATGAGTCGGCACAAACGGATTTTTTCGTCAGTGATCGTGCAGATGATTGAGAGTTCTGAAGCGAGTGGTGAGCTAGAACTTGCCATGAATCGAATCGCCGAAGGTATTGAACGGCGAAGTGAGCAAATTGTGAAGCTCATGTCGGCGTTATTCTATCCCGTCTTTGTGATGCTGGTGGCAACGTTAGTTACGTTATTTCTGGTGTATGGCGTGATTCCAAAATTTGCGACGTTTATTGAACGGCAAGGCGGGCAACTACCAGCTTCTACTCAGTTTTTGATGGACTTCAGTAAAGCAGCGATTGCCTACCTGCCCTACATTCTTGTGGGGATTGCATTGGCAATGGGTGGTTTATATCTTGCTTGGCGTAGTCCTGTTGGGAGATATCGTATTCATAGAATCCTGTTAGACATTCCAGTGATCGGAGGGATCCTCACATTTTCGGCGATCTCGCAATTTGGCTTTACGCTGTCAGTGTTGATCGAAAGTGGACTTACTCTGGTGGATTCGCTACGTGTGGCAGGCAAAGCGGTTGGAAATGAGGCAATTAAGACGCATGTGCTCAATGCCAGAGAGAAGATTATCAACGGTGAAAACCTCTCGACAGCGATTGATGACATTATCATGCCGCCTACAGTATCTCAAGTGATTGCCATTGGGGAACAAACCGGTAATTTGGGCGAGGTGCTCGATGAAATTGGGACTTACTACGATTCACGACTACAGGCGAGAATTCGCTGGTTAAGTGCGATTACCGAACCAGTGATGATTATTGTTGTTGGTGGGATCGTCGGATTTGTTTATTTCAGTTTCTTTATGGCTGCACTGGGGATGAGTACAGCTTGATCGTTAGAAGGTGATTTTCGATTCCCCCTTCGGAATATTTGTCTGAAATGGTCAAAGAATCGAAGAGAAGCAGACGATTAACCGCTTGGAAAACTAGCGTTTAAATAGGTGTTGAAAACAATGAAAGTCGTACATCTGATTTGGCTATCACTGGCAGTATTGGCGAGTTCCGTCCTGTATGCTCAGGATTCGGCGACTGAGCCGACCGGTGAAGAGCAACCTGCAGCAGTCGAAGAGACTTCTGAATCCGCAGAATCCAAACCAACGTCTGATGACAGTGAAAAAGCAGATGTGCAATCTGAACCCTCCACGAATCAGCTTTTGGAAGAGTTGCTACGCCGTCTTCAGCAAAGTAATCTTCGTGACCCGTTTGCTCCTGATTCGGCGATCGATGATGAGAAGAAACGAGCCAATAACGAATTCGTGGCGGTGGGCCCTGGGGTTGAAGTACCTGAAATTACACTGGTTGGTGTAATCTCGATAGCCAATAAAACTAAACCTAATTCGGACACAGATGCTGAAGCCTCGGAGATTAAGGTTGCCAGTATCAAAGTCGAAGGAAAAGTCTACTTTGTCCGTCAAAAAGACCGTCTGACACTGAGCCGATCCAAGGGCAATCTGGTCATGGAAATTGAAGCGATTAACGATGGATTTGTCGAAGTAAAGCTTGGTACTCTAAGCGAATCGGTGATAATCCGCTAGCACATTAGCAGACAATGAATCAACAACCCTGGGAGTTATCACTTCCGGGGTTTTTTTGTGCCATTTTGGGTGACCTCAACGGTAAATGCTGTTTACAGGCAGGTCTAATCTTTGGTACTTAAACCCTTGAAAACGAGGGGGATTTCACTCCATTCGTGCAATGACAATTGTTTTGGACATGGTGCTTAAACGCATGTTGAACGCTACTAAATTTGCGGCTTCCATAATCGCAATTCTGATGATCAGTTTTGCGACCGGATGTGTATCTGATTTAGCTGATGTCAATCCACTCAAGGCGACGGTGGAGAATGAAATCACAGATCCTAATCTGATCCAACAAGCAAAGCAGCAAGCTCAAATGTCGCGTGAGCAATACGAACAACAATCGTCTCAACAGTTGGGTGCATCGCAGGGTGAGCCGACCATCTCAGGCCAGCAGAATCAATTCCAAAGTGCTCCTACACAAACTCAAGTGTTGCCAAACCCGATGGCTCAGCCAACTCAGCCAACGCAGTTAGAACCATCGGTACAGCACATCAACATCAGTGGCCTGCCAACACTCTCAGGCGTCCGTGTGACGGGGACGATCGCAGCGGGGGCGGATGTAACCAAAGCGTTGATTAAACGAGAAAACGAAGATTCCATTATCTGCAAAGTCGGGGATAGTATCCTGCTGGAAGCAGATGTGTATGTGATCAAAACCATAACTAGTTCAGGTGCGGTTGTAGTTGAATCGAAAGACTCGACTCAATTTGTTATTCAGTAACTAACTCACCCATAGAAGTGATAAAACCATGTTTAGAGTTTCAACCAAACTTAAACAACTTTGTATAAGCACACTTGGTGTCGCCTTACTCGCGACTCCTTTGTTCGCACAACCTGCAACTCAAATTCAAACGTCAACCGAAGAGGAAGTCGTTAATGCTGAATTTGAGATTGGTAAGAATCAGGTGATCACACGTCTTGAGTTGAATGAAAGTACAATTCTCGATGCTGCGCGACTCGTCTCTGAAATCAGCGGAGTGAATGTTGTTGCCACGAAAGAGGCTGGAGCGACACAGGTTTCCGTTTTCCTGCGTCATGTGAAAGCGATCGATGCGATCGAGACGATCTGCAAAGTGGCTGGACTATGGTATCGGGAAGAAAACGATATCGGCCTGGTTCGCATAATGACGACGGAAGAATACGGGAAAGATCTGGTAATTTACCGTGAGGAAGACACGAAGATCTTTACCTTGCTGCATCCGAATGTCTTTAGCGTTGGACAACACATTCAGGATCTTTACGGAGAGCGAGTGCTTCTTTCGTTACCACGTTACTACGATGACCAATTTCTAGCTCAGGCAGGGATGCAATCTCAAATGTTGAGTCAGACGATGCAGATGATGGGCATGATGAGCGGTGGTGGAAATAGCTTTGGAGGCGGCGGTATGAATGGCGGCTTCGGAGGTGGCTTCGGCGGAAATGCATTTAGTGGTGGCTTGCGTGGCATCGGTGGCTTTGGTGGTATGGGTGGCATGGGCGGAATGATGGGCATGGGCGGCATGAATGGCATGATGGGTATGGGCGGCTTCGGCGGTCAGAATGGCTTTGGTGGCGGTGGCCCTCAACAGCAAACCATCAACTATGAAGCTGTAAATCGCCGAAACGAGATTCTTGATGAACAGAGTTTAACGGCGGACCAATTACAGGCTCTATCCAATGAACCAAACACCGGCAGTGGTAGTGCTTCAGGTGAGTCGATTCAGAAAGTCACTTCTCAGGAACCTCCAATACATGTTGCCATCAATCAGACCCACGGCATGGTCATTGTTCGCACCAGCGACAAAATTGCGATGGAGTCCATCACCAAGCTGATCGAGGAGCTCGATCGTCCCACGCCTCAGGTCCTATTAGAAGTTCGGATTCTGGAAGTTACTTTGGGAGATCAATTCAAGTCAGCCTTTGACTTTGAATTCAGCCAAAACAAGATCACTCAAAATCCGTCGGATGATGGGTTCGTTGGGTCCAATCTGGTGAATACTGCCACTGAACAATTCCTGGGCCCAGGTGCTTCAGTGCTAGACGATGGTGGTCACGCATTAGGAAGTGGCAATTTCGGTTTAGAAGCCGATGGCTCGACTTTTGTGTATCAGTTCTTAGATCAAAACTTTCGGGCCCGTGTCCAATTGTTAGAGGAAGAGAACCGAGTCAACGTCGTGGCGACTCCGATGCTGCTGGCATCCAACAACCGCCCTGCCTCCTTGAGGATTGGCGAAGAACGGCGGTTCACGGACAGTGCTTCCACAGTGACCAATGCGAATCAGGGAGGTCAAACCACCGGAACGACTGTGAATACTTCGGACCAGCAGATCGGGACATCCCTGATGTTACTTCCTAAGATCAACGCAGACCGAACCGTTACCATGACGATCTACCAGGAGCGTACTGGAGACGATACTGGGAAGCAGGATATCATTCCAATCTCAGCTACACAAACGGTCACTCGGCCTGTGATCAGTAATGCGACGACCGTTAACACCATCGTGGCGAAAGATGGACTGACAGTAGCCATCGGAGGTTTGGTCGAAGAGAAGGTAGTAAGACGTCAACTCAAAGTTCCTCTGTTAGGTGACATCCCGACAATCGGTGCACTATTTCGTAAAGACTTCGAGCAGGAGCAAAAAACGGAACTCATCATCCTGATTACGCCCCACGTTATTTCGACTCCGCAACAAGCCGGCAGAGCGACACAACGTGCTGCGACCATGTCTGAATCGGCTCATCCTTATATCCGCAATGGTTATCAGGGACCAGCGCAGCGACCACAAATGCGGAATCTTCCAGAAGCATACGGAACTCAAACTTCGGGTCGTCTGTTCCAACAACCGAAACCCGAGCAGGAATAGTTCGCTGCAACAATTGCCCTAAAGAATGCCCTTCGTGCCTTGCGAAGGGCTTTTTCATGCGCTGAGCTATAAAAAAATATTTTTTTTCAAATTGTTGATATCAGCAGTTATAGGTGAAATTCCTAAGAGATTAATTCTCAATAAGAGTGTGGCTTCAGTTGATGAACTAAAACGGTCAGTTTTCATGAGAATTAGATGGTATGAGACGAAATCTCATTATTGGTAGCGGTGATTTTATCACCTCCAACAGCAGGCCAAACATGCTTTGACACTGCATTTGAAAATCCAAATAATTGGTGTGTCTGAGATTCTTTTCAGGAGATAGAGCATGATTGACCTGCTTACCAAACCAATTATTGGTACTCCTCATATACCGGCGGCCAAGTTTGGCATGCTGCTGTCGGTGGTGACTTTGGCTCCAGGCCTAAGTGAATTCCTACTTGCTACTTTGCTCGTAGCCTGGCTTGGTTATCTATTAGGGCGTTTAAGCATCTCCAGCATTCAGGACGGTGGTTTCGATCGAGCCCGTAGAGCCCACTGAGACTGAGCCGCCTAAGCCCCAATCCTAATCCTGCGGATAAGGCTTGGCTCGTGGCAGCAATTCACCACCTACCCACTCGAGCCGACGAAGTTTAAGAGCCTGCCCTTGCCATGGAGTGAATTCGCTTCTTTCAGGGATCGCTTTGTCAGCGGCCTGGAATTGTAATTCGGTAATGCCTTCCCAGTCGTTCAATGCATTACCTTCACTGTCGACGAAGTCCTCCGAAGCCAGTGTCACAGTCTTTTGGCCGGCTTCAGGCAGGGCAACGGTCGTGATAAATGATTTCGACCTTTTTCCAAGATATCCGCGCCAACTGTCACAGACGATGATGACCGCGAGTGAATTCCCCGGTTTATCGGTGGAGACGGTGATCTGTAATTTGCCACGCTGTGGCGGCTGAAATCGAGGATCCACTAGTTTCCTTGTGGAGTAGAGCCAATGGTGATTATTCCCAGGATTGAGAATATACCAATCTCTCATGACGGCATTTTCATTGAGTTGATCGATGATGCGTTGGCGTTGCTGTGTAGGTTTGACGTGAGCCGCCTTTAGTTCTTCCGGATAAGCTGAAGCCGATGCACTGAGAATAAACGACTCGGGATCTCGTGGCTGACGCAATTCCGGTTCGAGTTTGTAGTGGACATTGGCGAGTACAAACAGAGGCTCTTCCAAGTCGTAGATGGGGCAGCTTGCGACCCATATATTTCCGGCGACACGAGCATCAGCAGAGGCCCAGAAACGATTACGAGGATCTCGATCGTACCCGTAGTAGATCTTAATGTCCTCAATCTCACGACTGCCATCCGGCGTGATGTGAACCGCTGGAATGCCGTTAGGCGTCTCCAGCTTTAACTCTAGCTTGGGTGTTTTGGGGAAATCCAATTGGTGCTTCAAATGAGCATCAAACCAGAGTTTACGAGAGACGTCGGCTTCGGGGGTGAAGCGATGATTCAAATGGATGGCATACGTAGTCCGCTTGTTTTGATGAGGTACCAGTTCCATGCCCCGTTCAACGCTCTCCATAGGAGCGTTAAAGTCATTGGTCGCACTGAGGAAGAGAATCGGACACTGCACGCGCGATAGATAAGCCTCACCGGTAATCGTATTTTTCAAAAGTTGAAGACTTCCCTGTTGGCGACGCGCGGAGTTTGAAATCATGCGAATGTCTTCATATAAAAATCCCGACCCTCCGACTGACGGAGAGGCTGCTTTGATTCGAGGATCACTTCCCGCCACCAGACCCGTTAGACGGCCTCCCATAGAGTGCCCCAGAACTCCCAGTCGCTCTGCGTCAACTTCCGCCTGCTGCTCCAGAAAGGTAATTGCTCGCCGACAGGCGATCGTTAATAAATACCAGTGGTTGTTCCGAGGCGATTGAAACGGATCAATCTTGTTGGGACCGGGCAAAAGTGACGAGTAGCCTTGTGGATTGGATTGGGTAGGATCGACGGCTCCCCAATCTGTATTCAAGTCACCTGCTTGGGCAGTCTCCATTTCACGTCCGCCCCAATTCGGAGAGATGCAGCAGTACCCTCGCTGCGCATACTCAATACAGCCCCGTAGATATGCACGTTGTCCGCCTCCGTGGATGTTGACGACTGCTGGGTACTTCTTAGTGGTATCAAGTGGAGTGGTATAAAACGCTGCTACGGTGCTGTCTTCGCCTCGGAATCGCCCAACGGTGTAGACGATGTAATGGACGTTTACTCCATCCTGCTGCCAACTGCGAACATTCTTCACATTTAACGTTTCCTTGCGAGGATCATAGTCCTGCCAGAGTTGTTCGACGGATTGAGCCACATCCTCGTCCGTCCATTGCGGCACAGAATCCTGCGGCAAGGCTGAGGCTGTGAATGCAAAAGTAAAGAGTAAGCTGAAGAGTATGAGAGTTTTAGAATTTCGCATGTGGCTGATTTTGGTTTGCACGAGTTGTCGTCTTTGGTAAGCAAGCTGTCAGAATTCCAAAATTCTAGACCGGCATTGAATTCGGTTTAGCTGGCTGGAGCCCTGCTCTATTTGTAGTAAAATCGGAGGTAGACCGCTAACTAAAGCGAACAACCTTTAATGAAGAGGATTCAATCAAGATGATTCGTTGTTTGACACTTGTTGCACTGACAACATTGATGGCCATTCAATCTGCTGCTGCAGGTGACAAAGGCTTTAAGACGATTTTTAATGGGAAAGATCTGTCCGGGTGGGACGGAGACACAGAACTTTGGTCTGTGAAAGACGGAGTCATTCATGGTGAAACGACACCTGAGAAAAAGGCAAATGGTAATACATTCCTGATTTGGGAAGGTGGCACGACTAAGGACTTCGAACTACGCCTGTCTTTCCGTTGCAACGCAACCAATAATTCCGGTATCCAATACCGCTCGACGCGAATCGAAAATGCCAGAAACAAATGGGTGGTTCGCGGTTATCAACATGAAATTCGTAATCAGAACATCCTCCCGAGTGTCTCTGGATTCATTTATGACGAAGGTGGTCTCGCTGGTGGTCGTGGACGCACATGTCTTGTTGGAGAGAAAGCTGTTTGGGGTAAAGACGGCAAGGAAATCAAAGAAACGTTGATCACGGCCGAAGAATATGAAGAGTTGTTCAAACTGGACAAATGGAATGATGTCATCATCAAGGCCAAAGGTAATCACATTCAACATTACATGAATGGTCGCCTGGTACTCGACTTTGTAGATGGTCACCCCAAGGCTCTGTTGGACGGCGTGTTGGCTCTGCAATTGCATGCAGGGGCACCGATGTTTGCTGAATTCAAAGATATTCGCATCAAAGAGCTTAAGTAATCGGCATCCAGGAAATTGAAAAAGGGAGTTGGTTCCATCAAGAGCCAACTCCCTTTTTGCGTTTTACGGCGGTGTAATGAAAGTGCTTACTCCAGCTTAATGCGAATACGGCGGTATTCCATCTGTCCGCGGTCGCCCTCTAGTCCAATGGGCCCTGTGGCAGGCACGGCCATGTCATCGGTAAGCAATTCACCATTACAGGTTGCGTGTGCGGTGCCACCTTTCACGATGACAACTAACTCATTCCAATCCTGAGGTTTGTAATGTTTAAGTTCGGTATAAGGTCCGGCTAGTAAGTAGTCGCGGCACTGTAGTTGTGGCTTGCGGATGAACACTCCGCTATCGGCGTTCGGAGTCGCTCGAAATTCCAGCTTCAGTGTAAAGTCCTGTCCAAACTCTTTGGTCGTCCATAACTGCTGAATTCGTCGTCCTTCGGCAGGTGTGGTGACGACCAATCGTCCATTGATGGCCTGATATCGTCCATCGCTGCTTTTTGTTTTTCCGGAGAAGTCTTCTGCTTCTTTCACTACGGCAAATACAGGCGCGTTGGGACGAGGATTCTTAGGTGGATTACGAGGTGGCGTAGGTCGGAATCCCCAACCGGTAAGATCCGTTCCATTGAATAGACTTTCAAATCCTTCTTCCAATTCAAAGGTGTCTTCAGTGGTTTCAGTGAATCCCAACGTTGCAAAAATTGGTTGTAACGCCGAGGCCCATTTTGCATAGCCTTCGCCGTTTAAGTGTAAGAGATCTGGAAAGTATGCAGGGAGGGCATCACCATTTCCATCATCAAAGAGAGCGAAGGTATCAACAACGGTGACTTGTTTATCGTTGCGAACGATATTGTCGTAAAGTTGATTGACCTTTTGGATAGTCTCAGTTGGTCGTTTCTTGGATGCCGAACTGGGAAACATACGGCAAAGAACAATGGGCATCTTAGGGTTGTGTTTCTTCAACGCTTCAATGATCTTTTTGAAGTTTCGTGCGATCATTTCAGGAGCAATTTGCACTTCGATATCATTCGTTCCCATTAGCATGACGACTGCCGCTGGATTCAATGAGAGTACATCCTGTTCGAGTCGAATGAGCATGCCACGCGTTGTGTCCCCGCCAATCCCGCGATTCGCAAGTTTCATGCCATCGAATTGTCCTCGGAAGGTCGGAGTCCAACCTTGGGTGATCGAATCCCCGAGAAAAACGACTGCATTTTGATCCTTTTCAATTTGCGTGGCCCACTGACTTCGTAGCCGTTGCCATGTATTGACGTAGCCTGCATAGCGACGGAGTGCTCCTTCACCGGGAAGATTCTTTTCCGCTTCAACAGAAGGAAGTGCAAATTGGCTATCCTGTCCCATCGTGACGACGGTTGGGAAGAGTATTAAAAACAGTATAGAAAGAACGCGTTTCATGATATCTCCTGAAGTGTTAGCCTGCCGTTTGCTTGTGGGCAGTCACTGAGTCTGAGTTGTCATGATACCAAAGTTAAGGTCCGAATTAACCAATTGGCCTGAGCTGTTCGGCCATTCATTGGTGATGTGAAATCAGGTGACGTAAACTGTAAGTGGTCGACCTTGCTAAAACTCAACGGAACAGACACAGGAAAGATAATATGGGCAAATGGATTCTACTTACAATCGCTCTGTTGACGACCGAGTTATCTGCGGCCGAGGCAGATTTGCTTCAGACAGCTGAAACCGTGTTGGTGTATCAACGGGATTCGGGTGGATGGCCCAAGAACTATGACCGTGAAGAGCGGTTAACCGAGGACAGACGCAAGGAGATCATAGCCGACCGGCAACAACGTGACTCAACGATCGACAATGGAGCCACTCATCGTGAGATTCGTATACTGGCATCGGCCTTTGATCAGTCGGGAGATGAGAAATACAGAAAGGCCGCATTGAGAGGAATCCAATTCCTTATTGATGCCCAGTATGAGAACGGTGGTTGGCCTCAGTATTATCCACTGACGTCTGGGTATCACTTGCACATTACTTACAACGATGGTGCCATGATCGGAGTCATGGAATTGTTTCGGGATATTGTGCAACGTGAAGAGGAATTCGAGTTTGTTTCTGGCGCATTTCGTCACGACTGTGAACAGGCGCTCGCAAAGGGACTTGATTGTATCCTTAAAACTCAAGTAAGGCTTAACGGTAAGTTGACCGTTTGGTGTGCTCAACACGATCGTGAAACTCTTAAACCTGCCAAGGCAAGGTCCTATGAATTGCCTTCACTCTCGGGCCATGAGTCGGTGGGGATCGTTGTTTATTTGATGAGCCTTGAGAATCCCAGTGATGAGATTAAGCAGTCCATTGAGGCCGCTGTGACCTGGTTCGATCAGGCCAAAGTTACCGGCGTGAAACTCATAACAGTCAAGGCTCCCGGCACGGAGAAAGGCGTGGATAAAAGATTGGTCCAGGCTCAGGATGCTCCTGCTTTGTGGGGACGGTTTTATGACTTGAAGCAACAGAAGCCGTTCTTTTGTAGCCGAGATGGAATTCCCAAACGGTCGATCGCAGAGATTTCCTACGAGCGTCGAAATGGATATTCGTGGTTAGGCGAATACGCTAGAGACTTACTCAAGAAGCATTACCCGGCTTGGAAAGCTAGCATGACGCGAGAGCTTTAGCTATCTGAGTGTTCGTCGCAATCCTGATAGAAGATCTGGATTTCCGTAATGTACTTCTTAGGATTCCCTTTGAAGAACATCCCACGACTTTTGATATACACTTCGCGGATTGGGGAGATGATTTTGATTTCATTTTCTTTGCAGTAGCAAAGAATGCGTTCATAGGATGCGGACAGGGTATCGTACGGTCCGTAGTGTAAGAGGCTAACGCATTTACCTCCGGGGAATTCTCGGACTGAAATGTCATCGGTCCCAGTTCCCTTTTTAATGCTCATACAGGCTTCAAAGTCTGCTTCGTCATCCTTTTGTTCCTCATCGTAATACAATAGGAATGCCGGTCCGCAGATGTTAAAGCCGAATTTCTTGCCGAGGCGTTTGAACAGGCGTCCGCACTCTTCATACTTGCCTATGATTCTAATTCCGGCCATTAAGACAGGTGCAACGGTCTTATGTTCGATTTCAGGTTGTTCAGTTGCCACGGATTTGAGTCCTGTTTGAATAGAGACTGGAAAGCGATGGGATAGCTGCTGTATTTGATGCTATAGATGTTTGGATCAAATCTCAACCACTAAAGCGTCACGATCAGAATTCAACGTAGAAACGCATTCCGAAACCATGAGAGTCGTTGGTCGAAGTTGTAATACGGCGACTCCAAAGGTAATCGCACATTACCTTAGCGTGAGATAGTAAGTACCAGTTGAATCCGACACTCACATTTTCAAGAGTGCCGCCCTGAATGTCTCCGTCATTGAGATCCACTTTTGAATAGCGAGATTTTAGCTCGACCGCTCCTCCCCACTGCAAGCCCATGGTGCTGTTTGCGTTCACAGGGTTATTGGGTTGAATTCGCCCAAAGGCGCCATTGGATCGTGAGTACGGGCGATGCTCGCCGGTGACGAAGTAGCTGGCCTGAGCGTAGTACCCTGAGAAACTTAAATCGGCGGCAGGCAAATTGGCATTAGGAACGGCGTCTTTAACGACGGTAGAGACGTATTCATATTGCAGCGAGAACGGACCTGAAACCAAGGCCGCTTCCGCTCCCAGAAATACTGCGTGATCGGCTTCAAAGAACTGGGTGTCAATGAAACGAGGCGTGTTACGGAATTCTGGTCTGGCCCGAAAGCGAAATCCATCGAGGCTGCTGGTCAAATCCTGAGGGGCATTGTTGACTCGGACTGCTCCTCCCAAGTGGAGAAGTTTGCGATCGTCTGAGCTATGCAGTGGAGTTCCGGACAACCTCGCAGCAAAGGAATGCTCGCCATTGGACAGGGATGTCCCGGATTCTCTTGGGTCAAAACGTAGGTAGGAGACAGCATAGCGAAAATCACCATTGGCGAAGGTATCCCAAATCATGATGCCAGGATCGTATTCCTGCTGGAAGGCATCATGTACTGCCGAACGCTCGAAGAATGTGAGATGTTTGGCACTGTTTTCATTATCCAGCCCAAACGGAACTTTGAGATGTCCGGCTCGAAATTTCCCGAGGTTGCCTAGGCTGTTCAATTGCACCCAAACATCCTGAAAGACGATGTTTTCAACGGGCGCAAATTCGAATTCTGCCGAGTAATCAATAATATCCTGGAGGCTACCGGAAGCTTGAATTCTGGCTCGCCGAAAGAATACCCCGTCTTCTAATACGCCGACTTCGTTTTCGAGCTGCTCTGTGCCAGTCATCCAGATCCATTCCTGTTCGACTCGTCCATTCAGTTTGACCGGACGAGGAGTTTCTTTTGGATCGGTTTGGACTCGCTTTTCGAGTTGTTCAATGCGTTGCAGCAGTGAAGGACGTGGCACTTCGGTAGGCTCGTCAGATGTGGCTGGTTGCGTATAGACGACCGGCGTCGAGTGAATGTATCGGTCCGTAGTCTGGCCCTGCAACGGATTAGTCCAGCCATATGCGCAGCACCATAGTGTGCAGAGACTCAGCAGTGACTTAAATCGGAGGCAGTTCATAAAGTGATGGATTACGTACCAGACAAATGAAGGGGCGCAAATGTATTGGGTTAATCGCCCGAAGTCATGAAAAGCTTTAAGCAAAAGGCGTCAGATGGGGCTCTAGCTATAGTAGGAGCGATTCACAAAAAGAAAGACAGTTAGCGAGGTTACGGCAAATCCGGATCTCGCTAACTGTCTGTAAGTGGAGGCGGCGGGAATTGAACCCGCGTCCCGCAATATTTCCATGCAAGCTTCTACGTACGTAGTCGAGCAATTGAGTTTAACGACCTAACACTCCGCTCAACAAGATTGTCAGATCGCGATCCCAAAACCTAGTTTAGATCTCTGCGTGTCGGGCATGACAGTGATCGATCTGGATTTGCAACGGGCAGTCAAAGCTCTCCAGCTAAGCCTTTCAGCCCGGGTTGCCTTTACTTAGGCAGCCAGTGCGAGGTTATCCTCAGCAATTAAATTAATTTGGTCAGCTTTTAGCGTGGCCAACTGACCAACCACGGTACGCCACTTACACTTCAGGCTATCCGGTCGAATCCAGTTTCGCCCCCTTGTAGGTGTACGACTAAAAATTAGCCGTAGAGTGAATATATCAGCAAGATGACTCCCAAAGGAATACACCAAAATGCAAACTGATGGAATTTTCCTCGCTCAATTAGCTTAATAAGCCAACGTAACGCGATTAATCCAACGGCGGCTGATATTACCACTCCTATTAATAATAGGTACAGATCAGGCTGCTGTTGAGGCGCTAATTCCCCTTCGATTCCTTCGGATTCCCCAAATTCTCTGAGAGAAGTAACTAAGGTAATAAAACTCGCGCCAGCAATGATGGGAATCGCGAGAAAAAACGAGAACTGAGTAGCCAGTTTGGCTTCGACTCCTAATCTTCGGGCCGTCACGATGGTCATGCCGCTACGACTCAATCCAGGCAGGATAGCACAAGCCTGAGCCAGTCCGATCAGGAAAGCTGACTTTCCTGATATTGATGAAGGCGTTGTAGGAGTGTCTGTATCTACTTCTTCAGATTCCAAACGTCGACCAAACCAAAGTACGCAGCCTGTGATGATTAGCATCACACCGGCAAGATCAGCTCGGTGTAGCTGATCATTTAATCCCGTCCCTACCAACAAGACCCCCACGATCCCTGCCGGTAATGAGCCGATGAAAAGTGGTTTGAGCAACGATCGCTCCTTGCCCATCAGGCCCTTCAGTTTCTCAGAGTAGACCGCACAGATTGCCAACAGCGTTCCAAAGTGTAGAGCAATACTGATGTCATCGAGCTTGGCAACATCGATTTGGAAGATTGTGCCAAGAGCGACAATGTGTCCGGAAGAACTAATCGGCAGGAATTCGCTGAGTCCCTGAACCAGACCTAAAAGAATGAGTTGCCAGAAATCCATCAGTTACTTGTCACGCTTCCACCGTCGAGCGTAACGGCCGGAGAAAAAACTTTGGGCGATCAGCATCAGCATGCAGACTAAGCACCACATTGCCTGCTTCCCTGTTGGGGCCTGCTCTAGATCCAGTTGCAAGTAAGAGATGACTTCGTTTTCACCCTTGGACAGAATGAGAATAGCAAATAGACCAGCGTAGGCGGCAATGAAAAGCAGGTTACCAATGGTCGCCGCCCATAAGGTTGCCCAATCCATCAGCAGGATCATATAGCCTAAGAGGCCAATCTGGATCACTCCGGCCAGCAGCATGTAGTAGACCCAACGATTCAATTGAGATTCTTCGGTCGCCTGCAGTCCCAGAAAAGCACTACGCAAGGCCGGGATCAATTGAAGGAGGATTTCTGCCAGCATCGTACCAGCTAGAATCCATACGATCTTTCGACGTTCGGTCCCCCACTGGGTATGGAGAAACCTACGTGAAGATCTTGGCGGGGATTTCGTCGTTGTTTCGGGCGATGTAGATGCCATGTTTATCAATATAACACACCGACGAATTACAAAGCGTTATGATAGAGGGACACACGAATACTAATGTCAATCTTGCTTTCAAAAATCCATTATCATGCGCAGCCTGCTCCCAATCCTCTTACTAATGTCATGCCCTTTAATCGGGTACTCTGACGAATCCGTTTTCAGTCAAGTCACTCCAATTGGAACGAATGGTCTGGCTTCTGCCGAGTTTGTTTACCCTTTGGAGGGGCGTCAAACACCACAATGTCATGCCTCCACGATTGAAAGTACGCCTACAGGGCTCGTTGCTGCTTGGTTTGGTGGCACCCATGAGAAGAACCCGGATGTTGGTATTTGGGTCTCCCGCAAGGTAGATGGGAAATGGACACGGCCTGTCGAAGTGGTGAACGGCGTTGAGTCCGAAGATGTACGTTACCCGTGTTGGAATCCCGTACTGTTTCAATTATCCAACGGGCCGTTGGTGCTGTTCTATAAAGTAGGTCCTACTCCATCGACCTGGTGGGGCATGCAAATGACGAGCAATGACGGGGGTAAAACATGGAGTGACCCAGTCAAGCTTGGAAAAGATAAGTCGATTGGTCATCTTATCGGTCCGGTTAAGAATCCGCCGATTGAATTAGATGATGGCAGTCTCCTGTGTCCATCCAGTACGGAACACAATAATTGGCGAGTGCATTTTGAACGGTCCAGTGACGGTGGGAAAACGTGGCAGGTCATTGGCCCGATTCACGATGGTGAAAAATTCAATGCGATTCAGCCCAGTATTCTTCGATACAAAGATGGTTCATTACAGGTGTTATGCCGTAGCCAGGAAAGCGTACTTGTCGAAAGCCGGTCATCCGACGGCGGGCAAACCTGGTCGAAGCCAGCACCGACCTCTCTGCCCAACCCGAATGCCGGTACCGACGCGACGACACTTAAGGACGGTCGGCAGATCCTGATTTACAATCACACCGTTCGGCGGGCTCCCTTTCCCGCCAATAGAAATATGCTGAACGTTGCAATCTCAACGGACGGAAAGCAATGGAAGACCGTCCTGACGCTTGAACGGGATAAAAGTGAATACTCGTACCCGACGGTCATTCAGGATGCAAATGGCTTGATTCATGTGGTTTACACCTGGCGACGGCAGACCGTAAAACATGTGGAAATTGACCCTTCCAAATTGAAGTAGTACTAAGACGATCCTCCGGAAACCAAACCATGATTCAAACCATAACTCAACGCGAGATAAAGAAAAGCAAAAAGGTAGTTAAAGTGATGAACAGAGTCCTTCTTTCGTTTGTGTATTTATTTGTATGTTCAGCATGGGCTATGGCCGATGTTTCCGTATCAAATCTGTTTACAGATCACATGGTCGTGCAACAGGGTAAGCCAGTCGTGATCTGGGGGACAGCAGCTGAAGACGAAGCAGTTAAAGTGTCGATGGCGGGGAACTCTGCCAATGCGACTGCGGGTGCAGGTGGAAAATGGGTCGTGAAGCTTCCCGCCTTAAAGGCGAATTCCGGACCGCACACGATTAAGATTCAAGGAACGAATACACTCACTATCCGCGATGTGTTAGTCGGGGAAGTATGGGTGTGCTCCGGACAGTCCAATATGGCGTGGCCAGTTGCATCTGCGAACGATCCTCTGTTAGAGGCACTTACAGCTCGGTATCCCCGAATGCGTTTGATCAGCATTCCGCAAGTCGGGACTCAAGAAGCTCAGGATAATTTTGAAGGGAAATGGGAACTGGTAACGCCAGCTACCGTGACTCAATTTTCTGCGGTCGGTTATTTCTTTGGTCGCCAGCTACACCAAACCTTGGACGTACCCGTTGGTTTAATCGACAACGCCTGGGGTGGTTCAGCTTGTGAAGCCTGGATTCCGAGAGCAGTCTTAAAGGCGAATGGTCACAACGAACTACTCGCTCATTGGGATAAGCTAGCTGCCGACTATGATGCCGAGGCGATTGAAGCCAGGTTCACTAAGGCGGTCGCTGACTGGAAGGTACGTGCTCAAAAGGCAAAAGCTGAGGGGAAACCTGCTCCGGCATATCCTCGTCGGCCTCGTAATCCTCTGGCGGGACAGCATCGTCCGGCAAATCTGTATCAAGGCGTTCTGAATCCAATCATCGGATATGGGATTCAGGGAGCAATTTGGTATCAAGGGGAAGCTAATGCAAGTCGTGCTAAGCAGTATCAAGATCTGTTTCCGCTGATGATTGACACCTGGCGCAAAGCCTGGGGACAGGGCGATTTTAGTTTCTATTGGGTGAGTTTGGCGGACTATAAGGATGAGGTATCTGAACCGGCAGCTGCGGATTGGGCCGAATTGCGTGAAGCTCAGACCCTAACTATGAGCAAGCTCGCGAATACGGGTGAGGCAATTATTACCGATCTGGGTGAAGCTCATGACATCCATCCTCGTAATAAACAGGATGTTGCAAAGCGTCTTGCCCGTTGGGCTCTGGCGAAAAACTATGGCTATGATCAGCTTGTATATCGCAGCCCCATTTATAAGTCACACGAAGTAGATGGTAATCGCGTCATTATTACCTTTGATCATGTCGGAGGTGGTCTCGACACACACGATGTTCGTGGTGTCCTTGGATTTACAGTCGCCGGCGATGATCAGAAGTTCCACCATGCCGAAGCGAAAATCGAAGGGCGAGACAAAGTCATTGTCTGGAGTTCGGAAGTGGATAAACCGGTAGCTGTTCGATACGCGTGGGCTAACAACCCAATTTGTAACCTGCAGAACAGGTCCCATCTTCCGGTGACACCGTTTAGAACCGATACCTGGAAAGGAATTACCGAAGGCGTATTAATTCGCTAAGGCTTCGTTATGTCTAAACTGTCCACCGAAGAGTTTTACGACGATTTAGCTGATTCGTATAACGACATCATCTATCGCTGTGCTCCTCGCTATGAGGAAATGCAACAGACGATGCTCGAGTACATTCCGAGCGATCTGGAGCCACGGCAAATCCTGGATCTCGGTTGTGGGACGGGCAATTTGACATTGAGAGTCTTAGAGGTATTTCCAGAGGCACAGGTGACCGCCCTGGATTTATCGGAAGAGATTCTTGAAGTGTGTCGGCGTCAATGTGGGGACGACCGGACTACCTACCTGCAACAGGACTTCGGTCAACTTGATCTTCCGGATTCCGAGTTTGATCTGGTGGTTTCTTCCATCGCTATACATCACATTGATGATGCAGCTAAACAGCTATTGTTCAGGAATGTATTGGCTTCCCTACGGCCGAATGGAATTTTTACTTTTGTAGATCAGTTTCGTGGCGAGACCCCAGCGATTTATGAAAAGCACATGCAGGTTTGGAAGAGCTTTGCTGACTCCAAAGGCGTTCCATCCGAAGAGTGGCAAATGTGGATGGAACATCAGGATCAGCATGATTTTCATGCTACGGTCAGTGAACAGATGCGATGGTTAACTGAAGCAGGCTTTATCCAAGTAGATTGTATTTGGAAACATGTGTTGTGGACTTTGTTGACAGCCAGAAAAAGTGGTGATGAATAATGTATACCGAAACTAAAACGCCGTGGTGGTCCTGGTTGCTCTTAATTGCTCCGATCGCTCTGTCGTTCAGTTCGATCAATATGGCACGTGGATTGTTTGATCCCGATCGTATTGAGACCGAGCAGAAACAAGGCGATGCTCAGGAAGCTAAAGCTGGAGATAAGAAACCCGAGCTAACTCCCAAAGAGCTCGCCGATAAGAACACTGGCTTGATGGTCGGGGTCGGTATTCAGCTTACTGTGGCTGTCGTCGTGATTTGGATCTACCTCTGTACTCGGAAATACTATGTGGAAGCAAGCGATCTAGGTATTCGATTTGGCTATCAGAGT
>CALKCC010000182.1 GCA_938082855.1 uncultured Pirellulaceae bacterium | reverse complement strand
TCGTAGACAGGAAGGCCGGGATGTTTCGCATAAATACCATGCCATTTTTCCTTCACCTTCCAATCATCTAGACGAATAACATTTTTAAGCTCTCTTATCATTAATTCATCAATTTCTATTTTGTCAAAGGGGCTGATATCTTTTCCATATTCATGAGAATCACCCAGAATAATTTCGCCCGACTGGAATTGGGAGGCCATGACGTGAATACCGAACTTATCCAACTCCGGAGATTCCGTTTTAATCCTTTGTTTTAATAAATCTAATGAAGGGCAACCATTAAAGGATTCATAGTGTCGGAGCGTTAATCCACTTACAATATGCGGGATGTTTTCCGACAACGGCTTCGACTGTGCTACGGATCGCAGCATCTGGAGCTTACAGAGGACCAGATCGGACTTTGCAAAGTGCTCTGGGTAGAGAGTATGCAGATCACTGCCACTGCAAATGATTATTTTCTCGGCATTCCATTTTTGTCCATCAGAAGAAAGAACTTCTTTACCGCAGATGGAAGTAATCAATGTTTCAAAGTGAAACTGGACAGAGAATTCCCGCTTTAACCATCTTCGAATTCTTTCTGCTGCCGTTCTTGGATCCACGCGGAGTTCGGTGGCAGAAAACATTCCGCCCAGCAGACCTTCCGGATTCACTAAGGCTGATCGTTGGCAGATCTCAGTGGGTGAAATCAATGCGGCAGCGTGCGTTTGCTGATCTACAAACTCCTGCAGTACCCGCATTTCATCTTCTCTGTGTGCCAGATGAATGGAACCGCATGTCTCTACATCGAGAACGTCGGCATCCGCCAGTTCCAGCCAGAATTCCCGGGAGCGATTGGCTATTTGATAAAGCTCTCCGGCAGGCTGTCCGATAGGCCAGATCATTCCAAAGTTTCGCACCGTGGCTCCCTGAGCAATCGAAGTCTTCTCAAAGACGACTACTTTATAACCCCGCCGAGCTGCCATCCAGGCCTGAGCAAGTCCAACGATGCCTCCCCCAATGATTGCTACATCATAATCCGCTTCCATGGTCTTCTATAAACTCACCTGTTCTAAAATAATTCGGTAATAATCCAATGGTGGAGTTTTAGCTTCCGGCTCTTTTGCCAAATCATCCCAAATTCGCAATCGAATAGCATCCTGCCAGTGAGGATTTGACTTAAACTCCAATAGTTCCTGATCTGACATCGTACCACCTTGTAATTCCAGACTGGTAATTGAGGCTTCACTTAATTTAGAGTGATAAGTATTGTCGGTACTACACAAAAAACGCTTTGCCTGAACATGAAGCTTAATTGGTTCAGTAACAGCCGCCGGAAAAAGTGAAGCCAAAGAATGTACAGCGGCAGTTTCATGAAGATCATCAACACCACGATCTGGGGCATCGTCAGGCAAATCATGCAGAAGATGTCCAAAGTCGTGAAGCAGCGCGGCCACCACAAGTTCTACCGGACTGTTCTCTTTTTCGGCTAATTGTGCCGTCTGCAATGCATGCTGAAGCTGTGTCACTTCTTCACCTCCATATTCGGAATGGCCTCCTTTTTTGAAGAGGGCAAGTACTTCACTTACACTTGAGATAGTTCGCAGGCTCATGGTCTTACCATCACACGTATTGGTTTCTCCCGAAGAGCAAAGTCAATCGCTTCATTAATATCCACGAGTTTAAAAGACTTTTCGACTAGCTCTCGGAATGGAAATTGTGAGGCCGTTTCTTCAAGGAAAGACATCGCTGCCCCAAGATCATCTGGCCGGTAGTTATGGACGCCGACGAGCTGAATCAGATTACGAACAAGAAATTCAGGGTCGAGCGAAATAGCAGGACTGGGGGCGACGGTACCTACAAGTACGAATGTTCCGTGAATGTCTAGCAACTGAACCGCAGCTTCGATGGCTGCAGAGGACCCGGAAAAGTCCAGCACGGCATCAAATTTCCCCGATAAGGACTGAATGTCCGCCGTGATTTCATCGGCACCAAATTCAAAAGCTTGTTCACGTCGTTTGTTATCGGGTTCAACCACCGTGACACAGGTCGCACCATGAGTTTTCAAGTAAGCCGTTGCGGTCAAGCCTAGCATGCCTGCTCCGATGATCAGCACCTTTTTCTCAGTAATGGCGCGAAGTTGCCTGCAAGCTGCCACTACTGTGGCCGTTGCACAGTTTGCCGGACAAAGTACTTCATCCTCCAGATCAGATTCGATTTTATAGACAGCAGTGGTTTTGGGTAGCAAAACGTATTCTGCGAATCCTCCTAGAAAACCAGAAACCGGTTCAAATTGTTCATGCCCGATCTTTTTCAGTTCACCGCATTTTTGCGGGATTGATTCCTCACATCGGTCGCAATGGCCACAACTAATACAAATCGACCAGGTAAGTCGATCTCCTTTTTTAATTTGGGTGCCCTTAAGATCAAATCGCGGTGTGGAGCCAATTGCTTCGACATCTCCAATAATTTCATGCCCCAGGATCGTGGGTGTGTCCTCTTTTCGTTTACCAGTGATTGTATGTAGATCACTTCCGCAAATAGTACACGCATTGACTCTTACTAATAGTTCATCATTAGTAATAACCGGAATGGCTTCATGGCGTATTTCAAGGGTCTGATTAGGTTCATTAAAAATAGCAACCTGGCAGGTCTCAGGCTTAGCTGATTTTGAATTCAATATCGGTGTCCTTTAACAAAAGCTCAAAAGGAGGATGTGTTTCAACGTCTCAAAGCCTCTTTATTGGAGAGCCGGTTTTGGAAATAGATGGCCGCGATGACAAGGCAAAGGATTGAAAAACCAGCCAGAGTGTAGAGTATATTTTGAAACAGGGCTAATTTATTGGTTGAAGATTCAAAGAACGGTTTAACAGATAATAGAACGACATAACCGAGGTATCCAATCGAATCGGCTAGATACATTAAAAAAACAAGATTACCTCTTAAGGGCGATGCAGAGACAATTCTTTCGAAGACGGTGGTGTGAAAGGCAACGTATGGAATGTAAAGTCCAATCCCACAAAGTACCATGTAAAACAACGGCGTAATTCCGCCGTGATTCTGGATAAACGTTGAACAGATCAAAAGCCCAAATGCCAGAGTCATGATGATAAACGTTACGCGAAGCGCGTGGAGGTTATTTCGCATATAGATGGCTACCGCGTTCAGCATCGTTACGATTACCATCACGATTGTCTCGGAACTCGCGTAAACGGACGGTTTATCACTGACCCCCAAGCCCTGCCAGATTTCTACACCAAAGTCATCCCGGAAGGTACGAATGATCGTTAAAGTGACGTACACAATAAATAGTAATAAAAGCCCGGGCCAATAGGCCGCAAAAAAGTTCCAACGATCACCTTTGTTCATGGTGGAACGTTTGTTTCGGGCCTGAACGTCGAGTGTACTAGGAGGAGGAGTTTTCTGGAGAACCCAGACAGAGAAAAGTAATGGCAGCAGGAATATCAAACCGGTGACCATGGGCATTTGGAATTCACCCACATTTTTAGACTGAATTAACCATTGACCAATAGATTTAACTACACCCGAGGACATGATGAAGCTTGCACAAAGTGCGGCTGATAAAGCTTCGGTTGTGGTACGGCCTTCCAGGAACGAAAGGACAAAGCCGAAGACCATACCCAGCGGCAAACCGTTCAGAAACATGGCAAGCAATTTGTAATCATCAGGAAGAATTGCAAAGAGAACTAAGGCAAGTTCGGAAAAGACAATTAATCCAACGATCGCTAATGCGCGATATTTGCGGTTAAGCTCGGAGACGAGTCTGACCCCCACAAACTTGGAAGTCATGTAGCCAATCAGCTGAGAAATAATCAGCATCGACTTCAATTCATTGTTGAAAACCTCTTTGCCTTCAAAGGCTGCTGCTGTAAACGGTTTTCGAAACGCATACATGCAGAAGTAAACAGAGAAAGCTGCTGCCGCAGCGATCCAAAGACTTTTTCTGCTCGTACTGGATTGATCGCTCATTAATTCTGGTGGCTGTTAAGGTATCGCCTGAAACATCTGATGAATGATTAGGTCGCCGTTATTTATCTTGATTTGCAGATCGAAGAATCCGGCACCGCGAGCGAGATGGGGAAAAGTCACAGAATAATTATTGCCTTGCTTGCGAAAGCTCATTGGCTTATCCCATGCAATTTGTTCGAAGTTTTCCTGCCGGACAGCCGGTTCCACCGTATAATTTGGCTCCAGCAACATCTGCAGGATTCTCTCAGCCTCTTCCAGTGTCATCCCTTGTATTGTTCGCGTTCGATAATCTTTTTTTCCTACCTTCAGAATAGTCTCCTTGCGAATCGCCGGTTTGCCTGCCCAGAATTCACCAACTTGCAGATCATCATTTCCTGGTCCTTCGTTGGGGAGCCACCATTTCCTATAGCTAATATTCAGGATATGGCTGGTGACTTTTCGATCTTTAACTTGTTCCACACTCTGCACCTGAATGCCACGAGCGTCAGTGGGCAGAAGATAATAGGTGGAAATTTTGGCTACCTTTTTAATTCCTCGTTGAGCAGCCAAATCCAACACAATCTTTTCTTGCGATTTTGTCAGCACTGCACCAGCTACATAATCCGTCTCTACTTTATTTTTTACTGTCGCTGAGGCTGTAAATGGTGGTGAGATTCCCAGATAAATTGCACAGAATAAGTAGATTCCCAATCGTTGCTTGTTCACAGGTTTTGCCTTCCTGAATAGTGAAACCTCGCCAGTTGAATATGCTGAGGCATAACGCCATTTAGATAAACTAACACAAGAATAGCAGAGGTTATCTTTCTAGGCTTGTAAAATCACGTGCAAATAATATTGCTAATCAACAATTATTTAGGATAGATCATATTTGTTATTAGTTTGAATTAATTGGTTCGTTTAAGCGAATAGATTTCCACATCGACTCCGGTAGAAAAATGTACAAGATCCGGTGATGTATTTAGTGCCGTAAATCCATTGACTTCCAATAACTGATCCTCGAAGCCGATTAAACTTGCGCTACGGGTGGGATACGGGACATGATGGACTTGGCCACGCAATATTCTCCCCCTTAATTGAGTGAATAGTAGATATCGCTCTAAAAGGAAATATTCCAATGAGTCCGGTTGGCTTGGAGGTATTGGCTGGCCGACCTTTATTTTGATATTCGATTCGATATTGTTACCCCGTTTCAAACTGTACGCATAGGTCATTTGTTCATTCGAAAACTCCATACGAGAGTGGAAATACGGGAGGTGCCAAATCCACCTCGCAATTTTAACGGCCGTCAATGAACTAGCATCCAGCGAAAAAAAGAATACCCCCGGTTCGTTCTTATGAAGCACGTAAGTTCTGACGTTGGTTTCTAGAAAGTTAAAGCCTAAAGCTTTAGGGCACCAAGCAGGCCTTATGTTCTTCATTTCAAAAGGGACTAATCCTACATATGCTTTGTCCTGAAAAAGGTCCGGCTGAAGCCCTTCAGGCAGCACGGCTTCTAATTCTTTCACAGGGACTTCCCAGTGAAGGAAAGCTAGGTTTCTCCAAGATTGGTATCCTTTTAATTTCTCTGCAGGACGCTGTCTTGGAAGAGTGCGGTTAATACTCATCTTAAATTCCTATTACGACATTACAAATGCATGGTATTCACGAAGAAATAAGCGGTTAGCCTAAAAGCTTCAGAACTTAGCGAAAAACTAATCGTTCTTCGCTTACATTCGAAATAACAAAGGGATTTCAGCCCCACAGGAACGTGCAATAAAACGATTACAGATTGTTTTTCCTCTGGATGATTCCCGATGTAGGAAGCGTGTGGTCAAACTGCCATAAACGTTTTGCCACAGGCTGAGTTGCGAAAACAAAGTTGTCTTATACGACGATGAAAGTAACTCTGTTAATTCAGGTTGGGACCTCGATGATGTTCTAATGCATCCCAGTCCAGACAGACCCCATGCCCGGTACGTGAGGGAGCAGTAGCAAACCCCTCCTCGATTTGAAGTGGATACTCTAAGAATCTTTCCAGGCCAAACCCATGGGCTTCCAAAAAAGATGCGTTGGGTGCGGCGGCTAACAAGTGGACATGCAGATCATGTACGCCGTGAGATGTTACAGGCAGTCCTGCCTGCTCTGCCATTTGCGCAACTTTACGCCAGATCGTGATGCCACCAACATTGGCGACATCAGGCTCCGGGTATGAAATCCCTCCGGCAGTGATTAGTTTTTCAAACTCATAAATGGTATGTAGATTTTCGCCACTGGCAATTGGTATCCCCCCTTCTACCAATACCCGTCGATGACCTTGGAAGTCCTCAGGGATGACGGGTTCCTCCAGCCAGTAAATATTGTAATCTGCAAAGGCTTTGGCCGCTTCGGTGGCCTGATTGACGGACCAACGCATATTAGCGTCCACCATTAGTGGTAAATCCGGCCCCAAAAAATCTCGCATCGCGGCGACTCGCTGAACATCCTCTTCCAGTTTGTCACGACCAACTTTCATCTTGATCGCTCTAAAGCCACGATCAAGATTGTCTTGTGTTTGTGCCTCAAGACGATCTATCGGTAACTGCAGGTCGATACCTCCCGCGTAAGCTTTGACCTGATCATCTACACCTCCGAGAAACTTCCAGAGGGGTTGGTTGGCTCGTTTGGACTTTAAATCCCACAACGCGATATCGACCGCGGAGATCGCAAACGATGCAATTCCACCACGTCCGACGTAATGCAACGCCCACCAAAGCTTGTCGAAAATACGATCGATCTCATTGGGGTCTTCGCCCAATAGCAAACGTTTGATGTCGAACTCCAGCATAGAGAGGATAGCTGCACCGCCGGTTTTACCAACAGTATAGGTGTACCCAAGCCCTTCCAGACCTTGGTTATCTCTGATGCGGACAGTCACGAGCGCGAAATGCTCCATCACACCGTGGGTAGAGTCTGTGAGGACCTCGGGCAGGGGGATATAGAACAAATCACTAGCGATGGATTGGATCTTCATGGATTCAGCATGGGAAACTTGTTGGTAAAGATAAAAAAACAACCGTGCCGAGACTGGATGAGTCATCGACACGGTTGCACCATTAATTGGACCTGATCCATCCGTTGACACGGCACCGGTCTCAGGTGGGTGGACGCCCATGCGGGCAATCCGCCGATTGGCATTAGGCGTTTCCACCTCTTAAATTCGTACAGTCGTAATGGTCCACAAATCACCTCCTTTCACAATACAGCTTCCGTTTCTGTCACCTTTGTACCAGATAACTTCTTCACGGTCGTCAGTTCATCATGTTGCGTTTACATGATCTACAAACACTATCATGTAAATTTAGAGTCAAATTTCAATAGTAATTTCGGGAGCAAGGCCTTTTTTGAAGAAAAGAAACACCGCGGCATGCAAGTGTCTACACTTCTACGCAACCGACTCCTAGCTAGCCAGGTGCCACTAAGACCCGAACGCCTAGCAATAATCGTAGGGAGATTGGTGCGTATAGGCACAGTAAATTAAATCCATTGGGTGCATCACTCGGACACTCTCATCCTGAACTCGGCGTTCCCGGTCAATTTGCATCAGACATCCGGAATTTGCGGTGAGCACAATACTGGCACCGGTATCACGAATATTACCAAGCTTACGCTGACTAAGCTGATCGGCCATATCTGTTTCGGTTAGATTGTAAGTCCCCGCTGCACCACAACACATATCACTCTCTAGCAGATCAATTAACTCAACACCGGGAATCTGGCGAATTAGATTTCGGGGTTGCTGTGTCACTTTCTGAGCATGTGCCAGATGACAGGCATCATGGTACGTCACTTTGACATCCAGTGGTGCCTTAGGAGGAATAAACCCAAGTTCATCGAGAAATTCATGGACATCCTTTACTTTGGATGCAAAGCCAGATCGTGCATCGGCCGATTCCTCATCATTCCATAGATGGGCGTAATCCTTCAGCATAGAGCCACATCCGGCGACGTTGATAATAATGGCATCGATATCATCCCGGTCAAAAGCTGCAATATTCTGAGCCGCCATGGCCACTGCCGGCGCTTCACTACCGGTGTGATAGTGAATCGCACCACAACACCCCTGAGATTCGGGAATCACGACATCACAACCATTTTGTTGCAGCACATGCGCAGTGGCATAGTTAGTTTGCGCAAAAACTTCGCTCTGAACACAACCAGTAAACAATGCCACTCGAGCTCGACGTTTGCCAATGGCTGGCATGACATGTTCCAACTTACCATCGGCTTTTCGAATCTTTGGTAATAGTGTGGCCATACGTCCCAGCCGAGCTGGCAGCAATTTCCATAAGCCCGTCGCCAGCACTAATGAATCGAGTTTTAGTCGTTGGGCAATTTTTGCAAAGCTAAGTGCTTTTCGCAGCCGTTTGGGATATGGGAACAGTCCAAACAAAATGTACTTATGGAACCAATCATCCGTCTTCCGTTCCGTATCGATCTCCTTTTCCATCTCCAATCGAAATGGTTCGATCAATCGACCGTATTGCACACCAGACGGGCATGCCGTCTCGCAACTCCGACAGTCCAGACACAACTCCAAATGCCGGCGCACGTTTTGATTAAGGTCGACACGCCCATCGGTAACAGCACGCATCAGATAGATACGACCTCTGGGAGAATCATTTTCGTTACCTGTCATTACATAAGTAGGACAGGCTTGAGTACAAAGGCCACAATGTACGCAATCCAGAAAATATTCGTAATCAATCTTCTCACCGGGATTAAATGATAAGTTCGGCAAAGAAGACTCGTTCGTATCCTGCGACACGTCTAGCATTTTTTGTTCGCTCATGAGTATACAAACCTCCCAGGATTGAGTAATCCAAGAGGGTCAAACTGTTCTCGAATTCGATTATGTAGCCACTGAGGACCTGACAATTGCCCCCACATTGTTCCCATAGTTAATTCTTCAGGGTTGCTGCAACCTAACGTTTCGACATGCCCGTGAAAATTAGAAGCGACAGGCCCTAATTCAGTAATCGCGATACCAGCGATTCCACCAGCAGGTACTTCCGCAAAACCGATTGTAACAATTCCATTGCCAGCATCTGACTGGATTGTGCAGGTGGGATCAACTTGTAAACATTTCTCGATCACGGGTAACGTACCACTGGAAACGGTTTTAACCTGTATCGTCAATTCACGCGCACCTGCAGGGAATTCCTGAATTGAGTTCCATAGACGCGTGTGCGATTCCCCATCTAATATTAGAGCTCCCGGAGCTCCTTTGCGTTTTAGATCGCCAATTAATCGCTCCCGGCTCCAGGCAACTTCAACCTCGGTACCGGCAAGCTGGATCGCCAGAATCAATTTCGATCTAGAAACCCCTGTAAGTTCTGACCAGGCCTCACCTGCTAAAAGCTCGACGGCAATCGGAACAGTCGGTGACTCAAGTAACATCGAAATACAACCGTCAGCAATATCTGAATCATCCAAGGCGACCACAACTGTTGAAGCCGATTCCGGAATCGGCTTCAA
>CALKCC010000181.1 GCA_938082855.1 uncultured Pirellulaceae bacterium | reverse complement strand
GGTCTGGAAGGGTCACCGACGAAATGCTCAGGCGCCCACTGCGGCCCCATTAAGCCACCCAATTGACCTGCGGGAGTTACATTTTCGTTCTGGCGTACGTAATCTGGGATAACGAGCGAACTAAGCCCTGGCATGGTTTCGCTGGGTTTGTATCGTTTAATAATCGAACCGTAGAATGGCCAGTCACTCTTTTGAATAGTGCGTGCATTTGGGCCCTGATATTTATAGCCAGTCAGAACCCAATGGCCGCTGCTCGAATGAATATTGTCATCTGTCGACATCGACCGAATGACTGCAATCTTATCGGCCATTGCTGCTGTCCGAGGGAGTAATTCTGAAAACTGAATCCCAGGAATATTCGTCTGAATCGGGTTGAAGGGACCGCGTATCTCAGTTGGTGCGTCAGGTTTCGGGTCGAAGGTCTCGTGCTGAGGAGGACCACCGCACAAATAGAGGAATATGATATTCTTGGCTCGGCCAAACGACGCTCCCAGTTTTGAAGGAGCCGGTGCCGCCTTGACCAAGTCGGCTAAGCCCAGGCCACCCAATGTTAGGCCGCCAATACGCATCATTTCGCGTCTATCGAATAATTGAATGGCCATCGACTCGTCACGCTTTCCTGTAATGCACCTTAAAAACGAATAACTTCATTTTATCAAAAGCTGATTGGCCCTTAGTAGACGAATTTGCGATATTTTGACAGCCTCAATCCACGTTTCATAGAATGAATCTGCCGGACGTTCGGTTGAAATAGATGAGCTTCATGACTACTTGGATAAAGAGAGCTATTCTTGATCGATACCCCAGAGACAACACGCCATTCCATGCATCGCAAGATTACGCTAACTTCTATCGCAATCTTACTTTGCGTTTCCAGCGTCTGTGTTGCAGAGATTCCTCGAAAGACGGCGATCGCACTGCAGAATCGCTCCCCCGAGCAACTCACCATCGAGGTTATTTCCGTAGTGGTAAAAAGAGCGTCCGCCCAGACACACAACCTGACTTACAAAGCCAAAGTCGTTAAGGTGAGTCAAACTGAATCGAATTTACGCGAAGGCGACGAAATCACGATTCGCTATTGGGCCTATCGACCGGGCAAGCCGGTCCCGCCGGGTTCTTACCCTCGACAAATGGAAAAGGGCAAGATCTACAAAGCTTATGTTGGACCGCCAGGACGCAGCTATCAGCGGCTTGCCGATGGAGATAAGGAAAGTTTCTTTCCGACGGCGGCGAGTGCGAGCTTTGAGTCGGTTGAAGCGGATGAAGCCTAGGGGGACTCAACCATAACCCGCCTATACGTTTCCTTTAGCGGTCTCGTGTGAATTGCATTACAACAAACAACCCAAGAATGAGTGTAGCGATTCCACCCAGCACCACTCCAAAGATTGCGCGTCCCATTCCGGTTTTATGCGAGTGACGCTTGATATCACGGATCGCAAGGATTCCGAACAATAGAGCCAAAGGGCCAGGCAGGATCAGCACACTCACCAGTCCCAGATAGCCAGCGGCGATGGCATATCCGGACCTACCAACGGGTAACAGAATCCGCATTCCCAAATCAGGCTTAACCTTCTCGCCGGAATCAGGCTGCACGATTTCTGCTACCGCCACCGGCGCTGCATAGGGATTTGCCTCATCAACAGCGCAATTTGAACAGACGCCGTTGTCATTACTGGTCAAAACCCCGCATTCGTTACAAGGTGCAAAGGTGACCTCGCGTTCTTTATCTGTAGACATTTGCTGCTTTCATCGTTTCCACTTCACAAGACTGGAAACATGCATGAAGGAGAACTAATATTCAATTTCCTCTTCAGTCTGTTCTTCGCGATCGAGAGGCAAATCCAGTTGTTCTTCTAGTTCACCTGGTCCAGATTCACTATCCTTTTGTCGTGACTTAAACGGATATTCATTTAATGCCATGGCAATAAAGACTCCCCCTCCAAGCACGATACAGGCGATGGCCAACTCGAGGGGGTCAATCTTTTTTGCTTCGATGTTGAAAAGCGTTCCCAGCAAGATCGTGAAAAATGTTACCCCACCTCCAAAAGCGGGTCGAATAATCCATTCATGCTTCCAAGGTTCCTTTTCAACCGCTGGTTCATCCTGAACTGGCTGTGGTTGCTGGCATGAAGGGATCGGAGGAGGTTCGTCATCTTCCTCTTTCGACTTCTCTTTCCGGTCAACTAGGTAACCACAAATTATCAAAAGTCCAACTAGTAACACAGCCACGCCTCCGGTTAACGCTGCATTATCCTTATCAAAATACTCAGGGAATTCCGCCATCAACATCATCGGGACGATGGCGTAAAGAAACCCTCCGAGGATGAGGAACGAAAACAGAAACAAGACGACCACGCAGCCATTCAGGGCCCGTGGTGTCCGCTCTTCATCCTCCTCGTACAAATCATCACTTTCCAAAAGTCACTTCCTCTTTTGCCATCGAAAAAACCGTTGGCATCAACTTACCAGAAGTCGACACCAACGGTCTAAGCTTATTGACGTAATCGCGAAGGATTACAGAGGTCGGATCACAGAAATATTGCGATAGTAATCCAGCAGAGTTTCGATCGAAACCACTCCGCCGCCCATACCACTTTTCTTCACACCGGCATAAGGAACGCCATGGACGATGACGTTATGTGAATTAATCCAACCATTGCCAGCTTCAAACGCTTCGGCCACTCGCTGACATTTCGCCAAATCCTGCGACCAAACACTATTAGCGAGCCCGTAATCGGTACTATTGGCAAGACGGATACCTTCTTCCTCGGATTCAAAAGGAGCCAGATAGGCTACCGGTCCAAAGATTTCTTCAACGGCAGCTACATTATCAAGCGAACCGGCCAACAAAGCGGGTTTAACGTAGTGTCCACCGTCGCATCCATCGACGCTGGCGGCTCCACCTTCCAACACGAGATCCGCGCCTCCGGCTACACCTTTCTCCAGATAACCCAGCACTCGTTCTTTCTGCTTTGCATTGACCACAGGCCCCATCTGAGTGGAAGCACCTAAGGGGTGACCAATGGCCACGGCTTCCATCTTCTCTTTGACCTTACCCACGAATTCGTCATAGATGTTTTTGTGAACTAACCAACGAGTGGCGTCGCAACACACCTGCCCCGTGTGGAATGTGATCGCGCCGACTAAGCCATCTGTGGTAAAGTCCATATCACAATCGTCAAAGACAACCGCTGCCCCTTTACCGCCAAGCTCAAGTTTCACAGGAGTGAGATTCGCACCACTAGCAGCAGCAACCAGTCGCCCTACTTCTGGTGAACCGGTGAACGACATACGGCAGAAGTCCGGATTCTCCGAGACAGCTTTACCGGCGGTCTCACCGAGTCCTGGAACAATATTGATCACGCCGTCGGGCACACCAGCTTCCGTGGCAAGTTGCGCCAAATAGAGTGTCGACAATGGCGTATCTTCAGCAGGTTTCACCACAACGGTATTACCAGCCGCCAAGGCCGGAGCGATACCCCAGCCTAACAGCAGGAATGGGAAGTTCCACGGGATAATGAATCCGCATGGTCCCCAGGGGTGTCGTACCACTGCGGCTTCGTGATTCTTAACCGCCAAAACGGTGCGTCGTTCGATATTCAGTGCCAGATCAGCAAAATATCGAGTGGTGTCGATGAAGTTTTGTACATCGCCTCGAGCCTGCTCCAGAATCTTTCCACAGTCGAGCGATTCAATTTGTGAGATAGTCTCGATTTGCTGCTCAACCGCATCCGCTAAGCGATGCAGAATGGCGCTTCGTTCGTTCACGGGCATTGTTGCCCAGCCTGAATTCTTAAACGCTTCATTGGCAACATTTACCGCAGCATCCACATCTTCTTTTTGGAAGCTGAAGACCTCGGCCAACACTTCACCACTGCCTGGATCGTGAGTTGTAAATGTACTGCCACTTGCAGCTTCAACGCCTTTACCACCTACCCAGCCTTTGAGCGGGCCACTGGCCAAAAATGCCTCTACTTTTGAGCAAAGTTCCTGCCCTTGAATCGTCGCCATGATGCGTTCCTCTATCTATCAAATGATCGGCTTTCGCCATTTGTTCGTGTGTACTATCAATAGCTCATTTTAGACGTTTCAATACGGTGTCACAACTAACCGAGTGTTTGCACTGCATGGGTACTTCCATTCGATCAAATGCGGTACACTCACAGGATACTAACACCACTTGTTCCACAAGAAATCTTCCTATGCTAAAGCGACTGACTGCCTCCGTACTACTCGTCTTCATCCTGCTGAGTAACCTGCAGGCCCAACGGAAACTGGGCGAAGCGACTTTTCGTCACATTGAGACCATCGCCGCCGACACCTTCGAAGGACGCCGAGCAGGTTCTGAAGGCGGGTACGCAGCCGCCAATTACATCACAAAGATTCTTGCCGACCATGATGTTAAACCAGCTGGAGATGACAGCTATTTCCAATTGTTCACCAAGGTTTACCCGAACTGTCGGAATATCTTCGGGATCATTCCAGGAAGTGATCCCGAACTATCGAAAGAGTTGATCGCCGTAGGTGCTCACTACGATCATGTTGGTTTTGGAAAAAACAAGGACTCCGGTCCAGTTCATAACGGAGCGGATGACAACGCTAGTGGGACAGCCACTGTTTTAGAGCTCGTCAAGCATTTCTCGAAGAACAAGAACCGACTAAAACGTTCACTTCTAGTCTGTTTCTGGGACAGCGAGGAACAAGGATTGATCGGTTCGAAACACTGGATGGAGAATCCCACCGTCGATGTTTCCCGAATCGTCTTTAAGGTGAATATCGACATGGTAGGCAGACTCGATGGCGACACGCTCGAATTACAAGGCCATCGAAGCGTTCACGATTTGAAGCCGCTCATGAATCAATTAAACGAAGGGATTGATATTAAGCTCGATTACGTATGGACGATGGTAGCCAACAGCGATCACTGGCCTTTCATTCAACAGAAGATCCCCGGCTTTATGTTTCACACCGGATTACACAAAGAATATCACAAGCCAGAAGACGATCCGGAAACGATCGACGTAGAGGGGCTCGAAAAGGTTGGTTTACTCGCACGCCGATTCATCACCCACTTAGGCACTGCCGACACCACTCCGCGCTTTCGGGAAGAGTCGCTCACCGAGAAAATGCCAAAACCGTAGCACGCATCTCCTGCCCACTCCATAAAAAAAGGCAGGGGCCAGAACCTAGTTGGCTCCAACCCCTGCCCGGAGAAACGTATTCTATTTAGCCACGGCCTATGCGTTCGAGCACAGTATTGACTGTCTGACGCAGTACATTACCGCTGTTACGCAGACCCTGGACTTCTTTCGGCCACAACTCAATTTCAAGCCGATCGACGACTCCCTGTCGCCCAACGATTGTGGGAACAGACAACGCCACATCACGGATACCGTAGGCACCCTGCTGGATGCTTGAAATCGGTAGAATGCGTTGGCTATCCAACGCAATGGATTCAATCACATCGCGGATGGCGATCCCGACGGCGAACCCTGCACCACCTTTTTTACGAATCACTTCAGCACCACTACCTCGTGTTCTAGTGAACAGTTCATTCACTAGATTAGGTTGCCAGGCTGGATGTTTATCCAATGGCAGACCACCGATCGTAGCACTCGACCAAATTGGAACCATGCTTTCACCATGCTCGCCCAGAATCAGGGCTGACATCTGAGTTGGTGGCACCTGAAGCTGTTGTGCAATCAGGCTGCGAAAGCGAATGGTATCAAGTTGCGTTCCCAGCCCAATGACCTGGTGGTTTGGCAGGCCCATTCGATCCGCGGCCACGTAAGTCAGAATATCTACTGGGTTAGAAACAACAAATACTATCGCATCCTGTTTCACGCCAACGCGTTTGATTTCATCGAGGATGGAAACAAACAGATCCGTATTCCGATTGATCAGATCAAGTCGGCTTTCGTCTGGCTTTCGGCGTAATCCGGCGGTAATACAAATCACATCGCTATCGGCAACGTGTTCATAACCACCGGCCACAATTATTTGATCTGCTGTACTCGGTCCACCATGCAGGATATCCAACGCCTGTCCCTGAGCGGCTTCTAAGTTTACGTCGAGCAACGCAATTTCCCGAACCACTCCTCCGCATTGCAAGGCAAATGCGGCACTTGATCCGACGAGCCCACCGGCTCCAATAATACTAACTTTCATTTTTCTGTTCCTTGTATGAAATCGAGCTTACGCCGAAGCCTTAGCTCCCTGGCTTGCCAGAGCAGACATCACTCGCTCGGTGATCATCTGGATCAACTGTTCCTGATCAGCAGCTGGAGCATTACTCGCGGCAGCAGCTGAGCCTGCGAATCCTCCCATTGCGGGCGGAGCATTAAAGGTACGTCGTTCGACACCCGAGTTTTCCCAGCTGTCTTTGAATACCGTGTTTGCACACATATCGCAATCTGCGTAGTCTTCATTTCGCGGATCCGAGAATCCCAACTTTGCTTTCAGCTCAAGCAATTCACGTTGCTTATCTTCGGTGAAGTAGCTGATATTCCCCAGGCCTTTGGCCAGCATCAGCATGCGGCAATAGGCGTCCAGGATTTCAGTCCACCAATATGCCTGCTCAACGTCTTCCCCGTAGCTTACGGTTCCGTGATTTGCCAAAACGATGACATTGGTTTGGTTTACAAAAGGTAGGATCGTTTCTGCAAAGGCTTTTCCACCAGGTGTTTCATAACGAGTGATGGGAACATCACCTAGAAATATCTCCACTTCCGGCAAAACACACTGCGGAATGGGTTCCCGAGCGATGGCGAACGCCGTGGCATGTGGCGGATGGCAGTGAACGACACTCTTGATTTCAGGGCGAGCCTTGTAAATCTCGAGATGTAGCAATGCCTCGCTGGAACGTTTCTTACGTCCTGCTGTTTGATTCCCATTCATATCAATCGTGCAAATATCGTCCGGAGTCAGAAATCCTTTCGAGTGCATGGTGGGAGTACAAAGTACTTCGTTATCGCTAACGCGAACGGTGATGTTACCATCATTCGCGGCGGCGAATCCCTTGTTGTAGATTCTACGACCAATGTCGCAGATATCCTGCTTTACCTTAAATACGTTTGCCATTGTTACGTTTCTCCTTTATAGCAACAGCGTTTCAACTGAGATCAATTTCGTCTAATATCGCGGCGTTATAGGCATCGACCGGTTTGATGGCCGGTCTGAATGGCTGAGCCGCTTCGCCGCCCTCACTGAGTGCGACGACATCACCATTGCGTGTGCCTAACTCGTCCCACAAAACCAAGAAGTCTGTGGAATCGGTATTTTGTTGTCGGAGTTCCTCAAGGTTCATTGGAACAACCGCTTTCAGAGTGGTTGCTTCAAACTCCCGGATGCATTGATTGAGCGTTACTGTGCCGATCACTTTCGCTAATCTCATGCCTAACTCCTGTCTCTATTTTGTTTCATTCGTGTTCGGATTCATTCCTGACTACAGCCAGGCGGGAATCGCCGCATACTGCAGTTCAAAGAACTTCGATGTGATTGCAGGCAAACGCCAGTTACCAACATCTTCGCTGCCGACGACCAGCACATTCGCGGCGACCGACGTACAACGTCGCTCCATCGCTTCTATGCCTTGCTCAATATTGAGCTCAACCGCACGTAGACTTTGGAGCCTGCTCATGGCGACCACCGCGATTTCCGGTGATTCGGCCAATACGACCGTCCGCTTACCTTGGCGATTGAATTCGGCAATATTTCGGCCTGCTTCAACCACACAGTCGAATTCGACTGCCTTTGGCAATTCCGCGATCAACCGCGACGCCTTTAAGGCCTCCGGTATTCCTCGGCCAACAACGACAAGCTGCCGATCCTCTTTCACGACAGCGGGTGCTGTTCCCCCCACAGGCACTCGCTTTACTTCAATGCCTCGGTCCTTAAAAAGATCGAATGCTGCTGGAGTAACGACTGCCTTGGTTTGGATGATCACTTCAGTACCGTTGCTCAATCCCTGAGGAACTTGTGCAGTAGTAATCACCCGTTCGTTCAAAACATGGCCTGCCGTCGCAGGTCCCTTGTCTTTCCCGAGTTGATTAACGATGCGGTCCACCACTTCATTAATCACGTTTTCAATTTGATCTTGTTTGAGCATTAGTCCTTAATACCTGTCACAGACCATCGAGCCGGAGTCGCGTCTGCCTGAAGTGCTTCACGCATAGCTTTTCCGTCCGATGTAATAATCACCGTGTCTCCTTTTCCGGCACCTACGGTATCCAATGCCAACAGCGGGAAGCCATCTGGCGTTTTTCCGTCGGTGAGGTAAGGCTGCACCACCAACAATTTCGATCCAACCATGGATTGATGTTTGATGGTCGATACGGCTGTCCCTATTACACTGGCCACTTGCATTGCGGTTGCCTCTATCGCCCCAACACATGTAGGTTGTCGATGAGTGAGCATCTGCGTTCCCTGGTAAAGGTAAGGGGCGTCGTAACCCCTTCCCCGGTTGGGCCAGCGATTGAGAACGAAAGATAACCTTCGCCTCCGAGTCCCAGTCCTGCCATGCAGGGACCATTTTTCACGAAGATGGTCGTATCCAATGCTTTGGCCATTTTGGTCATATTCGTCACATTGTTCGAATGGATGATGGCCGTATGACGAAAGCCATGCTCATAATGTTTGGCCAGAGCGATTCCCTCATCCACATCGCGTACTCGCACGAATGGGACGAATGGCATCATCTGTTCCACGGTGACAAAGGGATGATGCTGATCTGTTTCTCCGAACAACAGTTCCGTGTCAGCGGCGACATTTAAGCCAGCTCCCTGAGCAAGTACGGATGCGTCTTTCCCCAGATAATCTTTGGACGGTGCGTCATGATTATCATCACCAACCTGAACGATTGCATTGGCTGTCAGTTGGTCAACCTGCGAGCCGTTTAACCGAGCTGCACCAGCACGAGCCATCGCATCCATCATTTGGTCAAACACCGAATTAACGACGAAGACTTCCTTTTCCGCGATACAAAGCAGATTATTGTCAAACGCTGCTCCCTGGATAATCGACCGTGCCGCTCGATCCAAGTCCGCCGTTTCATCTACGACAACGGGTGGATTCCCCGGTCCTGCAACAACCGCACGCTTGCCACTATTAAGTGCAGCCCGAGCGACTGCAGGGCCGCCAGTTACACAAATCAGAGCAACATCACGATGCTTGAAGATAATGTCAGCTGTCTCCAGTGTTGGCTCGGCCATCACGCAGATCAGGTTATCAATCCCCAGATCTTCATAGATTGCCTTGTTGAACCGTCGAACACCTTCGGCTGCGACTTTTTTACCGCTGGGATGAGGATTGACGACCACCGTATTGCCTGCCGCAATCATGCTCACTGCGTTTCCGGTAATGGTAGGCAATGAATGAGTCACGGGAGTAATCGCTCCGATGACCCCAAATGGTGCGTGTTCCACCACAGCCAGACCGTGATCACCGGAGAAAACTTCACTCCGCATAAACTCAACCCCCGGCGACAACATCCCAAGCGTTTTCAGCTTATCGATCTTGTGATCCAGACGACCAATTTGCGTTTCATTCATTTCCATCGTGCCAAGCTCTACGCATTGCTCGATGGAAATCCGGCGGATGTGTCCGATGATTTTCTTGCGATCCTCAATCGTCATCGTTTGGAGCTGTTCAAACGATGCGCGTGCTGCCTGAACGGCTTCATTCGCATCATGGAACACACCATGACGACCGACTAAACTGCCACCCGAGACAACCGGGGCACGGCCTACTTCGGCCAGCACCTGGCTCACCACATCACGAATTAGGGTTTCACTGATTTGCATTTCATTACTCACTTGCAGTTAAACGTTTCTCGAAGACGGACCTATTCACCACTTTCGCGTCGATACACACAACCGTTGTCGACGTGAACCTGATCAACAATTCCGACCACCACTGCAT
This sequence comes from uncultured Pirellulaceae bacterium, assembly GCA_938082855.1. Lineage (GTDB taxonomy): Bacteria > Planctomycetota > Planctomycetia > Pirellulales > Pirellulaceae > UBA721. Next base: position 9,011 of record CALKCC010000181.1, on the reverse strand, counting down.
CAATTGGAAGTTTGCTTGTGCCTTCGGTCATGCGAGCACTTGAACCTTGGGTTAACAACACGAAGTCGTCCACGCCGGCCCCCAGTGTGTCGACAGCCACAAAGGTCCGACCGGTTGTTGTCAGACTTTCGCGTTTCTTCGCTTCCAGCCGATAAGGCTCGACAACGAGTAGCTTTTGGCCCACCATGGATTCCACTTTTTGAGTGGAAACGACGGAACCTGTAACTCTGGCTACGAACATTTATTTACCTTCCAATAATGATTGCGTTTGACGTGCCACGACAATTTCTTCGTTCGTCGGAACGACCCAAATCTCGCATGCACTCGCTTCACTGCTGATCCTGGATTCCCCGTCGACGTTGTCATTGGCTGCATCACACAGCTCAATGCCTAACGCTGACAATTCGGAACAAACGGCTTGACGGACTTCACGCCCGTTTTCACCTATTCCGCCGGTAAAGACGATGGCATCTGCGCCACCTAATTCCACCAATAAGCCTCCAAGATGGCGTCTCGTTTCTGAGATAAAGATATCCAGTCCCAATTGCGCATCTTCGGATCCTGCTGCAGCAGCGTTCTCCAGGTCCCGGCAATCTCCACTCGTACCACTCACCCCTGCCAGTCCACTTTGGCCGGCGAGACGATCCAGTACTTCTGAGAGTGTGAGACCTGTTTTTTCCATAATCACCGGTAATGCAAATGGATCGAAATCACCCACTCGATTGTTATGAGGCAAGCCCGACTGAGGGCTCATTCCCATCGTGGTGGCCACGCTTTGCCCATTGCGACTAGCGCAAAGGCTGCTTGATCCACCCAGGTGGCAGGAAATCACTCGCAGGTTGTCGCGGCCTAGAATCTCGGCCATTCTTCCAGCGATATAGCGATGACTCGCTCCGTGAAATCCCCATTTCTTCACATGAAACTCTTCAGCCCACTCGCGTGGGATTGCATAGTTTTTGTTCCGAGCGGGGATCGTCTGGTGATATCCTGTTTCGAAGGCTGCAACTAAGGGGATTTCCGGCAATTTATCGGCAAGCTGCCGCATAGCGCTGATGTAAGGAGGATTATGAGCTGGTGCAACACCGCTCATCTCCTCCATTGCATCAAGCACTTCATGCGTCACTTTTTGAACACCGCTGTAACGGCCGCCGTGGACTGCTTTAAATCCAATTGCTGCAACTTCACTTGCATCGGCAATACATCCATGTTCCGAGTCGGTTAGCTGGTCCAGGCACTGCCTGACAGCCACACTATGATCCGGCACCTGAAGAACTAGCTCGCTTCGCTTGCCACCAATTTCAACAAAACATTCGCTTTGTTCTGCACCGATCCGCTCGACACCACCTCGAGCAAGTTGCTCTTCGGTGTCCATGTCGAATAGACGATACTTAAAACTGGTTGAACCGAGATTGGCTACTAAGATCTTCATTCTGTGATTCCTTTCCTTCGTTCCTCTACTGTCATTGCGTCTAGCTAAAGAACGCTCCGGACAGTCCCTCTGCAGGGCGAGGAATGACATGACTGGAGATCAGTTCACCGATCTGACTTGCAGCACCGGAGCCAGCTTCTACAGCCGCACGCACGCTACCTACATCGCCAGACACGATCGTCGTCACAAGACCACCACCGATATCCACTCGCTTTACAACTTCAACGTTCGCAGCTTTACTCATCGCGTCTGTCGCTTCGACAAGACCGATCAAGCCACGAGTTTCTACTAAACCAATTGCACTTTGCATTGTTAAGTTTCCTTCAATTTGAATGAGGTTTTAGAATCTCTGATTCGCCCAGCTCTAGGAGCTCTTAGCAGATTTTTTCGCAGGTTGTTTAATAACCTTTGAAACATCAGCATGTGGACGAGGAATAACCTGAACACTTACGACTTCACCAACTCGTCCTGCAGCATTCGCACCGGCATCGGTAGCGGCTTTTACTGCAGCAACATCGCCAGTGACGAATGTGCTCACTAAACCAGAGCCAACTTTATCCCAACCAAGGAAATCAACATTGGCTGCTTTCATCATTGCGTCGGATGCTTCGACCAGGGCAACAAAGCCCTTTACTTCGATCATGCCCAACGCTTCCATAGCAGTTGCCATTTCTTACTCTCCAAGTAAAAGTGACGCGGAAACCGGTCAGCTCCAATAAGCTGTGAAAAACCGGAATTCCAAAAACAATCTACGTTTCTCCTGATTTCTCAGAATCTCTTCTCTCACATCTGTGGCCAATCAGTGGTTCTGACAGGCACACGGTTGTTTCTTCATTAATTCGAATCCGGACGCGGCGGCCAAATTGCAGGCGTTTCCTTCATCTGTATCGATATGGACTTCCAGCTTCACTGCGTCGTCCGCTCGGACCTTGAGGTCTTCGAGGATCATCGAGCAACCTGGGGATTCAATCCGCAGGTCCATCATTTCGCCGTCTTCCACACCGTAGTACGAAAGGTCAGCCGTATTCATATGCACGTGACGAGCAGCCCGAATGACACCTTCATCCAAGTGCACTACTCCTGCCGGTCCCACTAAGACACAGCCCGGAGTACCAGCAATATCTCCACTGTGACGAACAGGGATATCCAGCCCGAGTTGAACAGCATCGGTATAGGCCAACTCCACTTGACTCGCCGACCGCGTTGGTCCCAGTACTCTCACGTTGGGCAACATTCGCTTTCGCGGTCCGACCACCATCAGGGTCTCTTCCGCAGCATAATAACCATCCTGGTAAAGCCATTTCATCGGCGTCAGCGTATGGCCTGGTCCAAACAGAATCTCGACATCCCGATCGGATAGGTGAATATGTCGAGCCGAGACATTCACGATTAAATCAGGTTGACCGTTTTGGTAAGGCGTCAAACCACCGGTCGTCGGCGATTGTGCGGACGGCGGCGCCGCGATCGGAGCCGTTGCGGCATTATTACTGACCAACTGACGCACGATCTGTTCAACCACGCTACGATCGAGGTTGTGGTCGAGGCCGTCTGTTAAGGATGTAGGATTTGATACGATTTCCGCACTCACAATCTAATTCCTGTCATTTAGTTCTGTCGTTTTATCTGTAGCTGCGATGTGCACTTTGACACCCGCTTCTTCCAGTCTCTTGATCCATTCGTCGGAGATCCCGTCGTCGATCACGATCGAATCGAGTTTCTCCAATTCGCACATCAATGCCAGGCTCGATCGCCCGAATTTCGTGCTGTCAGCAACCACCATTACTGTGTCTGCTGCTTCGCACATGGCTCGCTCTGTCTCCACCAGTAACAAATTACTGTTGAACACCCCACGTTCTGTGATCCCCGCCACACTAATAATTGCCCGTTGAACGTTAAGCTCAGCCAGCATTAGATTCGCATAGGGACCCACCGAAACACCGGTGCGACCATGTACATAGCCACCAATCAAAACCAGGTCGGAACCATCCCCAGAGGTGAAGAGTGTTGCAACCGGCAGTGAATTAGTAACAACCTGAAGTGGACGTCCGATTAATAAGCTGGCCAGCTCATAAGTCGTACTACCACCGTCAAGTAAAAGTGTCTCGCCATCCTCGATCAACGAAGCGGCTAGTCGCGCAATCGCTTGTTTGCGACCGAACTGAACCTGCTGTCGATGGTCAAAGTGGGCTAGTTTGGGGCTGGGACCTGTATAGAACACACCTCCGTGCGTCCGCTTCACATTTCCTAACCTCTCCAGATAACCTAGATCACGCCTTACGGTCGAACCGGAAACTTTTAATAAATTCGCCAAATTAGGCAAAGTGGAGAATCCATCCTGCCGAATTAACTCTAATAATCGATTTCTTCGTTCTTCAGTGCCCATGGTTCACAGCCAGGTTAAGGCAACGATTTACCAATAACGGCGATCTCCGCCGCAGACCGAAACATTTCGATCATCTATATGATTAATTATGGTCATGTTCTACCACAGTTTGACGATTTAATGTCATTGTTTTGGTAGTTTTTGTTCACATTCGCGCATAATCCCGTAATTTGAGGGATTTCTAGCTGCTCTACCTGCGATTTTCGACCCAATTTATGGCAATACTGAGACGCGATTGCACCGCCACGGGGAAGGGTTTAAGCGATATTGCGGCAGAGAGTCTGCCTAGAGAATGCAGATTACGAGATGCGAACCTGGCGATCTTCAATCGATATTTTACCGGCAGAAAGCCACTGTAAAACTGTTGGATAGGCTTCACATTCTGCCTGGAAAACGCGTGCAGCTAAAGCAGATGCGTCATCTTCGGGTCGAACTGGCACAGTTCGCTGCAGGATAATCGGTCCGTGGTCGAATTCGTTATCCACAAAATGTACCGTGCATCCGCTCAATTTAGCGCCATATTCGACCACTGCCTGATGCACATGATGGCCATACATACCGTGACCACAGAACGCTGGAATAAGGCTTGGATGAATATTAACCACCCGGTTAACATAATCCTCCGGAATGAGTACGTGTTTAAGAAACCCGCCCATGACGACGTAATCAACACCTGCATCGCGGCAGGGTTGAAACATCGCCTCGCTGTAATCTTCCGCCGTAGCGTATTCACCCTTCTTAACGACCAACGTGGGAATATCTGCAGCCGTTGCGTACTGAAGCCCCGCCGCACTGGGTTTGCTTGCGATCACCAGAGCAATGTCGAGATCGAGTAAGCCTGCTTGCTGTTTTTCCAGCAAGTTTCGCAGAGTCGTCCCGCCTCCTGAGATCCAAACGGCAATCGACAACCGACTCTTCATCTTCTAACTACTCCGCAGATTCGTTGGCCGTCACGGCAACGTACAAAACAATGTCCGCGTCTGCAACGTTACGTTCGACGCCTTCTCCGGCTAACTCGCCCAACTGTACTTGATCAGCAAGAGTCTCTGTGGCGATCGCGGAGCCATGTTCCTCTAGCGTCTTTGTTAACACGTCCGATTCACAGGCAATCGCCACCTGAATACGATCGGTAAACTCACAATTCAGTTCCTTACGTCGATCTTGAATGAGTCGAATTAGGTCCCGAGCATAGCCTTCCCGAATTAGCTCGTCCGTCAATTCAGTATTTAAGACCACCACAGAATTCTTACCCTGTGCTGCAGCCCAACCGGCTTTCGCTTGCAAACGAACCTGAATATCATCCGTATCCAACTCGACCTGCTCACCGGCCACCTCGATCGCGACCTTGCCTGCCGATTCTAGTTGAGCCAATAATTCAGCGCCATTGGCCTCACCCAAAACAGCTTTCACCTGGGGTATCAACTTACCTACCCGAGGGCCAAGCCGTTTGAAATTAGGTTGAATCTGATAATCGATGTACTCATCGGCATCCGTGACGTAGTCAATTTGCTTCACATTCAGCTCTTCACGCAACAACGCATCGTGTGATTCAAGCCAGTCTTTACTGGCATCGTCCGCCAAAACCACTTCAACCTTTTGCAGAGGCTGCCTGACTTTGAGCTTTTCATTCATTCGGGCACTACGCCCCAAACTAGCGATCTCGCGCAATGTGGCCATCCGACTTGATAACCCTGCATCGATCAGACTCTCTTCGGATTTTGGATAATCACAAAGATGCACACTTTCCGGAGCTCGTTCACCAAATACGCCTGCGAGTGCCTGCCACATATAGTCGCTTAAGAAAGGTACAAACGGTGCAATTGCCTTGGTTAACGTTGTGAGGCACTCATAAAGAGTCCAATAGGCATCTAACTTCTCAGGGCTCTCTTTATCGGCTGCCCAGAAGCGATCACGACTGCGGCGCACATACCAATTACTGAGTGCATCTACAAAGTCATTTAGCGCCAATGCTGCACCGTAGTTGTCGTAGTCGTCCATACGAGTAACAACATTTCCAATGGTACTGTGCAACTCGGATAAAACCCATCGATCAAGTTCTCCACGTTCTGCGACAGGACGATAGCCTTCTGCTTCGGCCAGGTCCGCGGCATTCAATTCGCCTGCGTCGCCCGACAGTCGTCGTTCCGGTTCGAAACCATCAATATTTGCGTAGATCGTAAAGAAGCTAAATACGTTCCAGAGCCGTAACAGGAATTCCGGAATGCTTTCCTTAATCGATTGTTCTTTGTAGCGAATGGGCGTCCAGGGAGCCTGGTTTGCAAAGAAGTACCAACGCAATGCATCGGCACCGTACTTATCGAAGATTTCATTCGGCTCACGATAATTTCGCTTGCTCTTGGACATCTTCCGACCGTCTTCACCCAGCATCAGTCCCAACACAATGCAATTGCGATATGGGTGGGGATAGTCTGAGCGTTGTTGATTCTCCGCCCCATTTTCACCAAACAACATGGTGCTGATGGCCAACTGGCTATAAAACCATCCGCGGGTTTGATCTAACGCTTCACTAATGAAATCGGCCGGAAATTGCTGTTCAAACTCAGCCTTGTTTTGATGCGGGTAACCCCATTGCGCGAATGGCATTGCGCCTGAGTCATACCAACAGTCGATCACCTCGGACACGCGCTGCATTCGGCCCCCCTCGGCAAAGGGCGACTGATACGTAATGGCATCGATATAAGGCTTGTGTACCTTTAAGTGTTCGGACAGGTCAGGATTCTCTTGCTTAGCACGTTCCCAAACATCCAGTCCCTCCACGCCATCTTTTTCCAGCAGTTCCTGGTACGCTCCGATGGCCTCCATCTTCCCGGTCTCACTACAAACCCAAACTGGAAGCGGCGTCCCCCAAAATCGTTCTCGGGATAACGCCCAGTCGACATTGGATTCGAGGAAGTTTCCGAATCGTCCGTCCTTAATATGTTCCGGGAGCCAATTAATCTGCTGATTATTGGCAAGCATATCGTCTTTAAAGTCGGTGGTCCGAATAAACCAGCTCTCTCTGGGATACTGAATCAGCGGATCATCATCGGCTCGCCAGCAAAACGGATAATCGTGTAAGTATTGGTCGAGTAATACCAAACGCCCCTTTTCACGCAGCTCACGACTAATATCTTTATCAGCTTCTTTGACCCATCGACCCGCATAGCTACCGGCTACTTCGGTAAACTTTCCATCGGGACCAACAGCACAGATCAGCTGAGGCCCTTGGCCTTCTACAAACCGCTGCTGTTCATCAACCAGCACATCATAATCGGCCTCTCCGAACGCCGGAGCCATATGAACCAATCCGGTACCACTATCGGTTGTGACAAAATCTGCGGCGACTACCCGCCACTGCAATTTCTGCTCGCCGCCTTCCAGTAGCGCACCAACATCCTGTCCCTGTGACTTATAGAAATAGTCGAATGGTGGTTCATATTCCAATCCAACCAAATCCGACCCTGAGCAGGTAGACTCGACCGTCAACTCTCTCTTGAATTGCCCGGCAAGCTTCTCAACCAACGACTCTGCAACAATCAGAATCCTTCCCGTCTCACTATCGCGTACTTTGGCGTATGTCAATTCTTCGTGAACGGCGGCAAACTGATTACTGGGAAGCGTCCATGGGGTCGTAGTCCATACCAATAGCGATTCCTGTTCGCTACCAACCAAGGGAAATTCAACGAACACACTAGGATCGGCGACTTCGCGGTATCCCTGCCCTACCTCACCGGCGCTGAGCGCGGTGCCGCCTTGTGCCCACCACCAGACAATTTTATGACCACGATACAGTAAACCACGGTCGAATAGATTCTTAAGCGACCACCAAACACTCTCAACGAATGATTGATGATAGGTGACGTATGCATCGTCCAAATTCACCCAGAATCCCAGACGTTCGGTCAAGGCTTCCCATTCCTGCATATATCGCCAGACGCTTTCCTGGCAACGATGGATGAATGGCTCTACTCCATATTCTTCAATTTCTTCTTTGGAGTGAATGCCCAGTTCTTTACAAACTTCGACCTCAACAGGCAGGCCGTGCGTATCCCACCCGGCCTTACGTTCACAGAGAAATCCCTGCATGGTCTTATAGCGAGGAAACAGGTCTTTGATCGACCGTGTTAAACAGTGCCCTGGGTGGGGCATTCCATTAGCTGTAGGCGGCCCCTCGTAAAATACAAACCTTTCCGCATCGGCCCGTTTAGCCAAAGATTTTTCATAGACCGCTGTCTCTTTCCAGCGGGTTAACATGTCGCCTTCGAGTGACGGGAAACTGGGGTTATTTGGTAAGGGTTCAAACATAGAATCGAGGGAACTTGTGATGCAGCGTGTAGACGAAAAGAAAGACAGTAATATCAAACACTATTTGTCGTCTGATTCCTCTTCCCCATCTCCCTCATCATCCGAGGATGGTTCAGATTCCTCTTTTTGCTTTTTCTCAGCCGGGTCAACAAAAACAAAGTCATCTTCAAATTCCTCGACAACGTCATATTCGTCTTCAGCTTCTTCTTCGAAATCGTCGTCGAACTCATCATCGAAATCGTCTTCGTCGAAGTCATCGAAATCAAATCCCTCGTCTTCGTCTTCCGCCTCGGCGACTGGTGCACTTTCCAAGGGCTTCGCAACTACAGTCTCCGTCAGAACAGGGGACTCTTCCACCACCTGAACTTCTTCGCTTGTTTCTGGCATATCCAATACGGTCGCCATTGATCACTCCTAGAATATCACTGATTTTGCTTAGATTTGCTTGTCTCAAACATATCGCCTTTCGGCGACTTCTGTTTCGTCGTTGTCAATTTATCCCACGTTGGATTTTTCGACAACACTAGAACTGGATTTGTTCACCCAAAGTTAACTACGTGTGGTAATCCGAATTAAATACAACATACGCTGTGGTCAAATCACTCGTCCAAATACAGGCTGACTCTGTTCCTTCCTGCAGTTCAACACGAATCTTCACGGTATCGCCATTGGCCATCGATTCAGACACGCTTTGCGCACTAAACTCGCAGGGTTCTCCCCCCTCGAACAACAGTGTTTCATTCAAAAACAAACGAAAGCCTGCGACATTAAAAGGAACGCCAGCATACCCGGCTGCGGACGCAATCCGTCCCCAATTGGGATCATTGCCAGTCACACAGGTCTTCACCAGATTGCTGCCAGCAATTGTCTCAGCAATTTGCTTGGCGTCGTCTC
>CALKCC010000180.1 GCA_938082855.1 uncultured Pirellulaceae bacterium | reverse complement strand
TCGTGATGTCAAACAGGCCATGCGTGAAGCCGCCGCACTATCGAAAGTCCCTGACCTGATTAAACGACTCAAAAAACTGGAAAAGCAACTCGCCAGCCAACAAGAGGATCAGTCGCCCTCTGATGGTGCTGATAAATCAACCCAACAGGATGCCGCTTAACGTGAGTGAAGTCCCTGCTCTTACCTCAGAATCACGATTGAACGCCAAAGCGGTTGGGCTGATGGCAGGCTGGGGAGAATACCCGGTCATCGTGGCCAGAAGTCTTAAGCGTCAAGGCTATAAAGTTATTGGCGTTGGTATCAAAGGACATGCAGATCCAGCATTAGCCCAAGAGTGTGATGCCTTTACCATGGGGCCCATTGCGAAAGTCGGAATGGCCATTCGTTTTTTCAAACAACACCAAGTGCAGCACATTACATTTGCCGGAAAGATTCACAAGGTTCAATACTTTCGAAAATTTGCCTGGCTGGATTACATTCCAGACCGCGCAACCTTACGAATGTTTTGGGACTTTATGATCGCCAAGAAAAAGGACCGCAAAGACGATACATTCCTGCTCGCCTTTGTTAATCTATTTGAGCGACATGGAATTTCCGTATTACCCGCCACCCACTTTGCCCCGGAGTTACTCGTGCAAGAAGGCAATCTCACCGGCTCCAAAATCTCAAAATCACAACAGTTGGACATTTCATTTGGCTGGGAGCTCGCCAAACAGATGGGTGGCCTCGACGTCGGCCAAACGGTGGTCGTAAAAAATCAGGCCGTCCTAGCAGTCGAGGCTGTGGAAGGAACGGACCTATGCATCCAACGCGCTGGGGAACTCTGTAAACAGGGCGGGTTTACTGTGGTCAAAGTGGCAAAACCACAACAGGATAGTCGGTTTGATGTACCTGCCATCGGCGTCGGCACACTGGAGTCCATTAAAAATGCTGGAGGAAGCTGCCTGGCGGTAGAAGCAGGTCACACCATTATCATCAATGAAGCAGATGTGATTGAGTACGCCCGCAAAAACAAAATCACTGTCGTCGCGTTGAAAAGTGGCGAGCTTTCGGCACACTCAGACCACCGTGATGCGGCGTAAGATTCTTCCCAGTACTGATGAAAGACGAGCTCAGGAAAGTTCGTTTAGCGTTACGATTCTCTGAACTTCTTGGGGTATCGATGCCGCTGGCCCAACTTCGTCGCGGTCAATCCAGATTCCCTGCCAACCCGCTGCCAAGGCAGGTTCTATATCATTGTCGAGTCGATCTCCGACGAGTGCAATCTGATTCGGCTGAATCCCTAGTCGCTTCGTGATTCCATCACAAAATCCGGCTGCAGGTTTATTCCATCCCAATTGCGCAGAATGAAAAACATACTCTGCCTGACTAAGGACTGGATCAAGATTCACGATTCGTTCCAATCGACTGTCAAAATTGGATGCGATTCCTATCTGCAATCCCTGAGACCGAAGCCGAGTAAAACATTCGGCGACATCGTCATAGACTCCCCATGAACGACTATCTGCGAAATGATCCCACAACTGCTGAAACATCGCACCATCAGCGTCATCGAATTCAGGAAACGTTCCTTCCACCACCTGCCGCCAGGACTCGACCGTCGAGGACTCGGTAACCGGTGACCGTGCATTCTCAGCACTAAAGACTTTGGAAAACACTGATTTAAAACGTCTTAAGACTTCATCTGGCTCCAAGTCATCAATGAATCTGCTGCCAATACTCACGTAGGCATCTGCAATGGATGGCTGAGGGTATATGACTGTCCCGACCGCATCAAACAGAACAACTTGAACTGATCCAGCCAGCATTCGACTACCTTCTGGTCAATCCGAGGAACAACCAAGCAAAAACCTAGAACGAAAAACCTAGAACCACAATCGTAGAATGTCGTTCGAAACGATAAACAGCATGAAACCGAGAAGCAGGAATAGGAACAGGACCGAAAGGGACCCCTGAATCCTCTCGCTGACAGGTTTACGAGTTATCAATTCGATGGTCAGGAAGACAAAGTGCCCGCCATCCAATACTGGGATCGGCAGAAAATTAAGAATCGCAAGGTTGGCACTCAGCATCGTGAGGAATAACAACAGTCGAGTAACATCGACAGCAGCTTCGTCCTTTGCGACTTTAAGAATCATCACAGGACCACCGAGGTCTTTTACCGAGGCCGTCCCATCAGCAATCCACCCCAACGTTTGCCCGACGCGCTGCAAATCTTGTTTCGTACGAGTCCAGCCCAACTGCATGGCCTCTCCCCATCCAGCAGCCTGATGCACTCGCTGAAGTGGCCTAAAGATAACTCCTCGCGATGCTCGGAAACGTCCTTCGACTTCATTCCATTCGGGCGTTACGGCGATCAGTTCATCATTACCCTGACGCTTAAACTTCAGCTGCATTTCCACATCGGGGCTTTCCGATTGAGCATTGGCATGGAGGAAAAACCAAGACAGGTATTGCGAGAGATTTCTCTCATTGAGCCGTCGGGAATCCACTTCCCCAGTGCTGCCTTCACGTTTGGCAAATTGCATCGCCACCAACTCGTCTCCGGCTTGAACCACTGAATGCTGTGAAGCAGTTACCAAATTATTGCTCGAATAAGCAATTCCAAGAGACGTCAAAGCTCCCACCGCGGTGGGCGTCAGAGATGTTTCGTAAGTCAATGCACTTTGAAAGTCAGGGACTACGATTTCAACAGTCGTTGCTGCTTCACCGTCCTGTCTTGAAACGCCAAAGGATACATCCTGCCCATCAAATTGAGCAAGATATTGCGGTAACTGAACTGCTCCAACGTCACTCAAATCTTCCCCGTTAATCATTTGAATCGAATCCCCCAAACGAAATCCCAACGTCTCTCCCAAACTTCCTTCTTGAAAGGCAACAATGGGGCCGATTCCCAGGACAAAATCTGGCGATTGCATAGCAACCGGTTCCACCGACAGTGAAACTTCCTGACCTGCTCGTAAGACCCTGACTTCAACTGACTCAGAAGGATTTTTGGCAAATGCTTCTCTGACAATCCATCCGAGACGCTGCCTTGACTCTTCAGGACCTGCATCGTCGTGGTCAACAAGAACACCAGCGACTTCTATCACCTCATCCCCAGGCAACAGCATCAACTCACTACTTTCAGCGTTGACTGTATTAAGTAGAACCGTACTGTTGATGGCACTCGTAATACCGATGGCTCGATGATTAGATTCGTTACTGGCTTGAACAGGAACTACATCGCTGATTTTGCGATTACGCTGCTGATCTAATACTCGAAAACTAACCGGTTGATCGCCATCCATGCCGGCGCCAATGACCGCATATCTCAGATCCCAGGTGTAGCGGTAGAAACGGCTATCTTCCTCACCATCCCCAAATCCAATCAGGTCGTAACCAGGCTCCCACCCGGCTTTCCAAGCTTGCGATCCGTAGGTGACTCCACCGACCGCCGCTGGCTGAATGGGAGTCCCGATTTTGTAGGCCGCTGCTGCCATCAGAATCCCAAAAATGAGATTCATAATCACACCGGCAGAAATGATCGCCATTCGCTGCGGTACGTTTTTGGCGGGGTAGCTACGAGGATTGAGAATTTCCTCGCCCTCTTCGTTAACCGTCTTAATGCGCGCGGCCTCTTCCTCGGCCATATTCGGATTATCATCCTGCCCCAGCATTTTGACATAGCCACCGAGCGGAATAGTCCCCACTCCGTACTCCGTCTCGCCCCACTGAAATTTAAAGAGTGCACTAGGAATTTTCAGCGGACCGATTTTGATGGGAACATCGAATCCGACATAAAATTTGTCACATTGAACGCCACAAGCTTTGGCCACTAAGAAGTGTCCCAGCTCATGAACAAAAATAACAAACCCCAGCCCTGCCAGAACTTTTCCTATGTTCCAGGCACCGGCCAAAAACCCGTCAAACGACGCGGCAATTAAGGTTTCCAACGTAATATCTCCTCTCGAGCCCACAGGTCTAAAGCAATGAGTTGCTCCAGATCGGGGTTCGGGTCGTAGTCATGATGATTTAATACATCCCGGCAAGCCGAGACGATTTGAGTGAATTTTAACCGCCCATCTAGAAATCCGGCAACCGCTGATTCGTTCGCCGCATTTAATACTGCCCCACAACTTCCGCCTCGTTCGGCCACTTCGCGACCTAGTAGCAAGGCCGGAAACCGCTCATAATCAGGTGGGTGAAACTCACATTGGAAGGCTTGAGTTAAATCGATTTTTTCGGCGGGACCTTCCCAACGCTCCGGATAGGACATCGCATATTGGATTGGGAGCTTCATATCCGGAGGACTCATTTGAGCCAGAACACTACCGTCACAATACTCCACCATCGAGTGCACGATCGACTGCGGATGCACTACGACGTCGATCTTATCGATTGACAATCCAAATAACCAACGAGCTTCGATGATCTCCAGAGCTTTGTTCATCATCGTCGCTGAGTCCACGGTGATCTTTGGTCCCATGTCCCAGGTTGGATGTGCCAACGCATCTTCGACCGTGACATCTTCCAGCTGTTCTGCACTGTGGTTTCGAAACGGGCCACCACTGGCGGTCAACACGACTCGTGAAACTTCTTTCCCACGTCCGCTTTGCATCGCTTGAAAAATGGCACTATGTTCACTGTCAACCGGAAGGATGTCTACGCCGCAATCACTGGCAAGCTGCATCACCAGTGGGCCAGCTGTTACCAACGTTTCTTTATTCGCCAGGGCAATCGTCTTGCCCGCTTCAATCGCTGCCCACGTACCTCGCAGACCGGCACTACCGACAATCGCCGACACCACCAGATCGACATCCTCTCTAGTCACGAGCTCGCAAATGCCATCCTGTCCGGAAAGCACCGTTGTCTCTGGACAACCAGCAAGCTGAAAGGTGGCTGCTCTTTGCGGATCAGAAACCACGGTAACCGCAGGCTGAAATTCCTGAGCCTGGCTACTCAATAGCTCCAGATTGGCGTGACCAGTAATCCCGACAACTCGAAGCCGATCACAACACGCTCGAACAACGTCCAATGTGGAGCGTCCTATACTTCCGGTCGAACCGAGGATGGCAATATTTTTAGGACCTGAAGGCATAAATGTAGGAACACGGGATTAGAGGGAATAGAGACAAACTAGGCAGCCAAGCCCCCATTTTACTCTCGCTAGGATTCACGGGGCAATACAGCTAAAAATACTAGCGAAAACATGTCCTTACAATTTGTCAAATTCGTTCCGTTGTGGAATTGATGTTTGAGCACCTCGGCGAGTCACGCTGATACTCGCGGCCTGCACTGCAAGTGAGACCGCTTGCTGTAAAAGCACTCCTGCGGCTAACTGCGTCGCAAGGACACCATTAAAACAGTCGCCTGCCGCTGTCGTATCCACAGCATCGACTTTGGGAGCCTGTACATGCAGACTGCTATCAGCAGAATCCACAACAACTCCGTTCGCCCCTAATGTCACGATAACAACAGGAATGGAATACTTTTTTCGAATCTCTGCTGCCGCCACCTTCGCAGACTCGACGCCCTCAACAGTAACGCCTGACAACTGGGATGCTTCATGTTCGTTAGGAGTCAGAATATCGACCTGAGTCAAAAAAGCCTGATCTGCTAGTTGAGCTACAACCGGTGCTGGATTTACCACGACCATGACTCCTCGCTGCTTAGCCCGCAGGATCGCCTGTTCGATGGAGGTCAGTGGTACTTCCATCGAAGCGAGCAACACCTGGGCGTCATCAAACCAACCATCATCGAGTCTCTCTACGTCGGCCGAGGTCAATTGCGCGTTGGCACCAGGTGCTACACAGATCATATTTTCAGCTTGCTGATCCACTAAAATCGCGGCTACCCCAGTGGCAACTCCTGTCTTGGTTTGAATCAACTTGGTACTTAGCCTTGCCTCCTCCTCATAAGCCTGCAGGACCTGACGACCAAAATCGTCATTGCCTACTGCCGCTATGAAGACCACATCGCTGTCACCGCCACGAGCTGCGGCTACGGCTTGATTGGCGCCTTTACCGCCATTGACCTGCGAAAAAGTTCCTCCCAACACGGTCTCGCCGGGAGTCGGCAGCTGTTGAGTCTCGAGGACTAGGTCCAGATTGATTGAGCCAATCACCAATAAGTGACTCATAGTCGCGATTCCTTTCTAGAGGGATTTCCAATTCAGCCTACCACGTCAAACATCGTCTGCCATTGTAGTTTTTTTATTCGTGCAAATTGAACTTGCGGCAAATAGGGTGTAACCTTTATTACATTCCCCTCTATCAATAATCAATTAATCTATATCGAGTATTCGAAGGAGTTATTCGAATGACTAAACGTCAACAACGACGTGACTTTATGAAACTTACTGCCGCGGCCAGCACAGGATTCTTTGCTGCCAGCGGAGGAGAACTCAAAGCCAGCACGTCCGCTAATGAAGTTATCCGCTGGGCATGTGTCGGTGTTGGTGGTAAAGGTACCAGCGATTCCAACGATGCGGCCCGTCACGGTGAAATCGTCGCCATCTGTGATATCGACGACGGCAACCTTAACAAAGCTGCAGACAAATGGCCTAAAGCTAAGAAGTTTCATGACTATCGCAAGATGTTCGAAGAAGCTGCTGACAGTTTTGATGGCGTAACGGTTAGCACACCTGACCATAACCATGCCCCTGCTGCTGCCCTTGCCCTTAAAGCCAAGAAGCACACTTTTACTCAAAAGCCTCTGACTCACACCATCCAGGAAGCTCGCCATCTAGGTGAACTTGCCAAGGAAGCTGGCGTTCAGACTCAGATGGGTAATCAAGGTACTGCCTCAAGTAACCTCCGTCGAAGTGCTGCTCTACTGCGAGCTGGTGTGGTTGGTGCTGTCAAGGAAGTTCATGTTTGGACAAACCGTCCGGTTTGGCCTCAAGGCGGTGGACGACCAACAGATACTCCTGCTATTCCAGAACATATTCACTGGCCAGAATTCCTAGGTCCAGCAAAGCATCGCCCATACCATCCTTCCTATACTCCATTCAAATGGCGTGGTTGGTGGGACTTTGGTACCGGTGCTCTTGGTGATATGGCCTGCCACACTTTGAACATGCCATTTATGGGACTCGATCTGTTTGATCCCACTAGCGTGGTTGCTGAAACCAGTGGTCACAACAAAGAGACCTATCCTGCTAAGTGCAAAATCACCTTTGAATTCCCTGCTTACAAGGGACGAGAAGCACTGACGATGTACTGGTATGACGGTGGTGAAAAGCCAGATCGTTCTTTGTTCCCGAAACGAAGCCAGTTCAAGGACAAAAACGGAAAAGAAATCGTAGCTGACACCAAAGCTTATGCTCGCCTGTTAAACACCGGTTCGCTCGTGGTTGGAGATAAGGGTTCCTTCTTCTCCCCTGGTGACTACGGTCAGGACGCACGGCATACTGGTGTTCTTCGAGGTGATGATTTCACACTGATTGGTGACATCGATCAGGAAGTCGAATTCCCGGAATCCCCAGGACACTTCACTGAATTGGCAAATGCCATCAAAGGTGGACCTGCTCCGATTTCGAACTTCCCGAACTACGCCGGTCCTCTTACCGAGACTATTCTTCTCGGTAACCTCGCTGTCTATGCAGACGGCAAGAAGATCGAATGGGATGCGAAGAATATGGTGCCTACAAACGCACCTGAAGTCGCTCACATTGTTCGAAAAGAATACCACAACGGTTACAACATCTAATTTGCTGTTGCACCGACGTGGAAGACTTCATGTCAACGACAAGGCCGTGAAAACCCGTTGGTATTCACGGCCTTTTTTTTATGCCATAATTACTCGAAAGGCAGACCACGACGAGACCGTCGACTGTCACTTCAACATGAATGACACACAACAATCATTACCTACAGGTGAATCATGGCAAAAGTACTAATGCCACTCGGAGATGCCACAGAAGCACTCGACACGTTCTACCCTTTCTTCCGTCTACAGGAAGCTGGCTACGAAGTCGTTGTTGCCGGCCCTGAAGCCCGCCTCTATCACACCGTCCTGCACGAAATTCCACCAGATTCAAGCATTCCCTGGGATATTACGCAGGAACGCCCAGCTTATTTCATCAAAGCGGATGTCGCCTTTAAGGACATGAATCCGGACGACTATGCGGGTGTCTTCATCTCTGGTGGACGAGCTCCAGAATATATTCGATACGATCAGGATTTAAATCGAGTCGTCAAGGCAATTCACGATGCTGGCAAACCTGTGGCCAGCGTTTGCCATGGTGTCGAAATCCTCACATCAGCTGGGATCATCAATGGCCGCAACGTTACCACGGTCGCCAAATGTGCCATGGATGCTGAGCAGGGAGGAGGCGTCTACGTTAATCAGGAAACGGTCGTCGACGGAAATATCGTCTCCGCTCGAACCTGGCATGACAATGCCCCATTAATGAAGACGTTTTTGGAAATGCTCGACGCCGCCACACAGGCCGAATAGTTTTTCCCGCGCCCATTAGCAGGAGTCAAAACGATGAAGAAAATGCGATTTGTCATGATCGGCGGTTTTTTAGGTGCCGGCAAGACAACCACGATCGGTCGATTGGCTGCTATGTATCAATCTCAGGGATTGAAGGTGGGTATCGTCACCAATGACCAAGCCTCGGACCTGGTCGATACCCACACACTTCGTAATCAAGGGTTCGAAGTTGGTGAAGTAGCTGGTGCCTGTTTCTGCTGCCATTTCAATGAGTTGACCGCCACCACCTCCAAGCTTAGCCAGGATCAACACCCGGACGTGATCATCGCCGAACCAGTCGGCAGTTGCACCGACCTCGTTGCCACAGTCGTCCAACCACTGAAGCATTTACACCAAAACGAGTTCGAAGTGGCTCCATACGGCGTCATTCTCAAGCCAAGTCACGGACGCCGGATTCTCAAAGGGGAAGCCAATGCTGGATTTTCCCCCAAGGCGGCTTACATTTTCGAAAAACAGCTTGAGGAAGCTGATTTCCTGATCGTCAATCGAATCGACGAGCTTTCCATCGACGAAGTTAACGAATTAGAATCCCTGTTAATGACCAAACACCCTGATATCCCAGTCGTCAAAATCTCCGCCAAAACGGGCGAAGGGATGGAACAGTTGGTATCGATGATCGATCAACAAGGGGAATTCGGCTCCCGCATTCTTGAACTCGATTATGACATCTATGCCGAAGGCGAAGCGGAACTAGGTTGGCTCAACAGCAGTCTTCAGGTGCAGGCCGAGTCGCCGTTTGATCTGGACGGATTATTATTGGATATCATCGAACGATTACGCATTGCACTCGAAGCGATTGGCGCAGAGACCGCTCACTTAAAGACGATCGGCGTTGGTGATGCTGCTCATGCCGTCGCCAATCTAATCAGTAGTGACACGCCAGCCCAAATTTCACTCGCCAGCCAACGAGAATTAGGGAAAGCCGACCTGATTGTGAATGCCCGAGTCGCGATGGATCCTGAGATTCTGACAAAACTGGTGCATGAATGTGTACATGCTGCAGTAGCTCAAGTAGGCGGGAATGCGGAATTTGGTGAAACCCAGAGTTTCCGGCCAGGAAGACCCGTTCCAACCCATCGCTACCAAGCCAGCTAAAGCATGGTGGAATCCATTCTGAACTCCCGTAGGTGATTTGACTTTTCGCTCTTTCCCCTGCTTGATTTTTTTATCAAATCAGCCGATAACAACACAACGAGCAGCAGGTTCGCCTGCAAGCCTCACAGGATGGGTGGCCGAGTGGTCGAAGGCGGTAGTCTTGAAAACTACTGTACGTTGACGCGTACCCTGGGTTCGAATCCCAGCCCATCCGCTTCTCAAACCAAACGTCTTCTGAGTGAATTCTCAGAAGACGTTTTTTTATGCTCGGTGTCTTGAGCGGACTTGATCGAATTTGAGCGATCTTGGTCTATGTAGCAGGTCAGTATTGTGAGCACACCATTCGAAGCATGGGATTGCTCTCTGATCACCCTTGCCTGCTAGTCGACGACTATTAAAGCGTGGCAAGCAAGGATCTGGCAATTTGGGGGATTTGGAAAGTCTGTTCCTGTAAAGAATGAAACAATCAACGTAGAAGTCCATACTTACCGAAATCCCTATTGCCTGTTGAATTATCTAAATGTCAGCCATTACTAACCATGGAATCATCTGAAACTATCCGAGCTCATGCGATCGACTTCTTTCTGGAGAAAGGGGCTGACCCAACTGCAGAAATGCAGGAGGTCATTGTGTTAGCCGATGGCTGTTATAGCGGACGACGTTTTTTCTGCGCAGAATTACAGGCTATCTGGAGTCCGCAAACGGGGATTCTGTCTCTCATTGATGACAAAGCAGAGACTACCGAAATCAGCATCAACGACGAAGTTCCCACCGCTAATGCGGCCTAACGGTAGTAAGACTCAACATTACACCCGCCGTGTTGGTTAAAATACCTGAGTCTAAGCTTTTCGAATTCGCCGTTGGTCCTTCTTAGCTCCGGTAACTGCCATGCAATATTCCTTTCGTCTTGCCGAAATCCTCGGCCACGTCCCCGACCCTCGTAAGCGTCCCGGAACAGTGAAGGCGATTGTTGAATACACTGGATTAGACCGTCATCAGGTATCCGCGTTACTAAAGAACGAAGTCAAATACATCCCTCTCAAGGCACTTTCCCGCCTTTGTGATTATCTCGTCGAACACGGATACGCCACGGCCGATCAACTGCCCGGGGCTTTATTCGCGGTGGAAGCCGAGAACTTCTGGGAAATGTTGGCTCGCCGGCAAAGGATCGAGATCTGCTGTGGAATTCGGCGATTTCAGGATGATGGAGATGGCCCACACGGCGCCTGGCTAGTCGCCTCCGACTCACTGCTGATGGGCGAGTTGCTCAACGGTATCTCATCACTGGGAGGTACCTCCAAAATGAATGAAGCCGCACCGTTTCCCCACCCGGAATCGCTGCAGCAGTCTCTTGTTTGGAGCCCCAGTGAACAAGATCAGGCCGAAGTCTTTAGGCGTAGTGCTGAAGTCTATGATGCCTTTACCCAATTCAGTTCCGATCGTGGGTTAATTGGATTGGGATCCGTCAAAAGTAATCCGGTTGTTGAACACATCATGGCAACAACTTTCAATTGCGAACCATTCAAAGATCAGTCTCATGTTGAGGCGGGAACAGCACGCGGTTGTCCGATCATGCTTCGTTATCGTGACGATGATCTCAAACCAGAATCCTGTATGGCAGGCACTCGTCTATCGGCCAGTGAATTCCCCAAGACTCCTGGGATCATGTTTGAAAAGCAAGATGGGTCTTGGGATGTCTGTCAATGGAATGAAAAGACAGAAGATGCGGCCATGGTTTTCTACATTCACCGTGAGGCCTTAGGCCGAATGGAAATGGTCATCGGTGGGTTTTCGGGGCGAGCCACACGAATGCTTGCCAGAACTTTGGCTACTCGGGGAGAGGATTTTTGGCCACCGGTTTACTCTGGACACGGCGTTCAAGTTGGGGCCTTCGTTCTTCAGTTTTCATTCTCGGCTCCGAAGCAGCAACGTCACGATATTTTGCTCACAGAACTGGCCAGTAACGTAAAGATCACACCGCTACACCATGACGTCATTGCCCGGCGGATGGAAAAGTAGCTCCTAGCCAGCCCGACTTATTTCTGCCTGAGCAATGCAATCCTGCATTCGTTCGGTTAGCAAGTCGATCAACGCTTCGTCATCCATCTCGGCAACCTGTTCCGCTGATATCGGGGGGCCATAAACGCAACGAATGCGTTCGAATTGAGGCAGTTTCCCACCTTTAGGGAGGCATTGATAAGCCCCGACAAAGCCGCAGGGTACTAACGGAACCTTCGACCTCCGAGCTAAGGTAATAAACCCACTTTTCAAAGGTTGAAGTTCACCCGTCTTCGTCCGTGTTCCCTCCGGAAACATGACCACCGCTTCACCCGCTCGCAGCTTACGAAGTGTCGCTTTGATCCCTTCAATCCCCATCCCATCGCGATTCAACGGTATGGCATCTAAGTTGGCGATGATGAATCCAAACAGTGGATTATTAAACAGCGTTTTGCGAGCCAGATAAATACAGTGTCGGGAAGGAGCCATTCCAACAAGCGGTGGGTCCAAGTGACTCTGATGGTTTGCACAGATAATCGCCCCTCCGGACTTGGGGAGATAATGCCTTCCGATGCAGTGATATTTAAACAGCAGTAAGCCGGCCAAGCGAAACAAATACCTGAAGAAGGCATAGAACGTGTACTTAACCAGAGGCTTCCGACCTGTGTTTGAGTCCGCCATAAACGTGGTACTGTTTCCTGTCTGCTGTTGATTTCACCGGGGATGGTTCAGCCATCGTCTCTCTCACAGTGCCAGCGAGACGTAAGCTGTGAGTACTATACCATGTTACATACGAATGCGAACTAATCGTTCCAGATGCTCGACGACTTCGAATGGTTTCATTCCATCGGTAATGACATAGAGTGCATCTTCTGCTGCTTTGAGTCCACCCACTTTACGAGCTTCGTCCTGTTCGTCTCGCACTGTCTGCTGCTCCAGTACTTCTTCGAGGGACACTTGTTTTCCATTTTGACGTAACTGTTCAACCCGACGTCTCGCTCGCTCCTCAGCGCTGGCCGACAAAAAGAATTTGCACTCGGCCTGAGGAAATGCAACAGTGCCTTGATCGCGTCCTTCCGTGACCACATTGTCTTCGGCTGCCAATTTGCGTTGCAAGTCAACCATGGCTTCTCGCACCATCAGATTATCGGCAGCATAGTGAATAATGGCTGTTACTTCCGGAGTACGAATGGCCGCACTCACATCTTCCCCGTCTAGCAGTACGCGAGCTCCATCAAACTCTAATGGGAGGCTGCGAGCGATTTCGCCTAAAGCCGCTTCATCTTCCCAGTCAACACCTTGCCGACTTCCTGACAAGGCAACACATCGATACATCGCGCCGGTATCCAGAAAATCAAATCCTAGTTTAGCGGCCAGTTTACGAGCCACAGTGCTCTTTCCAGCACCCGCCGGGCCATCGATGGTAACAATCATGGACGAATTCCAGTTTCCTTTCCAAACCAACGGCTATTAAAACCGAGCCTCTAAATCAACCCACTCGTTGGCTGTCAATTCCAGAATCACACGGCCTTGGTCGAGGTTACAGTCAGCAATCTTCTCACCGTTTAATTTGGATTGAAACGCCTGACTGACCTGACGGCAACTGGTTAAGCGCACTCTGACAGGACGGCCCGCTGTTTCCATTAGGCGGGCCCTAAACCCAACACACTGCCCCTGTTCGATCAATGCCTCCCAGTGTGTTACCAGTACATTGCGAGCATCGACGTGCAGTAATGAACTGGACGATTGGCCCGCAGGTGGAGCTGCCGTCTCATTGCCCCAGAGTGGAGAAATCCCAAACTGCCGAGCATCGTGGACTGGCTGCGGCAGGTCCATACCGATACCGAGTTGGAATTTCCGTGCGGTCTCACCATGGACCACCAGGATTGAATCCAAAAAGCGTCGACCCACTCGACGGTGAAAGGGTAATCCCCCGGTCAATAATGCTGTGCGTTTATCTGATTCAACTTCCAGGTACTGAGGAGCTTCCAGACGGCTTCCCGAAGCGCGTTGTCGCACATCGTTGACTGAACGATATACACTTGCTGCTTCGTTATCCCAGGCGTACCTGAGACAGTAGTATGAATTCCATGGGTTGTTTTTTGGTTGCTCCTGAATATCCAACTCGATGTCCAGGCCGACAACCCGCGAGCCTCGATGCAGAGAAACGATCTGAATGTAATTCGCGAGGATGTCACCCTGCCGGCTCATAATTCGACCCTTCACAGTGATTTCACCGTAAACGGAACTGGCAGCGGTCACTTCAATAGAATCAGCTGCCATGACGGAGTAATTTGCCAGATCGTCAGGTTCAGCAGGACGCCCGGATTTTTTTCGCACAGGGCGCCGATAAGCTAATTGAAAAGAGCCACGGTTGTGACGTGGAGCATCGTAGGAATTAATCGATTGAATTCCTCCGGTGGTTTCATTGATCATGACTTCAAAGAAATCATTTTTGAGCACGTTTTTATCGGCAATGACCGCGCCGCTCTTTTCCCTCTTCTTGCCCGCCGACAACCAGGTAAACCCAATCGACGGTGTATCGACGACAACCTGTTTGCCAGTCCCCCCACTTGCCGCCGCATAAACGGGTTTTTCAATCAGCGGAATCTGATCGAGTTCCACCTCGTTCAGCTGAAATCTTCGAGTCACCCCATAGGGATTAAAAACGATCGCTCCAGACTGCGGTTCTCCATCCCGAGGAACGGCTGCTGCAAGTTTCTCTCGCATGTCTGAAGTAAGCGACTCCACTGACGATTCAATTTGAGATAACTGTTCTTCGGTCGAGTCCTCGGCAAACGCAGCGCTAACCGAAAGCAAGTTTTCTTGAGTCTGCTGGATTTGACTGGCTAAGTCCTCGAAGTCCGCTCCCATCAAACCTAACATGAGGCTGGCCCCGTTCAACAACTCCAGACGACTATGTAGACGCCAATAACGACTACATCGTGAAATTGGATTGGCAACTCCTTTAATCATCGCCTGTTTTAGGTACGGCGCCTTATATTGATCCCCTTCGAATTTCTCGTTCATCCCGGGAAGGTCGGTGTCGCGAAAGTACTCTTCCAACGTCACAAAACGCCCCAAGGCATTGGTGTACTTGGAAGCACGACGTATATCCTCGTACCAAGGCAGAATCTGGCCTGGCCAGTGAGCTAGGCAGAGCGTAGCGACATGGTCCATATCCATCGTCTCTCCCAGACGATTAGATAATCCCAAAAAAGTCTCATGCCGATTCGCGTTTAAGGGTACACGAGCAATGCAATCCAGTTGGGTGTTATCCTGGCCTTCCCAACGTGTCTTAGCCTGAGAACTTTCCGGATAACTACCTTCTCCAAGGAGGACATGAAGTGCTGCCGAAAAGCCAAGTTGACTGAGCCACTGGGGATGATTGGCTGTCAGGCCAAAATCTCTTCTTCCATAAACCTGAGGCGGTTTTCCAAATGCCGATTCAAAAGACCGAGCCCCTGCAAGTAGTGAGGCTCTTACCGCTTCGGCTGGCAGGAGTGCGTTAGGAATACTATCCTGCTCACAACAAAGAATGCTCAAAGACTCATCTTCCAGACGCTGGCGAATGAGCTGAGCGGATTCTGGGTGTGAGTCCATCAGTGACTGATAGAGTGACGGGGCCAGTAGCAGGTTAGTGGGAGGCGTCTCGTTCAACTCCTCCTGCAACATTCCACCTAAGGTGGATTCCGCCATCATGTTGATATCAACCAGGTAGGCATCCACGGAATAGTAGTGGTCTCGTTCGGTTGATAACAAATCAAAGGCGGACTGAATTTTTTCGATGGCCTGAGCATGCTCCCCTTCGACCGCAAACCGAGCTGCATCGCAGACGGTATTTTCAAAGTGAATCTCGTCCAAGTTACTGGCGTATCGCATCTGCCTGGTTAACAGTTCGATTTGCAGGTAAAAGTATCCAAGAGCCAGAAAGTCATCGACTAGATCCTGAGCGATTTCAGGTACGTCCTGGCCTTCCAGTGCCTGACGGATTACTTCCTGCCGACAGGTTTGCCGACTAATGACCCGAGCTCCTGCGTCCTCTGCTCGTTGCAGATAGCCGGTTTGTAAATTGTCGGCGCTGGCCAAGGGGACCACGATCAATTTGTCTAAAAGCTCTTCCGGGGGGTCGTCAACCCTGTGCCACTTGATAATCCCCCGCGACTCGTGAATCAGAAATGGATGCCAGAGTCCTGTCCACCCTGCCAACAAACTAGCAGCTTCATCTCCCTCATGGTAGGTCGGGAAATCCTCCAGACTATGACAGGAAAGTAGGATGGATAGTTCTTTGTAGGGCATCGATAAACAACCATAACAAAAGAGGATGAGCGACAGTGCAAGCTCGGTAATGTACACCTTTGCTGAGAACAACGACAAAGTACCAAATTGTCGTTCCTCCAACGTACTTATTGCATTATTTGCTCATCTGGCCTCGTCTGCCATACGTGGTACGGTGATTTCACTTGATTTACTCACAATCACGGCTAAGTCGTTCTTTTGATAGAAGCCAGATAGGGCAAAACATGAGAATCCAGTGGCTGAAAATGATTGACACTAAAACCCGTACTTCACTAGATTAGTAGTAGGGAACACAGAGGTATCAGGGAACTTTTAGCGGTTGAATTCTGTCCAAGGTAATACTGCGGAATCATTCATTTATAGACTTATCTAACAGCTGCTAAAGGCAATGGTCATCGTAAACCACGACAACCTCGTTGTAATCGCTATAATTACTCCATTCGGAGCTTTGTGATTACACCAAGTTGTGATGGACATGACGACTGTAGGATGTGTAGTATCCTTATCAAACTAACACCAGATTCATCCCTGTTTCTGGTCGATACAGTTTGTAAGGTAGTGCGCGCCGACAGGAAGAATCCTTGGTTGGTACGAACTAGTTAAATAGATATATAAATCCGAATAAATTCCAAACAGCTGAATTACACTCTGTTTGGTTTGAAGTTTTGGAAAGGGTCCTAATGGCCGCAAAAACGAATCCGGGAGTTTGGGGAGTTGATATCGGGCAATGTGCGCTCAAAGCGATGCGTTGTGAGATACAGGACGGTGAAGTCGTCGCAACTCAAGTCGACTACATCGAATACCCAAAGATTCTGAGCCAACCGGATGCAGATCCAGAGGCCTTAATTGCTGATGCTCTGGACCAACTCAAAGAACGTAACGACATTGACGATGAACGGGTTGCCGTCTCCGTTTCAGGACAGGCCGGCCTTGCTAAATTCTTCAAGCCACCGCCAATCGAACAGAAGAAATTACGGGACATCGTTGAATTTGAAGCTCGCCAGCAAATTCCATTTGAACTATCCGAAGTTGTCTGGGACTACCAGCAGATGGGTGGTGGTACGGAACTTGAGGGACTGATCACGGAAGCCGAAGTCGGACTGTTTGCAATGAAGCGTGACCACGTGGTCCGTGAGATGCGTCCGTTTGACAATGCTGACCTGAAGTTGGATGCGATTCAGTTAGCCCCTATGGCGATCTATAACTGCGTCACTTATGACTTGTTAGATAACTGTCCCGACCCGGATGCATTTGACCCGGATTCACCTCCAGGCAGTTACATGGTCTTGTCGATCGGAACGGAAACGACCGACATGATCATTACCAATGGGTTTCGAGTCTGGCACCGCAGCATTCCCATCGGCGGTAACCACTTCACTCGGCAAATGACGCAACAACTTAAACTAACTTTTGCCAAAGCCGAACACTTAAAACGTAATGCTCGTGAAGCTCCGGATCCCAAGCGAGTCTTCCAGGCCATGCGTAGTGTCTATGACAGTCTGGGAACGGAAGTTCAACGGTCCCTGAGATTCTTCGAAGGCATCGACCGTAAAGCTACCATCAAAGGGCTTGTCATTTTAGGCAATACCGCTAAGCTTCCCGGGCTTCGGTCTTTTGTTGGTAAGAAGCTGGAATTGGAATTAGTTGAGCTGGAAACGTGGAATCGACTCAAAGGTTCCAGCGTCACTGCCAGTCCAACATTCCGTAACAATGTTCTTGCCTACGGCAATTGCTATGGACTCTGCCTGCAAACACTCGGACTGGCACAGCTTCAAACGAATTTGCTGCCTCGGGAATTATTATTCGATCGCCTAGTCGATTCGAAGAAACCTTGGGTGGTCGCCGCTGTCTCATTGTTGTTGGTTGCCTTTACTTTCAATTATTTCCTGAACTACACGCATTGGAATAAAGTGGCTCACGACAGCAGTGGCGCTACGATGGATGGACATTGGGAAGGCGAACTTGCCAATGCCAAGACAGCCAGCTCCAAGTCGACCAAAAACAAACAGGATTATGAGAAGCTCCAAAAGGAATACGACGATCTGGTCAGCTTCGGCAATCAGATGATCGGAAACGGCGATCGTCAGGTAATGTGGCTCGAATTAATCGGATCGATCAATTCTGTCTTACCCGGTGAACAGACGCAGTGGCGAGATCCGGATGTTGTCGATTTCAAAGATCGACCTGACATCTACATTGAATCCGTCGACAATGCTTACTTTACCGAAGACGACCTGAAAGCCTGGTGGGAAAAAAACAGCTCCATACTGACCGCTGATAAAGATGAAACAGATCAGGATCGTCAGACCTGGCTTGACAGCATTGCCAATAACGCCAGTTTTGTTCAAAACAACCAAGCTTACGTTGAATTCCTAAAAGCTTATGAAGCAGATCGCATCGCTAAAGCCGCCGCAGCAGCAGCGGACAACAACGGTGGCCGAGGCGGATCGTCCGGAGGAAGTGGTGATAGTGGAAGTGATGACTTCACAGCGCCGGAAGATGGTGCCTGGGTGGTTCAACTGAAAGGCTATCACTATTTCAATAACAACAATGAAACTGGCTTTAAGAGCCACGTTCAATACGCATTACTAGAACGCCTGAGGCATTCCGTCCTTACGATGCCCACTCCGTTTGGTGTAACACCATTCAGTATGGAACAAATGGGCATCAAGTATGTTGTACTTGTTGATACCAAAGATGAGGGCGAAGTTAAAATCGGTGCCTCAGGTAACAACAATGGCTTTGGTGGAGCCGCCGGTGGTTTCGGCGGGGACCCAGCTGGTGGCGCCGGTGCCGGCACGGATCCGTCGAGCGGTTTTGGAGGCAATACCACCGGAGGTGGAACTGATGGCAATGCCGGAGGTAATGCTGCCCCAGTTGAGCAAGAGAAGGAATACACTGCAAATAAGTACTCGTTCACTGTCCAATTCATGTGGGAACCGAATGAAGTGAGCGAACGCTATCGTCTCAAAGCAGAAGCAGACGAGGCAGCTCGACTTGAAAGAGAAAAACAAGCCGAGGAAGAAGCACGACTAAATGGCGATCAAAATGGTGGTCCTGGTGGTGCCGATGGTCCTCCGGTAGATGGTCCTGACGGCCCCCCAGCCGGTATTTAAACCAAAACAAAAGAACAAAACAAAGAAAATCACACTCCGAGAATCCAAAGACCTTCCCTGCAAGGTCATGGATTCCAGCCTAAAGAGATTTTTAATATGGCAGACGCGAAAAAATATCTGTTCTGGATCCTTTCCAGCATCGTAACAGTGACCGTAGGTGTCCTCTGGTTTCTTGCCGTAGGTCAGCTTAACGATCAACGTACGCAGCAAACCAACAGTATCAATTCCGTGTTCACTGATCTCGGTAAGATTAAATCGGTCAATGAGAGCAACCACCCCAATGGGGACTTCCAAGACGGAATGGAAGAAATCATGAATCAGGTGAAGTTCGACATCCACCGAACTTGGGAAGCCAAATACACCACGCAAAAGACTGCTTTCAACTGGCCTACTGCAGAAGGTGAACTTCCACAGGTTACCGCAAACCAGTTCATTCCCCTCACCCCGATTGAACTCAAAGTGACTGCCGGCGGAGTCATCAACCCAACCAACAAAGATGTATCTGTTGAAGTCAACCGTATTGCCAGAACCAATTACGCTGATTTCGTGAAAGACTACATGCCTAAGTTGGCCTCACGTATTGATGCTGCCTGGGGAGAACCGCAAATCGAAGACGAAGGCTTTGGTGGAGCTGCCGGTGGTTTTGGTGGTGATCCGGCCGGAGGCGATCCTACCGGAGGTGGAAATGCAACGGTCCAGCAGGATGTACCCACGCATATGGTGGTTTGGGAAGACAATAACCAAAAAGCTCTGGATGCTCGGTTTACATTTACAGAAACGCCCTCCACTCTGTCCATCCTCTATACACAGGAAGACCTGTGGGTGCTCCAACAATGGCTGAGCATTATTGAAAACCTGAACAAAGAGGCGGAAGCTGCCTACAACGCTAAGGTTACTGAAATCATCGGCATCGACCTCGCCAAAAACGGTGACCTACTGGGCCCCAGCGGTGTGGACCTAGCCAAAGAGTCCATCCTCAACGGTGGTAAAATTGTAGCTGGCGAAGCTGGAGGCGAAGATGGCGGCATGGGCGGAATGGACATGATGCAACAAATGGGATCCATGTCTCCCGAGGGAGGTGGCTCCTCTAACAACGGCGGCGGCAAGGATGAAAGTGGTAATCTGGTAGCCTCTGATGACCCGGGAGATTTGCGATATGTCGATGACAAATACCAACCACTGCAAGTCACCGCTTTGCGAGACGCACTTGACCCTGAAGCTAGAACTCCCAAACCCGAATTGGCAATTGCCAAACGATACCCAACACGAATCCGTCTCAAATTGGACATGCGGTATTTGTCACAATTCCTCGCAGAATGTGGAAATGCCGAGCTAAGCATTGAAGTACTTCAAGTACGAATCGGCGGAGAAAGTGGTATCAACAAAGGTGGAGCCTCAGCCGGTGGAGCCGGTGGCATGGAAGGCGGTTCCGGTATGGAAGGCGGCATGGGTGGTGCCATGGGTGGTACCGACGGCGGCATGGGTGGAGCCATGGGCGGTATGATGGGCGGCATGGAAGGTGGAATGGGAGGTGCAGTCGTACAAGCATCTGAACATCCCTATCACCAGGAAGTCGAAGTATACGGGATTGTAAATATTTACAATCCTCCAAATCCATTGGCCCTGGGAATCGATCCTGACGACCAACCAGCCGGTGCCGATGACGGTGGAAATGGACAGGCCCCAGGTCAAGGCGATCCTGTGGATGTCGGTGCTGAATAAGTACGCCTATAATTTTAATGAACCAAAACTAATTTCAGTTTAATGAAAAACAGACCCGGGCAAATTCGGGTGGAGAACCATAGCGATGGTATTCGGACGTAAAAAGAAAAAAGACGCTGAAGCAGAAGCAATTATGAATGCTGTTCTGGCGGCAACTGGTGAAGACGACCTCACGGCGGATCCAGATGCTCCTAAGCCGGAAGCACCAGCGAAATCTAAGAAGAAGTCGTCTAGTCGGGAACGCAAGGGTAAGCAGGTTACCGACAATCCAATCGTCCTTTACGGGGAAAAAATTGCGCTGACGCTGGCCGTAGTAGCTTCCGGTTACCTAATCTATTCCGGGCTCAATGCGGGTAAAGATTCGATGGGTAATACTTTTTCCAAAACCCCCGAAGAACTCCAAACTCAGATTACAAGTGCCAATAGTGCCATCAGTAATGGCGACTGGGACCAGGAAAAAGAACTCTACACTGCTGATTTAGAACAGCCATTTGAACAACGAGCTGCAGCAGGTGAGGTCAACATTAATGCAGCCGATTATGGCATGTCCCGTCTTTTGAGTCCTCCTGTTAATCGAAACACCAAGAAGCGTGAAGATCCCGAAATCTACGCTGCCACTGACTTACGCGTAAACGCACTTACAGGCCCGGTTGCTTACGTGCTCCCGGAAGGTTCCGTAGATCCAACTGAAGGTGACGAACCAGCGATTCAGAAAGTCGAAGAAGAAAAACCTCGTCCAACTCGTCCTAAACGTAACAACAATGATCCGTTTGCAGGCGGCGGCATCCCAGGTATGGATGGCGGTGGCGGTGACATGGCCGGTATGCCCGGTATGGGCGGTATGGGTGACATGGCCGGCGGTATGGGCGGCGACGCCAACACCGGTGGCACGATCAGACGCCTACGAGCCGATCGAGGGCAAATCCTCGGCTACCGCCCAAACGGTGGTGGCGGTGGAGCCATGGGCGGTATGATGGGCGGCATGGGTGACATGGCCGGCGGTATGGGCGGCGGCATGGGCGATATGGCCGGAATGGGTGACATGGCTGGTATGGCCGGTGGCTCCGAAGGTGGAGGCGGAATGCCTGCTGCCAATGACGGGCCAAAGGGTACTCCTGTAGCAGTCGCTCAGACGATTGTCGGCGTGACAGCTTTGGTGCCATTTAAAAAACAGTTTGACGAATACGAACGAGCGTTGGCCATGCGTTCAGGTTACGACGCCATGCGCGATCGCCCTGACTACATTTTCATGACTGTCGAACGGGTTGACATTACCGACGACTTGCAGCAAGCCGAAGGGGAATATAACTGGGAATACCTTCTCAGTACCCGTGAACACAATCGTGCAGCAGATCGATGGTTTGGGACAGCAACTGAAATCGTAGATAATACACACCTCAACGAGTACATCTCACTGAGCTGCCCTCCCGTGATGCTACGAGATATTAATGGCATTCTAAGACACCCGGAAATTCCACTCGCTGGACAAGCTCCTGTCGAGGAAGAAAACGCAGCGGAAGCTGAACCAGAGGAAGAAGCAGAAGAGCCCGTCGACAACAACATCCCCGGAAGCGGTCGTAAACCTAAGAACAACAATGCTGCAGCCGGCAATGGAAACATGGCTGGTGGTATGGGCGGCATGGGTGACATGGCCGGCGGTATGGGCGGCATGGGTGACATGGCCGGCGGCATGGGCGGTATGGGCGACATGGCCGGCGGTATGGGCGGCATGATGGGCGGCATGGGCGGTATGATGGGCGGCATGGGCGGAGATATGGGTGGCATGATGTCCGCAAATATCCCTGACTACAAGATGGTCCGATTCTTTGACTTCTCTGCGAAAATTGGCCGTACCTACCGATATCGTGTTCAACTCTGGATCGAAGACCCCAACCTTCCTAATACAAATCCTGAGGATGAGTATCGAGACCACAATGCCCCATCAGATCAATCACTGAATGCCGATGCATTAGCACGCGTCAAAGGACTTCGAGCGAATGCTGCCAATGGCAGTACCTGGTTCCGTAAGACGGAATGGAGTACACCAAGTGAGGCGATTACCGTACCAGATCCAACGCAAATTGCAGCCGGATCTGTTACAGCTCCTCGGGAAACACGAGCTCCGAATGGTTCCATGTATATTGATTCAGAACCTAGTGGCATCATTAAGCCAATCGTATTTGACACCAAACGTGCTGTTGATGTTCCATTTGACCGCACCGTCAATCGAGGAGCCATCTTGAATTTCACGGCAGATGCGGAATATGGACATCCGATCACGGAAGTCATTAATGCCCTGCCTCAGTTCAACTTCAATACCGACGTAATCATTGCCGACCTACGTGGTGGAGAAGAACTGTTCAAAGGTACTAACTACGAAAAGATGTTTGCTAAGGACAACGCAATTTTTGCACCTGGTGAATTCGTACTGTTTGATAAAGATGGCAACTTCACCGTTCAAAGTGAAATCGATGACACCAAATTGTGGGAACGCTATAACTACCAACCCGATGCACCAGCTGAAAACACCGGTGGCGGCATGATGGGAGGTATGGGCGGCATGGAAGGTGGCATGGATGGCGGTATGGGCGGCATGATGGACCCCAACGCCGGTGGCGAGGGTGGATTCCCGATGTAATCTTTCACTGCTGACCAATCACACCTATCTAGACAATCAAAACAACTTCGGCACAGGACTCATCAGGGCCTGTGCCGTTGTCATTCAGTAAACTACATAAGAAATTCTACGCCGATCAGGAACCAACATGGCCAAAGCTAAGGCTCGCCGAGCAAATCAACTTCGAGAGATTAAAGTCCAGAGACATTTCACCAATAAGGCACCTGGAAGTGTACTCTTTTCAGCCGGCGAAACTGTCGTACTTTGTACTGCCAGCGTGGAGAATTCGGTTCCACCGTGGATGGAGGGCAAAGGGAAGGGATGGATCACAGCCGAATACAATATGTTGCCTTCCAGTACCAGCCCTCGCAAACGCCGAGACCGAAAGAAAGTCGACGGTCGCACCACCGAAATCCAACGCCTTATTGGACGGAGCATTCGTGCCGTAGCCGATCTCGAAGCACTCGGAGAACGGTCAATCGCTATCGACTGTGACGTCCTGCAAGCCGACGGTGGCACTCGAACTGCCAGTATTACCGGAGCCTACATCGCCGTTGTCGATGCCATACGCAGCTTTCAATCGGAATTGCCGAATCCAAAGAGATCACCACTTCGTGACAGTCTGGCGGCAGTCAGTGTTGGAATTGTCGATGGCAAAGCCTATCTGGACCTGGACTACGAATTGGACTACGCCGCCGAAGTCGACATGAATGTCGTCATGACTGGAAAAGGACAATTTGTCGAAATTCAGGGAACGGGCGAAGAAAGCACATTCAGTGAAACTCAACTGGCCGATTTATTAGGTCTGGCCAAAAAGGGAATTCGACAGCTCACACGTATCCAAAAAGAGTCTCTAAAAGCCTAGGCTTCTGACAAGAGCCCGTTAGATTTTTACAGCTGTTTTTCCAGCAGCCAAACCAACAGCCCCTTCTGAGCGTGCATACGATTTCCAGCCTGCGCGACAACTCGGCTTTGAGCACCGTCCATCACTGCGTCGGTCACTTCTTGACCGCGTTTCGCTGGTAGACAGTGAAGGAAGATCGCATGCTCCGGAGCAGCGGCCATCAGCGATTCGTTGACTTGATAATCTGCAAAGTCCTGTTCGCGTTGTTTCTG
This sequence comes from uncultured Pirellulaceae bacterium, assembly GCA_938082855.1. GTDB lineage: Bacteria > Planctomycetota > Planctomycetia > Pirellulales > Pirellulaceae > UBA721. Next base: position 9,770 of record CALKCC010000180.1, on the reverse strand, counting down.
CTCTTTCTCCTGCCCCATACTGGCCCAGACGTCCGTATAGATAGCATCAGCAGAAGCCACGGCGCCCACAGCATCTTCGGTTTGCTCAAAAGTAGCGCCGTCACAACCTGATTCGATCTCAGCTTTCTCCTGGTCAGTAAACTGGTAAGCCGCTGGTCCCGCCAGCGTAAATTTCAGACCAAGCTTGCCACAGGCGATCGCTAAAGACCGAGATACATTGTTAGCATCTCCAACAAATACCAAATGACGATTTTCAAGCGAGTCAAATTCTTCTTGAATCGTCAGTACATCTGCCAGAGCCTGACATGGATGAGAATAGTCGGTTAATGCGTTAATGACAGGAACAGTGGAATACTCCACCAACTGTTCGAGTGTTGAGTGTTTATAACTTCGACACGCAATTACATCCACATACTGGCTAAGCACTTCACTGAAGTCTTTGACCGACTCGCGCTTCCCCCAACCAACATCCTGGCCTAAGAATAACGCATGCCCACCTAACTGACTGATTCCGGACTCAAAACTAACCCGCGTACGGAGAGAGGGCTTTTCAAACAGCAGCGCTAAGTTGTGATTCGCCAATACAGCAGGACGAATACCTTCAGCCAACTCAGCCTTGAGCTGTAATGAGTATGCAAGTATTTGTTTAATTTCGTCTGTTGTTAAATCAAATAAAGAAAGTAAGTGTCTCATCTTTTAATACCTTTAGATACGCTTGCAATACAAACGTGACTACATCAGACCGGTTCTGATCAGACCGGCTATGAAATCTTGAAAGAGATAATTAAGCTCGAAGTTCGCGAAGCACTTCGGACAAAATATCCACTCCCTGATTAGCCTGTTCCACCGATAAGTTCATTGCAGGTAGAAGGCGAATCACATTGCCCTGAGTGCAATTGATAAGGAGATTCCGCTCCAGGCACTGCTGCACCACCGAAGCTCCCTCCACTTCCAGTTCGACGCCAACCATCATTCCGGCAACTCGTACCTCTTTGATCCACTGGCACTCCTTTTGGAGCTCGGAAAACCGCGTCTTAAAGAGATCAGCCAGCACACCCACGTTTTCCAGGAGATTTTCTTGTTCAATCATCTGGAGCGTGGCGATTCCAGCGGCCGAAGCAATTGGATTTCCCCCGAACGTGGCGGCATGCATACCTGGTCGCAAACTGGGAGCTATTTCAGCGGTAGTTAGCATAGCGCCACCGGCAACGCCACCACATAGACTTTTGGCCAGCGTCATCACATCTGGAGTTACATCGAAATACTGATAGCCAAACCACTTACCTGTTCGTCCACAACCTGTCTGCACTTCGTCAAAGATGAGCAACAGGTCATTTTCATCGGCGAGTTGTCTCAATCCCTGTAGAAATCCTTCTGGAGGAATGCGTACTCCGCCTTCACCCTGAATAGGCTCAATCATGATCGCACAGGTCTCGTCATCGATCAGTTCCTTTACGGCCTCGAGATCACCGTAGGGTGCATAGTTGAACCCGGCGACAAGTGGCCCTAATCCTTCATGGTATTTAGGTTGCGCGGTTGCTGTCGTGGTAGCCAGACTTCGACCATGAAACCCACCTTCGAAGGTGATGATTTTGTAACGAGAGGGGCCGTGATGCAGCCTTGCAAGTTTGATAGCCGCTTCATTGGCTTCAGCTCCGGAATTGCAGAAAAAGGCCTGCCCACCAAAACTTCGCTCACTCAACAGTTGAGCCCATTTCCCCTGAACTTCCAGATGCCATGAATTGGGCACATGAATAAGGGTTTCTACCTGTTTTTGTACGGCTTTGACTACGGGCTCCGGGCAATGCCCAAGCAAATTACATCCCCATCCGGGAAACAGATCGAGGTACTTGTTTCCTTCGGCATCCCAAATATTGGAGCCTTCACCACGGACGAGATTCACACTATAGCGACCGTAATTGGGCACTACATATTGTCGGAATAAATCGACTGTATCTGCTGAGCTAAGGAATGAATTATCCATGGCACAGGTCCTCTCGTTTTCTTAATAGTAATGAAGTAATTGGAAATAAGTAGGAATCGGTCGGTCTACAAGGCTCGCTTCAGCCGGAATGGACGAAAACCGATCATTTGGTAATTTGCGTTCCAACCCCGGAACTCGTGTAAATCTCTAGTAACAGTGAATGTCGAATACGACCATCAATAATATGAACTTTCTGGACTCCGCGGTCGAGCGTTTCGAGGCAAGCTTCCACTTTGGGAATCATACCGCTATCGATCACGCCCGAAGCAATTAGCTCGCGTGCTTCCGTTGCAGAAAGTGAATTAATCAGCGTTGATTCGTCTTCCTTATCACGCCGAACACCATTGACATCACTAAGAAACACCAGCTTGTCCGCACCTAGCAGTTGGGCAACGGTGGTAGCTGCTGTATCCGCATTCACATTGTATTTTTGCCCCTGATCATCGAGACACATCGATGGAATGACAGGAATCGTACCTGCATAGCAGAGATTCTCAATGACTGCTCGTTCCACTTCGGTAACGCGCCCAACAAATCCAAGATCCACGGACTCGCCGTCGACTTGCAGGTCAAGTTTTTCGCCGATTAGGACGGGAGTACTCTCAAAGTTGAGGGTCATAGCCCGACCGCCGATCTCCTCGATCAATTCGGCCAATCGCTGGTTCACTTGGCCCGCCAGAACGCTTTCAACAATTTCCAGCGTCTTTTGATCCGTCACGCGACGCCCATGAATGAAATTAGGAGCAATTCCTGCTTCGTCCATTGCAGCGCTAATGGCCGCACCTCCCCCATGAACCAAAACAGGCCGCATGCCCACGGTTTCCATGAAAACGATATCCACCAAAACATGTCGCAGCGCATCTTCATCCTTCATGATGCTGCCGCCAAGTTTAATCACCGTGGTCTTGCCACGAAATTGGCGTATCCAGCCCAATGCCTCAATGAGTGTATCTGCTTTTTGAATCGCGTCTTGCATAGTTTGTAAGTGCCCCAAAGGACTAGCCCGGGGGAATTGTATTCTTTTTGAGCAACCAGGCGATCGGTTAAAAGGGAATAAGCCCTACTACCGAAGACCTTCGCTACAGGGGAAACAGGTCATTCTAGACCTAGACTATTCACAGTGTCAACGAAGAGATTTTCCAGTCTGAGGAGATAGAGTAATTTTTACGGGAGGCAAAACTGATAGCCCCTAGAATGAATGTTCTATTCGTGGCATGATATTGTTACACATGGATGCCTTGAGCCCCTGACCTTTTCCTATCTCCGTCGATCCGTCCATCATGGAAGGCCAACGAGAAATACCTCGTTTAGCTATGTCCGAATCCGCTGCAAATCAAAACGCCACCGCTGTTTCCTCTGGAGAAACACTGGCAATCATATTGGCTGCAGGTCAGGGAACCAGAATGAATTCGGAGCTCCCCAAGGTGCTGTTTCCAGTATGTGGAAAACCGATGGTCCGGCACGTCGTCGAGGCATTACGAAATGCCCAGGTGACTAAAATCGTGTTGGTTGTGGGGTTTAGGGAAGATTTGGTTCGTGCTGAATTCGAAGGTGAATCAGATATTGCCTTCGTCACTCAGCAGCAACGCCTGGGAACCGGTCACGCCGTGCAAATGTGCCATGAAGAGTTAGCTCAGCATCAAGGCCCCGTCGTCATTGTCACGGGAGACTCCCCGCTGATTCAGCCCAACTCGATTAAGGCTTTACTAGCCTATCAGCAGGAACAAACTCTTGCATGCGTTCTGGGTTCCTTACTCAGTGATGCCCCTGACGGTTTGGGGCGAATTGTGCGAGATCAGGCAGGACAATTCGTCGGCATTGTTGAGCACAAGGATGCCACAGAATCACAACGGCAGATCAATGAAGTCAACATGAGCACCTACGTTTTTGATTCGGATCACTTACAATGGTCTCTGAGTCAATTACAGACCAACAACACTCAAAACGAGTACTACCTTACCGATTGCCCGGCGATCTTACTAACTCGGGGGGAATCAGTAGATGCAAAAGCCGTACTTCAACCTTGTGAGGCACTTAGCGTGAATACGCAATCGCAACTGCAACTGGTGGAAGACGAGATGAGAAAGCTAGGTTACTAAATGCGCGAATTGAAGATATTTAGTGGTGGTGCCAATCCTCAATTGGCCGAGGACATTTGTGGATTTCTACATCTGCCTCTAGGTCAAATCACAATCAGTACGTTTCCTGACGGTGAACGTCACTGCAAAATCGAGGAAGACGTGCGTGGCAGGGATGTCTTTCTCATCCAACCCACCAGTCCCTCGGTAAATGACAATCTGATGGAATTGTTGATCATGATCGACAGCTGCAAACGGGCCAGTGCCTCGCGGATCACTGCCGTTATCCCATACTTTGGCTATGCTCGTTCGGATCGGAAAGACGAAGGGCGAGTTGCCATTGCGGCAAAGTTATGTGCCAACCTGATCACCCGAGCCGGCGCAGATCGTGTTCTGGCGATGGACCTTCATGCCGCACAGATTCAGGGATTCTTTGATGTACCGGTCGATCACCTTTATGCAGCCCCTGTCCTGAACAAATACTTTATCGACCAGGGAATTCAGGAAGACAACCTCGCCGTCGTCAGCCCGGACGAAGGAAGTATCAAGCGAGCGATTGGGCATGTGCGTCGACTAGGTGGCAAGCTGGCGATTGTCGACAAACGACGCGCCAGCGCATTGGAAACGACACAGGAAAACTTAATCGGCGGGCCCATCGAAGGCCGAGTCGCACTTATGTTTGACGACATGATCAGTACGGCAGGCAGTATTTGTGGAGCCGCCGAACTCGTGAAGGCTGCCGGAGCAAGTGAAATCCATGTGGCTGCCACTCATGGAGTCTTCTGCGGACCAGCATTAGAACGCCTCGAAGACTCACCAATTACCAGTGTGATCGTGACAGATACCATCCCGTTGGGGGAAGCAAGTAAGGTTAGTAAAATCAAGCAATTGACGGTCGCTCCTTTACTGGCAGAAGCCATCAAACGTGTCCATCATGACCAGTCGATTAGTGATATCTTTGCGAGCTATGAACCCTAACAGTCGATTGGCGATAACGCCTAGGTGAAAGCACCGATGCCCTTCGATGCCAAAGGTGTCAACTTGAATTTTCAACTTACCCCAAAACTATCAATCCTCTTTATTATTAGTCCCTCGGAAAGTCACGAATCCTTAGAAGTACCGGAGTAGCTTGATCACGATGGCAAAACGAAAGACGTATGAAACCGTAGAACCGATCGGAGCTCGTATTTTAGTTCGCAAAGACGAACCAAAACGTGAGACCCGTGGAGGTATCGCTCTTCCCGATGCGGCTGAAATCCCTACCATTACCGGGCGGATTGTTGCCATTTCCGCCGTCGTGGAAAACGATGATGAGATGCCGCTCAAACAATACGATAAAGTTCTTTTTCATCCTAAAGACGCCATTCCGGTTGAATTCGAGCATGACAATCAGCTGTTTGTCGTGCCCGTCGATGACATCGTGGCCGTTTTTCGCTCTAACGACTAACAAATTCCGCCGGCACCTCGGAATCTGACTCCGGTTTGCACTCGAAATTTCAGCATTTTGCCTGTCAGCTAAAAGCTCATAAAAATCTTGGTTTCTGTAGGGTGCTAACGTTGCATTAGGCCTTGTAATCCACAGTCTTTATGGCAAAATGATCTGTTTGACCTCTATATAAAGTCTATAGAGGGGTTATTCCAAAGTTTTAGCCTTGGAATAGCAGCGATCTTAAGTTTTCAATCTCACACCTAAAAACAGGTGTTAAGTTATTGAATTATGGATAAGTTTAAGATCCCAAACCAATCAAACACCAAATAACCATCAGTTAAAAAGAGGAAGAATTCCATGGCGGAATTGTTTCAAGCAGAAGCACGTGAATTAACCGGTTCAGCCAATACTCGTCGTTTACGTCGGGCAGGCATGGTACCTGCGATTCTGTATGGGCAGGGTAAGGACGTTGTTCACCTGTCGATCCCGGAATCCCAGGTCAACTCAGCGGTTCGAAATAACCAACCCTACATTCAACTTGAAGGGGCGATCACAGAGAGTGCTCAGATTCAGGAACTCCAATGGGATGCCCTTGGAAGTACCGTTCTGCACGTCGATTTAACTCGGATGGATGCCAATGCCATGATTGAAGTGGAATTGACGATCTCTTTAACCGGAGATGCCGGAGCTTCCATCAATCAGGTGATTCGTATTACAACAGCTGTCGTACCAGCGATGAATATTCCCAGCGGCCTTGTCGCTGATGTTTCCTCGCTGAATGACGGAGATAGCATCACTTTGGGCGATATTGAACTTCCTGAAAATGTCAGCCTCTTAAGTGACCCCAGTACAGTGGTAGTCACCTGTGGCGCAGCAGCCGCTCCTGCAGCTCCCGCTGAAGAAGCCGAAGCCGAAGAAGCGAGTGCAGCTGATGATGCTGATGACGCTGGAAGTGACGAAACAGAAGAAAGTGGTGGAGACGAGTAATCGTTTGACGCCACGTTAAGATATTACAATTTAATCACTTTGCCCAAGTGCCATGAAACTAATCGTTGGACTGGGAAATCCCGGAAAGAAATACCAGGACACCCGACACAACGTGGGTTGGCAGATTCTGGCAGAACTTGCCAGACGTCACGGGTCGAGCAAACCGAAAGCTCGATTTGAAGGCGAAGTGATTGAGACACAATTCGGTACGGAAAAGGGACTGCTACTCTGTCCTATGACGTACATGAATGCGAGCGGTCGAAGTGTTCGGCCAGCAAGCGATTTTTACAAATTGTCCCCCAGGGACATACTGGTCATCTGTGATGACATCAGCCTTCCGGTTGGCATGATGAGGTTTCGACCTCAAGGGTCTTCCGGAGGTCAAAACGGCCTCAAAGACATCATTAACAAACTGGGAACACAGGAAATCCCCAGATTGCGAATTGGCGTCGGCCAGCCACCTCCCCAGTGGGATACGGCAGATTATGTGTTAAGCAAGTTCACTAAAGCGGAACTGCCTGACATAAAACAAGTCGTCGATTCTGCGTCCGGAGCCGTGGCAGATTGGGTTCAGCAGGGAATTGAATTCTGTATGAATCAATACAACCGAAAACAAAATACGAACTCACACGAAAACTAACGACAAATTCGAAGTCCGGGCTGGCGTAAACCCGAATTCGTGTGATGTAGTACTAGGAGATTTTACATTGGCTGCAAACGTATACGAATGCATGTTCATACTCGATTCCAATCGATACGCTCGTGACCCACACGGGGTTCAGGAGTCAATTAACAATGCGGCAAGCTCTCTTGGCGGAGAAATCCTTGTCTCAAGATTGTGGAGCGAGCAGAAACTGGCTTACCCAATCAACGGGAACCGTAAAGGAACCTATTGGTTGACTTACCTGCGTCTGGAAGGCACCAAGCTGACTGAATACGAACGAGCAAACCAGCTCAACGATAACGTCATGCGAAGCCTGACTCTGAAAATTGATCCTCGCCTGGTCGATCACCTGATCGCCCACGCCAAAGGTGAATCCACGGCAGAAGAGCCGGAACAAGAGTCATCAGAAGCAACCGAAGAAGTTGCAGCTGAATAAGCTGTAGCGGCCTGAGCAATCAACGTGATCGTCGCCCCTGGCGACAATCGGATAATCACTTTGATTTGCTTGCCCTTGGTGTTTTGCTCTGATAAACTGCGCCGCATTGGCATCGAGTCACCAAAACGCTGAGAATTTAACAAAGGAGTGTTGGCAAATGGCAAGCTTTAATAAAGTAATCCTGATGGGAAACCTGACGCGGGATGTCGAATTAAAGTACACAGGTAATCAAACCGCAGTCACCGAAATTACACTGGCTGTGAATGACCGCCGACGAGGCCAGGATGGCCAATGGCAGGAAGAAACAACTTTCGTGGATGTGACCCTCTGGGGACGCACTGCCGAAGTTGCCGACCAATACCTTGGAAAAGGTTCCGGAGTCATGGTGGAAGGCCGACTTCGCCTGGACCAATGGGACGACAAACAAACAGGACAACGCCGCAGTCGCCTGCGAGTCACCGGTGAAAGGATGCAAATGCTTCCTCGAGGTGGCGGAAATGGAGGCAACGGAGGTTCCGGATCCGGAGGCTCTGGAGGCTCTTATAACACTGGCGGAGCACAATACGGCGGTGGAAGTAATTACGGCGGAAACACCAGCCAACAAGCACCTCCACAACAAGACAACGGACCTGGTGGATTTTATAACGATCCTCCAGCACAACAGGGAATGCCGCCAGCAGACGACGACATTCCATTTTAACGAAACCAAACGATTACTACCTTTTTGAAGTGACCTATACTCATGCCAAGAAGCCCGGAAAAGAAACGAACTTATAAGCGACTCCCCAAGGGACCCAATGGTGGCGTTGAATTGCTACTAATCCAGTCCGTCGATAACCTGGGACACTCAGGCGATATCGTCGAAGTTAAGCCTGGTTTTGCAAACAACTACCTCATCCCTCAGGGACTGGCAACGGTTGCAACCGAACACCACAAACGCATGGTAGAGAAGCACCGTGCCAAGATCCGAGCACAACAGGAAGCTCGCTTGGCTGGATTGCGTGAAATCGCTGATAAGATCAACGAAGAAAGTGTCACCATCGAATCCAAGGCTAATGAAGAAGGCGTACTCTACGGTAGTGTTGGCATTGCCGAGATCGTCGAAGGACTGCGTGGTAAAGACATTCAGGTCAACAACGAACACGTTCTACTCGATGGCCAAATTAAAGAACACGGCTTGTTCCCTGTTCAAGTTCGATTGCATCAGGATATCGAACTTGCTGAACTCAAAGTTTGGGTTGTTCCACCAGCTGGGGACGAATAAGCACCAGGGAGTCAACTCCGACTACCTTGCAAATACTGGCCCTGCCCGCACTCCTGCTTGAATCAAGCAACTTTGCGGGCAGGGCTTTTTTACTTAGCTACCATTCCAAAGTATTTTCCCCATTCCCTAATCAGGTACAATGGGGGTTCCAAGCTCATCACTACCTAACTCCTCGCGACGATCTCAAACGTTATGGCAACTGCCCCACAGAAACGAAGCACAGCCATTGAGCAAACCTCAGATATCCTGCAACGCCAACCCCCTTATGACTTGGATGCAGAACGAGGTGTTTTGGGAAGTATCCTACTTAAGCCAGACATCATGGATGAAGTCTTGCTTGTTGTCCGTAAGGATGACTTCTTTGATGAAGCTAACAGCAAACTATATCAGGTCATGCTTGAAATGCATGACAATGCCAAAAAGATTGATGCGATGCTCCTGGTTGCTGAGCTAAAGTCGCAGAGTCTTTATGACTTGATCGGTGGCACCAAATATCTGGCCGAATTGGGCGCCGCCGTCCCCAATGCAGCCCATGCCGTCTACTACGGGGAAATCGTTCGCGAAAAGGCAATCTATCGCTCGCTCATCAACGTTGGTACGGAGATTCTCCGGGAAGCATACGAACAGGCAGTGGACTGCCGAGCGTTGTTAAGTCAGGCCGAGCAAAAGGTTTATAGCATCGCGGACGCCAGAGGAGGCCAAAGCGTTTCCAAACTGGACGAAATCCTCCATAAAGCGATGGACCGGATGGAAGCTCGTATGAGCGGCGAACAAACCGAGGATGGAGTCGAAACTCACTTTACCGAACTTGATCGCATGATGGGAGGCTTTCATGCCAACGAACTGCTGATCCTTGCCGCACGGCCATCGATGGGTAAAACAGCTTTGGCAATGAACATCGCCGAAAATGTCGTCCACCTCGGAAAAG
>CALKCC010000179.1 GCA_938082855.1 uncultured Pirellulaceae bacterium | reverse complement strand
ACGCATTCTGTGGGTTGTCAAATAGGGCTAACGGTCTGAGACCGTTGCAGAGAAGCATTACATCTAAGGAGAAAACGCATCATGAAGAAGCTATCAATTCACCAGTTGGCTTTCGTTATCGCTGGACTGGTTGCCGGATTGGTTTTTGTTTCTGAAGGAACGAGTCTGTTCGCGAAAGAAAAACAGGTTGTGGAATTGCCATTGGGACTGGAACCCTTCAAGGTTCCCGCTGATAACCCTTTGACAAAGGCAAAGATTGAATTGGGGAAACAGCTTTATTTTGATAAGCGATTGTCCAGTGATAATACAGTAAGTTGTGCGTCTTGCCATGATCCAAACAAGGGTTGGTCCAATGACGAGGCATTCGCTACGGGAGTCGATGGTCAAATGGGCGGTCGAAGTGCTCCGACCATTATTAACTCAGCCTACTTCCCGCTTCAGTTTTGGGATGGACGCGCTAAAGGGTTAGAAGGTCAGGCTCTGGGCCCGATCGCAAATCCGATTGAAATGAATCTTCCGATTGATAAAGCCGTGGAGAAACTGAGTGAGATCCCAGGGTATCGTAAACAGTTCAAAAAGGTCTTCAAGTCTGATGTGACAGCCGACGGTATTGCGAAGGCCATTGCCTCGTTCGAGCGTACGGTTCTATCCGGAGACGCTCCTTATGATCGTTTCAAAGCTGGCGATGAATCGGCATTGTCCCCTGCAGCAAAACGTGGAATGGATTTGTTTTTCAATAAAGCTAAATGTAGTGCCTGTCACAAAGGTCACAGCTTTACCGACTTGGCATTTCACAATATTGGTGTTGGCTACGACAAAGATAATCCAGATCCGGGGCGATTTGCTGTAACGAATCAGGAAGGTGACCGTGGTCGCTTCAAGACACCTCCATTGCGAGATATCCATACATCTGCTCCGTTTATGCACGACGGAAGTGTGAAGACTCTCAAAGAGGTCGTCGAGTTTTATAACAAAGGTGGAATCAAAAATCCGCAGCTCGATGAAGAAATGAAACCATTGAAACTAACGGAAGAAGAAATTGCGGACATTGTGATTTTCATGAAGGAAGGGTTGAAGAGTAAGAATTATCCTCACGTCGACCCACCAGAGCTTCCCTAACCAAAATACTAACAGCGGTGTCCTGATCTTCAGACTGGAACGCGTCAGGATACTCCGGGTAACAACAGACAGTCGGCTCGATCATGAGCCGGGAAAAATATCAGGAGAGAGAGAATGAAAGAATTCAGAGTTATAACAAGCGTGTTTGCGTTGTTGGCGATGTCCACCATCGTGCAGGCTGAGCCTAAAGTGGAAACGGTTGTCGAAGGATTGAGCGTGCCTTGCGGAGTAGCGATTCAACCGGGAACCGGTCACGTATTCGTTGCAGATAGTGCGGCAGGTCGCGTGGTGCGAATCGTCGATGGGAAAATTGAAAATGTAATCGTTGATTTTCCGATCGATAAATATGGTAAGGGACCGACCTATCCGATTGGACCTCTGGGACTAACATTTATTGACGAAAAAGTTCTGGCCGTTGGTGGCGGTGGCTACCCTGATGCCAAAGATAAACTGCGAGTTTACAACATTCCTGCCACGGGCGGAGATGCTCTCAATGCAGACGAAGATGATGCTGCTGCTTTAGAAATTCCAGCGACGGATAAATTAGCCGGAGAAGGTAACTTCTATGGCGTTGCCTTCACCGGTGATGCGTTATTCGTAACCTGTAATGGTGACGACACAAAAGGCTGGATCGCTCGTGCTGGCGTCAAAGGAGCTAAGGTGGGGCCATTTATGCGAGCTATCGCTACGAAGGAATTGACAGAAGTAGACGCTCCAGTCGCCATTACCGTCGCTCCTGATGGTTCTCTGGCAGTTGGCCAAATGGGAGAAATCTCTTTGCCTGGAGACGGTCTGCTGACTTTCTATGACCCCAAAGATGGGGCTAAACTAGCTAACTTTGAAACAGGTCTTAGCGACATTACTGGACTGGCATACGCCCCCAAAGGGAAATTGCTGGCTACCGATTTTGCCTGGTCTGACACAAGTGAAGGTGGACTTTTCCAGATTGCTGCGAAGTACACCAAGAAGAAGCAGAGTATTGAAGTAACGAAAGTAACTGGTTTGGATAAGCCAACCGCCATTGCTGTCGATGCTGAAGGAAATGTTTACGTAACGGTGATTGGTTCGGGCGAAGGGGCTTCAGGGAAACTACTGAAGATCTCGAATCTCTAAACCTACTCAAAAGATTAAAAAAACCTCGCGACGAAATTCGTTGCGAGGTTTTTTTGTTTGATGATGTTTTGTGGCTTGGTTGAGAATCTGAGGTTAGTCGATATTTCGAGTGACTTCGAATCCCAGTTCTTCAATCATCCTGTAGTCTTCTTCAGGAGCCTGGCCTTGAGTGGTTAGGTAGTCGCCGACAAAGAGTGAGTTGGCTGCATAGAGTCCTAAGGCCTGTAGACTTCCCAGGTGGATTTCGCGTCCTCCGGCAATGCGAAGTTCTTTATCAGGATTGACAAAGCGATACATGGCCAATGCCTTGAGGCAGTATTGAGGAGTCAGTGTGTCGATGCCTTCAAGTGGTGTGCCATCGATCGCGTTGAGGAAGTTGAGAGGAATCGATTCTGCCTGAACTTCACGTAGCGACAAAGCCATGTCCACGACGTCTGAGTCCTGTTCACCCATGCCGATGATTCCACCGCTGCAGATTTCCATTCCTGCATTGCGGACGCTATGAAGCGTATCCATACGATCTTTGTAAGTGTGGGTGGAACAGATTTCACCGTAGTGAGATTCGCTGGTGTTCAGGTTGTGATTTACACGATCGACCCCTGCGGCTTTAAGACGGGCGGCTTGCTCGTCATCAAGTAAACCCAGACAGGCACAGATTTTTAGGTCGTGCTCGGCTTTGATTTCCGGAACAATCGTCTCGACGGCCTTCATTTCACGTTCACTGGGACCACGGGCTGAAATGACGATGCAGTAAGTTTTGGCGTTCTTCTCTGCCGCGATTTTAGCGCCTTCCATCAGGTTGGCTCGGCTGAGGATGTTGTACTTTGGGATTTCTGCATCTGAAACTTTGGACTGAGAACAGTAAGAACAGTCTTCAGGACAGAGTCCACTCTTAGCATTCATTAAGAAGTAAAGTTGAACAGTCTTGCCAAAGTGCTTCTTGCGGATCTTAAAGGCAGCAGCCATAAGGTCCAGAAGTTCATCATCGTGGCTGCGGAGGATTGCCTCGGCTTCCTCCTTCGTTACCTGATGCCCGTTTAGTACGGACTCGGCTAGTTCATGCCAGGAGGAAGTGTTGACGGATGATGGGATGTCAGTTGTGGCCATAGGAGAGATATCGTCAATGAATGTGCGTTGAGTTAACCTAGAAATAATGATGGTTTCCATCAATTGTCGCAAGCCCCTGTTGCAAGGTTTCAACAAGGATTGTGGATAATGGTATTATAAACACTTACAAACCGCTTCCACCCTCCTCTGGTATGAAAATGCTACCCTTCGCTCAATATCTGGTCCGAGTCGGCGCTATGGGGAATGTAGGTCGATTTCGGGCTGTGGAACCTGTCCAGTTCACTCGGAACTGCCGAGTGATTTGTAGGACAGCCCGAGGTTTGGAAGTCGGAGAAGTACTGGCTCGGGTTGACGCGGTTCCATCATCAGATTGTGACGGAGAATTGCTCCGTCAAGTTGCAGTTGAAGATGACCTGCTTCTGGCTCGTCTTGATAAAAACCGAGATGCTGCTTTTCAGGCTTGTTGCGAGTTATTAGAAGAAAGCCAGGTCGACAACGTACTACTCGATGTAGAACAACTGTTTGATGGAAGTTCGTTGTACTTCTACTTCTTAGGTGATGTTTCGGACGAGCTCGAGACGCTGACTTCCGCATTGGCTGTTCGGTACGATTCAAAAGTGCAGTTTTCTCAATTTGCCGAAGCGGTCATCGCAGGCTGTGGGCCAGACTGTGGCACCGAATCGGCTGCAGGTAACTGTGGAGAAGGCGGTTGCTCTACCTGTGCTCTGGCAAAAGCCTGTCATTAATGGATTCTTAAAACTTCACGTCTTAATGAAAGCACTCTAAATGAAAGTGCCTAGTATCGCGGAGCTTGCCGTACGCCTTCGCTCCAACCAATTGACCATTGCGGATCTTGTGCAGATTTGTCTCGATCGCATTGATGAAGTTGAGCCGGAAATTCAGGCATGGGTTGAAGTCGATCGTGATAGAGCACTCTCTGAAGCGGCTCGCCTACAACTTGAACTGGACTCGGGTGTCGATCGTGGCCTGTTGCATGGTATCCCGATGGGGATAAAAGATATAGTCGATGTCACTGGCTTTGCAACCAAAGCGGGTACCTCTTGGCGTAGCGAGGCATGCCAGCAATCAGCTCCGTTAGTACAAAATCTACTGGAAGCCGGGGCGATCGTATTGGGAAAGACCGTCACAACCCAATTCGCTGGATTTGACCCCTCGGTGACTCGAAATCCAGCCGCTCCGGGGAGAACGCCTGGTGGTTCGAGCAGTGGTTCGGCAGCCGCCGTGGCAGCAGGAATGTGTATCGCTGCGATCGGAAGTCAGACTGGTGGGTCAATCAATCGACCAGCGAGCTACTGTGGTGTCGTAGGGCTCAAGCCAGGTTTTGGAGAAGTGTCGACCGAAGGAGTCGTTCCTTTAAGTCCGAATCTTGATCATATGGGGCCCATTACAAATACCGTGGACGATGCCGTGATTTGCTATCAGGCATTATTGGGGACGGCTTCGGGACGAATGCCTTCTATCGAAGTCGAGATTCAGCGGCTTGAGGGGTTCTTTGCAAGTGGTGATGATGAATTGAATTCTTTGGTGGCATCACTGGCAGGTGATAAACCGGTGGCCCCCTGCCCGATTGACTTCGATGAACTTACGTCGATGCATCAGCGTCTGATGGCAGGAGATGCAGCAAGAGTTCACGTGGATGAATTTGCAGAGAATCGAGATGGATATGCTTATCATATGGCCAGACAGGTTGAGACCGGTCAGCAGCAATCAGAAGGCGACTACCAAGCTGCATTGGAATATCAAAGCCGGCAGCGGTCTCTGGTCGAACAGTGGCTGTCTCCCGCCGAAGTACTGATCTTACCGGCTACGACTTCACCGCCACCTGACATGACGACAACCGGTAGTCCTCTATTTAATTCCCCTTGGAGTTTTCTTGGTTTACCTGCTCTGTCTGTTCCTAAGTCGCTCTCGCAGGATGGCTATCCGTTGTGTGTTCAGTTTATTGGACGCAGTGTGCAGGCTGTAATCTCTGCTGCCCGCCTGTTCTAATCCGGTAGCGACATCAGGAATTCATTCATTTCCCCTGCTGCGTGCAGGTTTCCCTGTGCTTGAGCCTGTTGAATGCCTCGTGTTAACCAATCGCGTGCCTCATCAATGCGGTCAAGTCGAGTGAGTTGCTGACCAGCCATGAAAAAGGCGGGAACATAAGGCGGAGTGGCTTGAGTGAGTTGATTCAACTGAGCCAGGCTGGCTTCATGTTCGCGGTCCTTCTCCAGTTCCATCGCTAAGGCGTATTGGAGAAATGTGTCTTCAGGTTCTTCGGCCAGCATCGCTTCAATTTGCTGTCTTCTTGTGTTTTCCGTCATGCGGTTATTTTGCCTGTTTTATCAAGTTTGGAATTTTTTCAATTTAGGGTGGCGAAACTGAAAGTTGCCGACGATTGCACGTTACGATTCCCCCAGAATCAGGTTGGCTTAGATACCAACCAAATCCCCCACAATCAAACATTATAGGTGTTTATCATGACTCGGAAACTCACGATTAGCGGCGCCATTCTGGTGATGGTCGGTTTGCTAGCAACTTTCGGTAGTGCAGACGATGCCTCCTCATCGGCACCTGCACCGGCAGAAATCACAATCCCTCAGTCAGCCGTACCTATTGTACTTACAAAAAAGGAACAGGCTGAGACGGAAGTCGTGGAAGACGAAACGACATCCGTTTTGACAGTGAATACATCAGAATCCGAAAGTGATGCTTTCGTCTTGCAGCCAAGCGAAAGTTTGCCAGAAGAGCCTGCCGAACCTACTCTATTCGCGCCTCCGGCAGAATTGACAATCGAAGAGTCACAGGATGCGGAAGCATTGACGCTTGATTCACCCGATAGCGGTAGTGATGAATTTCCATTGGTTTCCGGGCCAGTAGCACAACCTACTTCCGATACGGTAGATGCTTTTGATACGTTAGAGGAACAAGCTCCGATCGTTACTCCTGAGAGCGAAGGGCTGGAATTTCAGATAACTTCGAACGATGGCACAACGCTTGCGACTCAGGCTCCAGTAATTCCGGAACCCGTCCAACCGACTTTTGATCCGGTTGAGGAACTAAGTGATAACGGAATTCAGACCAGCGTTGTACAGGCTCCTCAGATATCGATTGTCTCCAAAGGCCCCAAAGTGATTCGGGCTGGAGAGATTGGTGAGTATCTTATCACTGCGACTAATAGCGGGACGACGTCTGCCGAAGATCTGTTTTTGGTTACGCATTTACCAGAATGGGTGGCAATTTCGGCAACCTCGAGTGACTTTGGTGAAGTGGACCAACTGCCCTCGGCCGAAGGTGTTCAGTTACAGTGGCTAGTCGGTGTTCTTGGTGCAGGCGAAACTGCAACCTGGAGGGTCAAGTTAGCTCCAGAGAAGAACCGTCCATTCGCGATGGATATCAAGTGGACGATTCAACCGCAGACCATTGTGAATCCAATCGACGTCATCCAGCCGAACATTCAATTATCACTCGATGGCCCCGATGTCATGACCTACGGAGATACCAAGATTATTGAAGTTCGTGTCTCCAACACTGGTAATGGAGATGCTGAAGATGTGGTTTTGAAGATCAATCCTGGGATCGAACGTGGACAGAGTATCGGTGCTTTACCGGTCGGTGCAAGCAAAGTTGTTGAGTTAGAACTTACTGCAGAACAGCCAGGCTTCATGGAAATCGATGCATCGGTTGCCGTTGCGGGTAAACAACATGACGAACAATCTCTGGAAATTCAAATCCGGCGACCAGAGCTAAAGATCGCAGTCTCCGGGCCGTCGAAAAAGTTTGCCGGTAATCCGGTCACGTATCGAATTGAGATTGCCAATACAGGTGACACGGTGGCGAAGGACGTGGTGGTTTCTGCGGTATTGCCAGTGGGTGCTCAGTATAAAAATAGCGCCGATGAACTACTGGCAGGTAAACGTAATCTGTCATGGAAGATTGGAACCGTGGAAGCGGCTTCAACACGAGCGTTCGAGTTTAGTTGTGTCTTGATGCAGGATGGTCAAAATCAATTGTCCGTTCGAATTGAAGCGGCAGCTGCTGAAAGCCGAACCGGACAGTTTAATACTCAGGTGACTGGTGTTGCTGACCTGAAGCTTTCGGTCAACGATCCACCAGGGCCAAAGATGCTTGATGAACTCGCCGTCTATGAGATCAAGGTGATGAATCGAGGTACCAAAACTGCCACGAACATCGAAGTGGTCGGGCAATTCGGATACGGTATCGAACCCGTTAAGACGGAAGGTCGTCGAGCTGAGTTGATCCCGGGACAGGCCGTGTTCAATCCGATTGACTCCTTGGCACCCGGGCAGGAAGTTGTCCTCAAAGTCTATGGAAAAGCAAGTAAGGCTGGACGGCACAAGTTCCGAGCAGTCGTCAAAAGCAATAATCCAGAGACTTCACTGGTTCAGGAAGAAATGACCTGGTTCCATGATGCAGATCAGACAGATGAGTCTGCAGACGGCCCAGTTATTCTCACGGCCGATGGTGCCGGTCAGTAAGCGGTAGAGAGTGTAATTGTAGGAGAGTTTTATGAATTAATACGGAATGTCTGGTCGTCCGGGACGCATCTCTTTCAAAAAGAAAGGCTACTCGTCATCAGCAATGCTCGCATCTGCAAATTCGTGGGGGATGCGATTATTGAGAGGAGTCACTCGAGTTGGAAGAGGGGTCGATCGCTGAGTGGGGGACAAAAGACAACGGTTGATCCGACGTGGGGTTAGCAACGTGGGCCACCAGCTTTCCGTTTAATACATCTTCAACTAGTTGAAGAATAAACTCGCCTCGCCAGCCACTTGTAATGAGTGGCTGGCTTTTTTTATGCCTTGGTTGATTGCGAGTCTTTTTGCCTTTACGTCTGTTACCGAGTTTGAGTTCCAGGTATTCCCGGATGTCTGACATCGTGGCGACCAAATTGGGAGCCATCTGGTTTCGTTGACAGTAATCGGAGATCGCCGTGTAGGTGAATTGAGCCAACGTCGACCGTTGAGGAGGCTTCTTGTTACGGTTGCGTTGAGGGCATTCGCTATCAGGGACGTTTAAGGCGTCACTGATTACACTCACGATGGAATCAAAGTGCTTTTGAATGCGACGGTGCTGAACTCCACGGATCATTCGGAGGTGATCAGGCTTGGCCGACTTCCGTTGAGCTAATTCACAAATCATATCATCGCGAATCACTCGTCTGGGAGGACGGTTTTCCTTCTTTGCCAGATCATCTCGCCAGTGCCAAAGCTGTCGAGCAATTTCCAGTTCTCTTGATTGAAGGGATCCGATTCCTGAGAGCGACCGCCAGCGAGCCGTCGTTTCCTGCTCGATAATGTAATTCTGTTGGCGTTGGATTTCCTGTAATACCCATTCATACCGTTCTAATGAACGTAATCTATCCACCATCAATTCGTAGATGGCTAGGAGGAATTCAACATCCTGAGCGGCGTATTGACTTTGACCTTTGGTCAGCGGGCGGTGCCGCCAGTTTGTACGAGTTTCTCCCTTTTGGAGTGAGACTCCCATCAGTCGATTAACCAAATTGCCATAGCTTGCCGGATACTCGATTCCTAAAAAACCGGCCGCAATCTGAATGTCGAAGAGGTCGTTGGGGATTTGACGAGTCGCCTGATAGATGAATCGCAATTCCTCGCGACAGGCATGTACGACCACGGTTCGCTGTTCCGACGTTAACCAATTCCAAAAATCCGACAAGTCCTCAATTGCGTAGGGATCAATCAGAGCGATTTCCTGATCGGCAATGACCTGAATCAGACTCAATTCGGGGCGGTAGGTATCTTCGGAGACGAACTCTGTATCAAACCCTACCAGCGGACATTCGCGATGATCCTCGAGGTATTCATGTAGTCGTTCCGGGGTGGTGATCATTTCGTAGGACAACGGGCGACTCTTTCTCAGGATGCTTTGACGAGGGTGAGCAAGTGTTTGGATTTCTCTGGACAGATTTGTTGTTCCCGCGGGCCACTACAGGCCGCTCCGCGGACTCCAACATAATCCACTTCTAACATCTTAGCATCCAGAATGGTTGATTCGGACAGCGAACCGGCAAGTACGAAAGTTGCTGCCGGTGCTAATTCGATTAACCTCTTCAATTGAGTAGATGACAGATGGTCAAACAGGCCACCATCGATTTTTCGATAGGTGTCTATTAAGAAAGTTTTACAGCCTTCCTGAGACAGTAGCCGGATGATGTCTTCGGGAGCGGGAGCGTTGGCAGCCTGATGATCGGCATAAATGACTCCCACTAACTCTATCGAGTCAGCAATCAGGACTCGGATGGCACGCCAGGCCTGGATCCAGTTTTGGTCGCGTTGGTCGGCTAATCCCACTTTGGCAAAAGCGGTGTTTGCCGGTAGGGCACTCAAGTCATTGACCGGGACGTGTTCAAGATCTCCGAGTGCAATGCTAAGGCAGGTGTTTTGAAGATCGAGGTTGGCGACTTTGGACCAGATAGCAGGCAAAGCCGCTCCTAGTGCACCTCGTTCTGGTTCCTTGATGTCGAGGATGTCCAGATTTGGGCAGGCTGTTAGCACACTTTCGGCTTCATCTTTACTGCGGACACTAATAAGTAAGCCGGTCATTTCTATTCTTGGTCCTCGTCGACTTGCAAATCGGATTGAGAATCCAGGTTGCTTTCTTCTGTTTGGCTTCGATGGGCAGCGACTAAGGATCGATTTAGAAATCGAAACGTTTCTTTGCTGATTGGCTCTATCCAGGTGCCCCGCACGACTATGTAACCATCTTCCCATTGTCCAAAAATTGGTTTTACTTTGCGTTGATGATATTCTGTGGCTCGCTCGGCTAAACGAATCACGATATTGCGAGATTCCGAGAGCTGGTCTTCGGAGCGATGGGCCCTTGGGTTGGGCATGAAACTATCGCTTTGCCCGGCAAAAAACACTTCCACCAACTCGATGGGAATCTTAATGACATGAGGAGGGTTGAGATAAACCAGAAGTTCGCCGTCCTGATAGGCTAGTAAGGGGCGGAAAATCCAGTAAAGCAAGGATGAAATTACGACCAGGCTGAATCCTGCAATGACACCTGCCATCAGTCGCCAGGCCAGATGTAATTCACCTGCCCATGGCGTAAGGACAAATCCCGAGGCTGCAAATACGAGCAGAACGGGAAGCAAGACGGCCGAAAAGGCCCGCCGATTACCGCGGATCCAGACTTCTCGCTTGTTCGACGTGACTTTGTTTGACAATGCTTGTCCCCTCGGGGGGTGTTCATACTGGGAGGGCTGGAAGTAACGGAGATTGATCGAAGAACAGGTTTTGAGATGCCTTAGAAAAGTCAATTTATCACACATAGACAGCTTGAGATAGAGCCGCAATTATGGCGACAAAACCAAGCCACTCAGACACACAGATAAACGGAGATTGATGAGTTTGAAAATAGGCTTGCGAATTGTTGAAAAAACAAATCTCGCTTGTTGACTTCACTCTTCGCCGGTCGGATATTGGTTGAATCATCATTGGCTAATCAATTGGTTTTTCGATGATGAGCTCGCTTTAGGTGTTTACGGTTTTGCCTGGCATGCGAGTTCCAACAGCTTTTCTTTCAATCTCATCATTCAGAATCTACATCCATAGGAGTGCCTTCGTGCCTAGTTCTATTCTTGATGCAATCAAAATGGGGATCTGGGATTATGACCCAGAAGATCAGGATGCTACTCGCGGAGAAGATTACGAGCCGACAAGTTCATTGCCAGGTTCGGATGAGAAATTGGCCGTTTTGTCAGAGCGTATCAAAGCTGGGTTGCCACTCTGGCATCCCGAAGATCGCTATAGCTATGACGATTCTAAAAAGATTCCGGACTAACGATTTGCTGTATCGCGATTCTCTATTGCTTGGCGATGTCGACAGTTAAGATTCCGTCTTTGATTTCGTAAGCGAGCATGGCCGGCGCGACAATCTGAGTTAGGAGTTGCTCCAGTGTGAGCTGCTTGGCTTCGATCGAAATCAGCTTGGTCCACCTTGCTTTCGCGGCAGCAGTCGCTTGGATTTGCAGGTCAGATTGTTGAGCAACGGCTTGTAGGATAGCCTGAGCGGACTGATTCTCCACGGTAAGCGTGTACACTTGCATTCCAGTCGTTGCAGGTTTGGTTGTGGTGGATTTGCCGCCAGCTAAGAGCTTCTCAAGTTCGGCAATGTCCTCCCATCGACCCTGGACCGAAATGCCTTCCGGCCGCACCTGGATTTCAAGCTCGGGGAATTGAGTCTTCACTTTGGTCAAATTCGCAGGGGAGATTTTTCTTTGAATGACTTTCTGAAGACTGGCTTGTGACGGGAATTCGATCACCAACATGGTTTGGTCGTCAATGAACTGAAACGTTTTGTTGAATCCAGCAAGTAGGATCGTGGTGCGATGTGCGAAGGGAAGTTGCGCCAATGATCCGGCATTCCAAAGGTCGTAAGGAATGGCCTCAGGGTTGCGGAAAGTGAATTGAGCTTTGGTTGCTTCCTGCGTGAGAATGGTTCGAGGTTGTGCAAGTCGTTGCCATTGAAGCGAAGCTGGTTTCGTTAATACGGCACGACTGCCAGTCGCGGCCGTCGCTCGAAGATTTTGTGCATGGATTTCAGCAACGGTGGCAAGCAAGTGGCAGGTCGGAGTCGGTCCCAGATAAACGACATCACGGACAAAGCACATATCAGCTTTAGCGGTGAGAGCCAGACGACGTAAAGTTTGTTCTAGGCTCGTGTCTTCTACCTGTAATGAGATTGTCTGCTGAGGGTCGATGCGGCGATCCAGAAATATGCAAATTTGGAAATTGGATTGCAGCGAATTGACCAAGTCGCGGAGCGGTAGTTTCCACTGTGAGGTCACAGGTCCTTGAAGCCGCTGTTGGAATGCAGCGCCGATGAGGAAATTCCGGTCTTGAGGTGTGGTCTGTGCCTGCACCGTCTGAATGACAGTGCAAGTTAGCAAGGCTATGATGGCCAGAATGCGACCATGAGTGCCTAAAGGCTTACAGGGGTGACATCGTAAAGAGCTCATGCCAATAGCTTTCCAAGTTCTTCTCGCATGGTTCTTTCAATCCGACCTTTGACCATCAACATGGCAAAGGGGATGTTTCCACCGACAAGGACAGCATCTTCTAGTACTTCCAGAACGCCAGTGATTTTCATGTTCATGGCCGTGAGTTCGAAATTCAGCTTGTTTTCGTCCCATTCACCGGTCCAGGACGACACCATGTCCTGATACTGATTTTGTACCTGGTCAAGAAACGAACTGACTCGGGTTTGGGCTTCGGCCTGCCCTAGTGAGTGATCAACCGCGGTTAAGAAACCAGGCATAAAAACTGGCCTTTCAATT
>CALKCC010000178.1 GCA_938082855.1 uncultured Pirellulaceae bacterium | reverse complement strand
CGTGGAAACCGAATCCACCATCGTTAATGTTAATTCCGCTAGGCACACCACTTCTCCGAGGCCCTAAAAGCAAGGACGCCACGGATTGCATCGAAGGGTTACGTGGGATGCGATCGGCACCAGTTGCACCGGTATACCCGGTTAGCAACCAATGAGCAGCCGCCCAGTGATCACCATTGCCATGTGTAAAACTGCGGATAATCGATACCTTGTCCATGACCTTTGCATGGTGGGGAAGCAGTTCACTAATCCGAACGCCTGGCACGTTAGTCTCAATGGAATTCCAGGGACCGCGGACTTCCTCCGGCTGGTCTGGTTTCATATCAAACGTATCAAGCTGACTGGGACCGCCGTGCTGCCAAATCAGTATTACTGACCGTCGGGACTGCTTCGGGTAGGCCGTTGCCGCCTCTGCACGCATGAGGTTGCTAAGGGACATTCCGCCCAACCCCAAACTTCCGACTTGCATGAAGCGTCGACGATTAAGGCCGTTACAAAACTTACCTGTAATTTTTCCTAAGATCGATAACACGACGTTTCTTCCTTACTCAGTTGATCCAATTATCCGTACGTTATTCTACGGCGTACGTTTAACTTTCTACAATTCCATTTTAGTTATCGTCACTCGCGAAGCCACGTCGAGAGCCAATTATTTCTTAAACAGGGGGCTACTTCGGTCACCCCTCGAAAGGAGGAATGCCAACAAGTCCAACACTTCGTCTTCATTCAGGGTGTTTAGCAGGCCTTCTGGCATCAGTGAATTCTTAGACGGAAATTGTTCGTCAATCATTTTCGTGTCAACCGAAGTGAAATTGCCGGGGTCCAACATATTGGTTTGGACCAGGATGTTATCACCCGATAGATTGGCAACACGCCCCGTTACAATTTTGCCGTCCAGAGTGATAAACGTCGTGGCCGCATACTGGTCACTAATTTCCTTATTTGGCTCCACGATGCTTTCCAACAAGTCCTTTTTACTAAATCGCCCAGCAATCGTAGTCAAATCCGGCCCAATTGCTCCTCCTCTACCGTTGAAACGATGACAAGCAAAGCAGTTGGCTTCACCAAACAACTTCGCTCCTCGCTCATAATCTCTGCCGCTCAGTCCCTCGGCCGACAGTTCAACGAGTTCGGACAAATTCCACTGTTTGACGATTTCACGTTTTGCATAATTAAGAGGATTCGTTTGCTCTAGGCTCTGCGAAATCACATCCATCAGTGCCTCTGATTCTTCCTCCTGCAAATTTGCAACCGCGTCTTTCTTGATGTTCTCCAAGAACATTGTGAAACTTGCCCCACCTCGGTAGTTGGCTGCCTGTAGGAACCACTCGAAATAGCTACGACGCAATTCCGGTTGCCATCCTTTGAGCTGATGGCGAAGCGTCTTGGCATAGTCTATCTGTTCTTCCTGAGTGGGAGCATTCATCAGAAGTTTCACCGCCGCCGCAGTCACCTTTTCAGATTCTGCATAGACGAGCAACTTCAGGACTTCCGAGTTTATCGCCGCGTCGGACGTTGGGAATTCACTTTCGAGGCGCACTCTAATCTGTTCCGCATCTTCCGCAGTAGCCGCTCCCAATCTCATAAATACCATGCCATAAACTCGCAACCAGAGGATTTTCTGAGTCGCATTGAGTTGAGCATAGGGAATGTCATAGAGTCGCTTTAAGATTGCAGGCTTAAGCGATGGGGCACCAACTCTTGTTAGTCCCAGCATGCCGTTAAGTGCGACCTGGTCGCTGGAGTGCATTAGAATTTTATCTTGCCACAACTCCACAGGCTGATGTTCGAGTGCTACACGACTGGCAAACCGCAAAGCACGGTCACTACTCTCAAGAGTCGGAATGGCCTTTCCAACGGCCTCCTCGCCAATAGGACGATGGAATGCTTCAATCGCTCTACGCTGTTTCCTCAACGCTAGTTCCTTGGCAGCAACGGCATGAGAGGTCGCTTGCTCGTCACCATGATAGGTAACTCGATAAAGTCCAGATTTCGTCCTCCGCCCTCCAATCGTGAAGTACAACGCTCCGTCCTGGGTACCGACTACAACGTCGGTCAATGGCAATGGAGTACCCGCTACGAACTCCTCCAATTCCCCGCTATAGGTACTTCCATCCGGATTCAAGTGAACTGCATAGAGTTTTCCGTAACTCCAGTCACAGGCGAACAAAGCATTTTGGTATTTGGAAGGAAATTTCGTACCGTAACCGAAACACACGCCGGTCGGTGACCCAGGGCCTACGTTGACGACAGGCGGCACACTATCTGGGAAATAAACTGGCCACTTGCCAGATCCATTCCTCCAGCCAAATTCAGCTCCACTGATCACATGACAAATCCGGGTTGGGCGGTACCACGGAGTATTCACATCCCATTCCATATCAGCGTCATAAGCAAACAATTCACCTTCGCTGTCAAACGCTGCGTCGAACTGATTTCGAAATCCCGTTGCTATTAGCTCCCAGTTATTCCCCTCAGGATCTACCTTGGCGATCCAACCTCCTGGCGCGGGCACACCTCGCATAAACCCTCGTCCATAAGTGCGTTCATGAAGTAAGTCTTCATCCCAGACAAGCGGTACGCGTGAGCTATCCATCGCAGTCAATTTGGTGCTATTACCACAAACCACTACCAGATTCTTCCCATCTGGATGAGCTAGGATCGCATGAGGCCCGTGCTCTCCGCCGCCACTAATTTCACGCAAAAGCTGCACATCATCAAACGCTCCATCACCGTTCGTATCCTTCACACGATACAACCCGGATTTATATTGATTGCCACCATTGACCATGACGTACAGTGAATCAAATGCCCACAGCAGACCGTGTGCACGCCCTAATTCAATGTCGAGCCTCGACACCTGCGTGTCCGTCGCTGGCTGACCAATCCCTGGTGGAGTTACCCGGTAGAGACTTCCATATTGATCGGAAACAATCAACTCTCCATTTGGCAATGAGCACATATTGACCCAGGATCCTTGCACATCCTTGGGGACGTCATACAGCAGTTCAACCTTAAAGCCCTTGGCGACAATCAACCCGTCTGTGGGCGTGGCCTCAACCTCTTTCAAAGGTAACGCAGAATCGAAAACCTTTTCTGTCACACCCGTCCAAGCCCCGCCGCCGAGCTGAGCAATTGCAGTGACTGCTTTATACTCCTCTGGTGCCTTGAGAGCGGTCTTCCAACCGGGAACTTCTTTCAGGCCTCCTACCCAGGACTCATCAGTTACGATCCTTGGGCTTTGCGTGTCTAACTCTAGATCTAAGCGGGCGATGAACCCCGCAGGCCCCTCGGCTTCTGCGTTAGCAGCAACCACGGCAATAACATTATTACCGCGTTTAAGATAATCCTTCACTTCCTTACCGCTAGGATTATTGAAATCGGTATTCTCACCGACCTTCGTGCCATTAATAAAGACGGAGCATTGATTATCACAGGCAAAGGTAAGCTTTGCGCCACCAAATCGCCCGCCTGGCACCAACACGTTTCTTCGAAGAAAGACCTTCTGATTTTCAGAAGTCGTAACGTAGGGGCCTACCCAAACCCATTGAGGAGTTGCCTTAGCTACTTTTTTTTTGCGAGTTTCTTCAGCTGCAAGTCTTTGAACTGGATCGTCATCGGCGCACCCGCATGAATCTGCAAAGCCAACACGCCTTTGAATTCACGGTTCTTTTCGTCATTGTCGGTAATATCAACCGTGACACGCCCATTGATCTTATGGATCAGACGATTGCCAACGCAAGTGATTTCTATCGTCGTCCATTTAGTAAGATCTTCTTTAATTACTTTCGTGGTCGTGTCGGTGACTTCAGACTTGCCATCTTTATTGACAGTTACCTTTTGTCCCCGTTGAGCAACAATGCCTCGTCCACCTTCGTCATAGAGCATCCCCGTATAGGGCGGGTTTCCATGGATATCTGCTTGATAGCCTCTCACGCGAAAAGCATTGTCTTCACCAAAACGCTGACTGCGATATTGCACGCCTGAGTTGTTATTCCCAATTAACCGAAATTGAGCACGAAACGTGAAGTCCTCAACCTCACCGTCCCAAATCAGGAATTTGTTGTGAGGAATTGGAGCCTCTTTCGAGGTGACTCCTGTGATCGCGCCATCCTGAACACTCCACAAGTCTTTATCCCCTACCCAGCCGGACAAATCCTTGCCATTGAACAGACTTTCAAATTCCTGCCCATTTGCAATGTTCGAAACGAAAATTAGAGCCAAGACACAAATACAGAACAACTGACTTCTGACGTTCATTTAAATGAACCTTTATATGACCAATAAATAGGGGTAATTGAATAGAGTCATTGTAACTAATTCGTAACCCCTTTGTGATTCACCTAGTGGCGACTTCTTCATAACACCATTCTGTTTTTTCCACTGCCTATCTACCACCTTCCGTTGCTGTGCATAAAATAGATTTCAACAAGTCACACCAAAACACAAAGCACGGAATGATCTATGACACCTCAGGAATCAATGCAGGATTTCGACTCGCGCTATCCAGCCACCGAAGACCTACGGCAACGAGCATTTCAACGAATGCCAAAGTTTGCATTTGAATACCTCGATGGAGGCTGCAATGAGGATGTCAATCTGGACAAGAACATGTCCGACATTCAAAAGGTCGAGCTTGAACCACGTTACCTGACACCACCCCCCGCCTATAACATCGGGACAACGCTATTTGGCCAGGAATATAGTGCTCCATTCGGCGTAGCTCCAGTAGGGCTGCAAGGGCTCATGTGGCCCAACTCTCCCGTAATTCTCGCTCGCGCGGCTCGGCGTCATAACATTCCTTTCATCCTCAGTACGGTGACCACCGCATCGATTGAAACGATTGCCAAAGAAACCGACGGCAAAGCCTGGTTTCAACTCTATTACCCTGCCGAGGACGCCATCCTGTTTGACATTCTCGACCGAGCAAAGGCTAACAGTTATGACGTCCTCGTAGCCTTGGCAGATGTTCCCACGTTTGGGTACCGACCGCGTGATATCCGAAATGGTTTGGCCATGCCACCCAAGATGACGCTCGCCAACATCATGCAGATGTTCATGAATCCTCGCTGGGCATTTAACTCACTGGTCCACGGCAAGCCGAACTTTGAGTCACTCGTTAAGTACATGGGCGGCAAAATGAATTTAAAACAACTCGGCAAATTCATGGATGACACCTTTAACGGTCGCCTAGACCTTGAAAAA
>CALKCC010000177.1 GCA_938082855.1 uncultured Pirellulaceae bacterium | reverse complement strand
GATTCCTGATCCTAACGACCCAACATCTCCACAACCTGATGACGCTGCCTTGGAAGAGTATATTCTCCAGCAGGGAGTCCGCAACAACGATATGTTCGGCGGTCAATTGGGGCTACGCTGGTACCACCAACAAAGCCGATGGTTGATGTCCGGAGAGCTACGATTCTTTGCAATGAACAATAACCAGCAGATTCGCAGCCGTGAATTAAGAGAAGTCACACAAGTCGATGTGGGAACGGGCAACGAGCCGGATTCACAAACGCGTACAGAAACCATCACTTGGGATAGTGACAACACCTTTGTATGGGGTGGTGAGTTCAGAGGCGAAGCAGCCTATACCATTACTCGCGACTTATCCGCCAGGATGGGATTCAATGTTCTCAACTACGGAAAGGGAATCGGGCGAGGCGATGAACGCGATGATCGATTCCTAAGTTATGGATTCAATTTCGGAATCACTTTGAATCGATAATCTAGCCAACCAATAAAAAAAGGCCGTCATTACTGACGGCCTTTTTTTATTGCGCTTCTAGCTGTAGTGAAATAGTATCTTTCTGAGCAGTCCACTCTCGATACGAGACTCTACATTTCAGTTCGCTGAACACTATTGGCTATTTGGGTTGGTCCGGATTCAAATTTCAAGTAAGCCGGATCAATCTTTTCCACTTCTTCAGCAACAGCCTGAACTGTTTGAATGATCTGTTCTTCCGTATGTGTGGAAGAGATAAAGAACCGTAATCTTGCGGCAGCTTCTTCCACAGCGGGATAGAGAATCGGTTGTACGTTGATCGCACGCTCAAACAGTTGGTGAGACAATTGTAGAGCGTGTAAGGAATTCCCGATGATCACAGGCACAACTGGCGTATTATTACCAAGCCCCGTATCCAATCCTCGTTTCCGTGCTTCCTGGAGGAAGAAACGACTATTATGCTGAACTCGTGCAACTCGCTCTGGCTCATCTTCCAGCACTCGCAACGCCGCTAAGGCGGCAGCAGCATTTGCTGGCGACAATCCAACACTGTAAACGAATCCTGGTGAGGTGTATTTCAGATACTCGACGAGTTCTTTGGTTCCGGCGATATACCCGCCGCAACTACCAAAGGTCTTACTCAGCGTGCCCATCCAGATGTCTACTTCCCGCGCGTCCACTCCAAAGTGTTCGCTGATACCACGGCCGTGTTCACCCATGGTTCCAATCGAGTGAGCTTCGTCCACCATCAGGAATGCGCGATGTCGCTTCTTAACCTCGATAAACTTCGGCAGGTCAGGGAAGTCACCATCCATACTATAGACGCCTTCAACCACCACCAACACTCGGCGATACTCGTGACGAACTTCACTGAGAATTTCGTCCAATTCCTGCCAATCGTTATGCTTAAATGGTCGTCGACGTGCCCCGGATAGGATGGAGCCTTGAATAATACTATTGTGAGACAAACTGTCGTGAACGATCAGGTCGCCTGAACCAAACAGGTGGCCGATGGTGGATTCGTTGGTCGAATGTCCACCGACATAAGTGATGGAATCTTCCACACCAATGAAATCAGCAATCCCTTGTTCCAACTCTCGGTGGATCGGCTTTTCGCCAGAAACTAAACGACTGGCCGAAACACTCGTCCCGTATTTCTCAACAGCTTCCTGAGAAGCCTTGACGACGGCCGGATCTCCCGACATTCCGAGATAGTTATAACTTGACCAACTAAGCATTTCGCGGCCACCAATGGTGGTCGTATCGTTGGTTACCGACTCATGCACACTAAAGTATGGATTTGGCAATCCAGTCGATGCCAACAACTTCTTAGTCTTTTGTAGTCGCACATACTCAGGCATCAACGCAAAACTATAGTCTGACTCAGGAATCTCCGCCCGAGTACTTCGTGAACTTGTTGGTTTCTGAGAAACCTGTCCAAGTTGCGCCGAAATGTCGCCAAAGTGTTCTTGAACAGCATTGGCTACCTGAGCCACTGTTTCAATTTCCTGTAAAACTTCTTCTGGGAACCGCTTGCCAAATATTTCCTCAATCGAGTTGGCGATCTGAAGACGCTCTAGAGAATCGAGTCCCAGGTCAGTGACAATATTCGTCTGGCCAGAAAGTTCTCCGGCACGTTCTCGTGCCACTTCACGTACTTTTCCCATTACGAGTTCAAGCAGAGCAGGGGGCACATCGCCGTCGACTGCGACATCGGTCTGAGTAGCAGATTTCGTAACAACAACCTGTGCAGGATTGCTATCTTCCCATGCCAACCAGGATGCAATTGTCTTCAAAGAACCATCCAAGAAGCTATTGCGACACGCATGTCGCTGAATCTTACCACTGGAAGTCTTTGGAATCGATCCAAAGCGAACCAGTACAATACCGTCCGGTGGAACATCATGCTCGGCGGTCACATCATGACGAATTGCCTGAATGACATCGCTCCAGTCTTCACGCCGTTTCCGTTCTGTTTCGGCGACAACAATGAGACGTTCGCGGCCTTCGATATCGACAGCAAAACATCCTACGGCACCGTTTTGCAAACGGTTACTCGAGCGTTCTACTGTGAGTTCAATATCCTGAGGGTACCGATTGACTCCTCGAATAATAATCAAGTCCTTGAGACGCCCTGTCACAAAGAGATCGTCACCCTGAACAAATCCCAGGTCTCCAGTACGCAGGAAGGGACCGGTTTGGCTATCAGCCAATTTGGCTTCAAACGTCTGTTGAGACAGAGCAGGTTTATCCCAATAGCCACGTCCGACACTCGGGCTATTCACCCAAATTTCCCCGACTTCACCTGAAGGCAGTCGCTTATAGGTTTGGGAATCCACGATCGCAACATCTTCATTGGGGAATACATGTCCACACCCAACTAAAGTTCGTGCTCCACGAGCATCCGGACTGACCGGCACGACTCGGTGTTCGTGCAATGAATCATTATCAAATGATTTCAACGTTGGCTTTTCGGTGACAACTTTTCCAGTGACGATCAGTGTCGCTTCGGCCATACCATAGCATGGATAGAAGACTTGTGAATCAAATCCAACCGTTTCGAACTTACGTGAGAAGTCACTTAGAGTCGACGATCGAATCGGCTCGGCTCCGTTATAAGCCAAACGCCAGCTGCTGAGATCTAAACCCTCCATCTGCTCTTCGGTAATCTGTTGCGAGCAGAGGTCGTAGGCAAAGTTAGGGCCACCGGAAATCGTAATTTTGTATCGTGAAATGGCTTTAAGCCAACGAATTGGTTTCTGCAGGAATGCCATCGGCGACATAAAGACACAGAAGCAACTCGTGTATAGCGGAGCTAACAGTCCGCCAATCAGCCCCATATCGTGATAAGCAGGCAACCAGCTGAGACCGCGTGATTTCCAGCTCAGATCAAAGGCATAGGTGATCATCTGCAGGTTCGCCAGCATATTGCCGTGCGAAATCATGACTCCCTTAGGAGTTCCCGTCGAGCCGGATGTGTATTGCAAGAAGGCTAGGTCGTCTTTTTCGATCTCAGGATTCTGCCAATCAGAGCTCTTTTCCAATGGAATCTCTTCGGTTGCAATCCACTGAGCTGCTCTTAGCCGAGGACTATCCTCGAGAATGTGCTCAGAACGATCGAGCACGTCTTTGGTGGCAAACACAACCTTAGGTTTGGCATCATCCGCAATCGAATCAATTCGATTCATTTTGCGATTTCGACGAGGAGGGTATGCCGGTACAGCTATCGCGCCCGCATACAAACAACCCAAAAAGCCCTTAATGAACTCCATTCCCGGGTGGTAGAGCAATAACACTCGCTCGCCCTTAACAGGACCTGTTTCCTGTAAACGCGCAGCGATCGCTCGTGCAGAATCTCTAAGTTCTGCATAAGTGATTTGCAATTCGTCCTCTTCACCGTCGACCAGGAATGTATATGCCACCTGATCAGGTCGTTCGCTTCCCCAGTATTCCAGGGAATCGACGAGATGGGTTTCGATGGGCTTGTAAGGGGCAAATAAGCGATCTAAATTCACCGCATTAACTCCAACGCCAATATTTCACTATCTCGGTATTTAGAATTCCATTCAAGAAACTACTAACTGCTCCTTCAGCTCCCGAGATTTCAGACTAACACGAGGTCGTAAATCTGGCAAACAGCCCCCTCAAGCAATTGCTTTTTCCGGCAATTCATCAAGGCTTAACCGTTATAACCACTACAACCTACTAAGTACCCGCACGAATCCCTGTGCGAACTACAACAAACAACTGTATTCCAACCAATCCCTGGAAGGTCCACAGAAGGCAAAAACACCTACTTTAAGCACTTAAACGCATTCCAATGGTTCTCATGCTCAGGAGATTCCCGCCTGTCTCTTTACCTTCGGCATTGCAACAGCCAATAAACAATGTTTCCTTCAATTCCCGATAGAAGTCTCACACCATGTAAAATGAGTTCAGCCGTTAAACCTTAACACCACCATAAACTCAGCTTCATTGACTTCACTATCAGCCCACCACGATGACAAATCCCAACCTGATCAGTCGCTCTCAAATACAACAACTCGGTGGCGTGTCACGTCAGTATAAGAGTGGCCTATTGCACACGATTGATGTTAGTGGCGGTGGCACAGCGATCGACGACCTATTCGTCTCCAAACTCGAAGGGCAATCGAAACTGGTGGAATTAAACCTGAAGGCAACGGCCATTAGTGATGCCGCCGTCGGTGTCCTGCAAACGCTGACCTCGTTGGAAACACTCGACCTAAGCGAAACTCAGATTACCGATGTAGCACTGGACGGCCTCAGCCAGATGCACCACTTGAAGGTGCTGGGACTAACAAACACATCGGTTTCGCAACAACGAGTTCGTGAAGTCCGAGCAGCCATGCTCAACACGCGTATCATCTATATCGAATAGATTAGGCCCAACCGAGTAAGCCCTATAGAACGACCTAGAACAATTCGGCGACCGGTTCTCCGGCATCCAGAATAGGCCGTGGGCGTCCCTGGAAGTCATTCACAAAGGCGTGATGATCGATCCCCAGAGAATGAAACATGGTGGCGGCTATATCTGAGGGCGAGTAGGGACGCGTGGTGACTTCAGAACCTGTTTTATCCGTCGCTCCAATAACCTGCCCAGTCTTCACGCCGGCTCCGGTTACAAACAACGAACCTGCCGCTCCCCAGTGATCGCGTCCGCCATTGGCGTTTATTTTTGGAGTGCGTCCAAATTCAGTCAGAAAAACAACCAGTGTCTTTTCCAGTAGACCACGCTGTTCCATATCATTTATCAAAGCAGCGAAAGCTTTATCCATTCCCGCCAAATGATAACCTCGCTTAACCATGTCCTGGATGGGAGGGTGATTCTGACTGGGAGCGTTATGGTTATCCCAGATATTTCCGTAGTCCGAATCGTATCCATAGTCGAGCACTATAAACGGTGCGCCGGCTTCGACCAATCGGCGAGCCATCAGACAGCGACCGCCTAACTTTGTCTTACCATAGGTATCACGCACCGTATCAGTTTCCTGATAGATATCAAAGGCTTCCCGTAATGCATTGGTCGAAAGCATTCTTAAGGCACCTTTGTATTTCGATTCGGCTGCCACCAACTGCTGATCTTTATCCAGACTCTTTAAGGCCTGATCGAACTGCTGCCGAAGTGACGCTCGACGTGTCAGTCTGGCAAGCGGAACGTCTTTGGTCAGCGCCAGAGATTTAGGAATCAAGTCTTCCTCAAATTCCGCCGGAGGGTCATCCAATTTTTCGCCGACAGTAAAATCTGGTTCCTCCGGCAATCCGCCCACGCAATACGGCAGATATTGGTTGCCCATCCACCCACTCTTAAAAAAGTTATACGGTGGGGGGCCGGGTCGAGTGATTCCTGGGAGGCAGATGTAACCTGGCAATCCATTTCGTGGGCCATGGACATGAGAAACGATGGAACCGATATTAGGCTCGCTAAACAACTCATTCCGTCCCACCACTCGGCCACTAAGTGTCATTACCTGACTGATTAAATGGTCGTTGCTGTGGTGTGAAAAACTACGAATCACGCTAATCTTATGAGCGATCTTCGACATCTCAGCCATCGTGTCGCCGAAACGCACTCCTGGCAAACTGGTTTGTACATCCTGAAGCTTTCCGCGAATCTCAAGCGGGGCTTCCATTTTTGGATCGAACGACTCGAACTGCGTGACACCACCAGCCATCCAAAGTACTAACACGCTTTCAGCTTTCCCTTTAGCAGGCAGAGCTGTTGCTTGTACCTGACGAGCCCAGGGGCTAAATGCTGTAGGAGTGGCCCCAAGTGTAATGGCACCGACTTTGAGCATATCTCGTCGGGTAAGTGCAATCTGGTTGTGAGTCGGATTCTTTTCCATGCTGTTATTATCTAAAAAACACCAATCCATGACAATGGTTTAGCTTACGTATCGCGCAATAAAGTCCTTCCCTCAACCAAGCCGTACTTCAAAAGGCACAAAAAAATGAGTCATCATCCAAGTGGACGATGACTCATCTCTGTTTTCAACAATCGAAAGTCGGTTAGGCAACCGAACCCTTATTTCCCTGGAAAGAAGGGACCACCATAAATAGCGGTGTCACCAAGTTCCTCTTCGATTCGCAACAGTTGGTTGTATTTTGCCATACGATCTGAACGTGAGGCTGAACCAGTCTTAATCTGACCGGTGTTTAGTGCGACTGCCAAATCTGCAATCGTGCTATCCTCTGTTTCGCCCGAACGGTGGCTCGACACACTGCTATACCCAGCTCGGTCGGCAAGCTGAATCGCGTTGATGGTTTCCGTTAACGTTCCGATTTGATTAACCTTGATCAGGATGCTATTCGCAATTCCTTCATCAATCCCGCGTTGCAATCGCTCAGTATTGGTTACAAACAGATCGTCGCCAACCAACTGTACACTGCTACCAACGGCATCTGTTAGTTGCTTCCAGCCATCCCAATCGTCTTCTGCACAACCGTCTTCAATCGAGCAGATAGGGTAATTCGCTGACCAATCCTGAAGCAGGCCAACCATATCAGCCGTACTTAGATCATTGCCGTCAAACTTATAGGTACCCGCTTCAGCATTGTAGAATTCCGTCGAGGCGACATCTAATGCGATCGAGACCTGTTCGCCAGCCTTGTAGCCGGCAATATCGATGGCTTCCATGATGAGGTCAAGTGCTTCACGATTACTGCCAAGGTCGGGAGCAAATC
The DNA here is from genome assembly GCA_938082855.1 of uncultured Pirellulaceae bacterium. Lineage (GTDB taxonomy): Bacteria > Planctomycetota > Planctomycetia > Pirellulales > Pirellulaceae > UBA721. The sequence goes on along the minus strand of CALKCC010000177.1, from coordinate 1,788 downwards.
CACCTTCATCTCCAACAGCGGTATTCAAGCCTTTGCCATGTAGTACTTTTTTCAATGTGTGGAAGATTTCACAACCGCAACGTAGTGCTTCAGAAAACTGGGTAAAACCTAAAGGCATTACCATGAATTCCTGAACATCGACTGAATTGTCTGCGTGTTCACCTCCGTTAAGGATGTTCATCATTGGGGCTGGCAGCATTTGTGCAGCTGTACCACCCAGATATCGATACAACGGCTGACCGGTTGCATCCGCAGCTGCCTTCGCTACAGCCAACGAGACGCCCAGAATAGCATTGGCTCCGAGATTACTCTTATTCGCAGTCCCATCGAGTTCGATCATGGCTCGGTCAACGGCCTGCTGATCTAACGCATCATATCCTTGCAATGCTTCTGCAATGGACGTGTTGATATTATCAACGGCTTTCAGAACGCCTTTTCCCAAGTAAACAGAGGCATCGCCGTCGCGTGCTTCCCAGGCTTCATGAGCTCCTGTACTTGCTCCACTTGGCACGGCAGCCCGACCAAAGGACCCGTCGGCTAATATCACGTCGACTTCGACCGTTGGGTTTCCACGGCTATCGAGAATTTGACGGCCTTTAATGTCAGTGATGTAACTCATTCGTTGCATTCCTGTTTTGAAAGTGTTTTTGGCAAATGATTGTATGGTTCACTCAGCCCTGATAAGCCGAGTACTATATGTAGTATTGTGTCCGATGGCTTGGATTTTGACTAGGCGTAGTCTCCGGCAACCTTCACCTTAGCTGCTGCGTCGTTGAGTCCTTCAAAAATCCGCTGGTCTGCAAATTCGCGGCTCGAGCTTTTGCGGTTTCCAATCCAACACGCCAAAGTAGAATAAACAAACACTCTCTTTCACTATGTGATTCCCACTGATCCCCTTCAGGAGCCTGACATGTTTACCGGTTTAGTCGAAGCGACCGGAAAAATTACTTCGCTTGAGCCGCAAGGACCAGGCATGCGTCTGGTAGTAGATGCTCAGGAGTTGGCTGAAGGAGTAAACATCGGTGACAGCATCGCCAACAACGGGTGCTGCCTGACTGTCATTGAGATTAATAACGGGTGCTTAACGTTTGAGGCTGGACCTGAAACGCTGGCCAAAACCAGCTTGGGCATTAAACGAGTTGGAGACGCTATCAACCTAGAACGATCGTTACAAGTCGGCGACCGTCTGGGAGGTCATTTGGTTACCGGGCATGTCGATGGAGTCGGAACGCTTGACGAACGACTGGACGAGCAGGAATGGTCAACCCTGTGGTTTAAAGTCCCCGCAAAGCTTACTCGGCAAATGGCTCCCAAAGGATCGATCACGGTGGAAGGAGTCAGTTTGACACTGGTCGATGTTGAATCAGAGCGATTCAGCGTCGCACTAATCCCCCACACGCTTCAGGTCACGACGCTCGGCGCCTTACAGATTGGCGACCCGGTTAATCTGGAAACCGACTTACTGGCCAAATACGTCGAACAACAAATGTCCGCTTGGCCCAACTCCTCTCCGCTCACAAATCGTGATGCTGACCAAAACAACACAGCTCCTATTACCGACTTCCCCTCTTCCTCGGAATCTTAAGTAAGCCACCAATATGGTTAATCGTCAAACATCAACATTTTTGAAACAACGAATGGAAGAAGCCGGAATACGACCGGTCTCGAAGTTCGGCCAGAATTTCCTCATCGATTTAAATCTGGTCAACATGATTGCCGATTCCGCCAACCTCACCGAGCAAGATATTGCATTGGAAGTTGGAACGGGTACAGGAAGCCTTACCGGAC
>CALKCC010000176.1 GCA_938082855.1 uncultured Pirellulaceae bacterium | reverse complement strand
ATTACGGGGATAGTGTTTTTGTAGTAATGCGAGCGCACTAATGGCGGTGGCAGTCGATAGTGCCGAGGTGGCTAACTCACCTTCCCAAAAGACCTGCGACTTACGGTCTTCCAAAAGCCTGGTCATGGCCTTTTGAGACGCAGCCTGCAGTTGGTCTAAGGAAAACTGCGAGTGACTTGATGAGGATGGGCTTTCCATTTATTGAGAGACGTACTCAAAGTACTCATCAAATTGAGGACTGGAAGCAAACGGCCGAAATTCCGGCACAGCACTCAGATTCATCACAACACCAAGATCATGCAGACGTTTCAGAGCCTCGAGAATTGAGTCGTAATCATCGTCGATAAAGGCTAAGTCAATTTGAGACAGGTAAGCATCGGACATGTTCGGATCAGCTTCGATCGCTTTTGCGAGGAACTGTTTCGCTCTGTCGTATTCTTCAAAGGAATAACATGAGTCCGATTTCAGTACATGTAGATAAGGGTCTCCGCCGACATGCCCATCGAGTTGCTCAATGGCCTTGAGTGTTCCATCAAGGTCATCACTCAGGAGATGGTAATCGATCATCAGAATCGGTAAGGATTTATCTGTAGGGTGGAATTTCTGCAGGTCCTCTAATGCGTCCAGATAAGGTTGGCCATTGACTACATTGCCAAGATTATCGAAGCTCATCAGCATCGAGGCCGCATTGATACGATTCATCAGCATATTCTTATCCTGCTTAAGCTTTGCAGGAAGCTGGTCGTATTGGGTTAATAGTAGTTGATAATTGCCCGCTTGGATCGACTCGCTGATATTCAGCATTTGATTGATTTCATCAACCTGTGAGCCGCCAAGCAATCTTGAAATGGCAGATTGATCGATTTGTGTGGCGAGTGGCAGGAAAGCGCGTCGCAGCGTTTGCGACATTCTTTCACCGGTAGTGAAGACAAAGATATCAACGATTTTTGTTTGGCCGTTGACCTTTGCAAACATCAGTTCGTGGTAATTAATTCCACCTTCATCGCCTCCTAAGGTGAAGCGGAAGAGTGCCGTCTTATAGCCGTCAAGTTCTCGGAATTTAAGGAATACATAGTCACCTCCGCCTCCGACTTCCTGACCAAATTCATCCGTACCACCGTAAATGGCGGTATCGATTTCACCGACAACGGATTCGGTAAAACCTTCCGAGACGCCAATTTGGAAACTATTCTTTGCCGCATTCATTTGGGCACCGTTGGAATCAGATGTGTAAGGTTTAAGAGCGATATCACACATGGCAGCGATATCAATCAGGCTTCCCATTACATCGGCGCCGGTATTATCCAGACCATTATTGATGGCGTTGATGGCTACCTGAGCTTCAGCTTCGGTCACCATGGACGCCTGACTGGTTTCAACCGGAATGGTGGTATCGGTCGAGCCATTGTTATTGGAGGCGGTGAAGTTGTTGTCGTCCTCTTGGTTTAAGAAGAAGACCGTTAGCCCGGCAGCAATAATGACCAGTGACGCACCACAGATTCCAAGCATGACGTTGCGATTCGACTTCTTGCTATTTGTCCTTCGGCGAACGGGTTCGCCAGTGGTGGCAGGACGTCCTGCTGGTTGAGCTGATTCGGTATTGATTTGAAACGGGCTTGCCGGTGGCTGTACTGGTGCTGCAGCTACTGGAGGCAAAGCGTTCACAGGTGTCGGGGCAACGGGAGCCGAAGGGGCTGGTGGAACTGGCGGTCCGGCTTGTGGTATGACCGGAGCTGCTGGCTGCGGAGCGGCAGCTTGCGGAGTGAATGGGGCAGCAGGTGTTGGGGGCAATGGAGCTGCTTGAGGTGGCTGCACGGGTGCACTAGCTACGGGCGGTACCGGAGCAACTGGAGGTGCTGGAGGTGCTGGCGCTGCTGGGGGTGTTGGGGAGACAGCCGTTGCTGGAGGTGGAACCTGTTGGGGTGGCGTCGCGGTTGGCGGCGTCTGAGGAATCGTAAGCGGTTGTTTACATTTTGGACAGGCTGCCTGTCGACCGGCAAATTGTTCCGGCACAGCAAACGAGGCACCACATTGGCAAGTGACATTAATAGACATAAGGTTACCCGGGCTTTTGGGGATTTTCCGTTCTGGTATCGATCCAATTATCGGCCTGAAAATGTTTTGAATAGGCTCCGTAATCGTTAAACCAGAATTTTTTGGCTAAGCGATATGCCAGATTCTTTTCAGGCACTTCCTTCCCTGGATTGTATTGTGAAGGACGGATTTCCATATCGTCCAATTCTTGTACTGCTTCTCCGCGAATCGTGGTGTCCTTGGCACCGTGCCGTTCAGCAAGGTCCTTGAGCAAGTCTGGCCGCTCCAAAATGATACAGCCACGAGTACTTTCAGCGGCGACTTTCCTGAAGTCTGTCAGGAACTCAGATTCATTGAAGACTTCCTTGAGAGGACGGTCGTCGTAAATGGATTCCTTTGAAAACTGAATAATAGGGCAGGGCTCGATGTCTCCCCACGGGCTGATGTGATGGGTGAAGCCAGTGGCAGCGGGACAAAGTGCATTCCCATCACCATCGTGATAGGCATCGATCATGACGATTGGTTTTCGAGATCGAGTTTCGACGACGAATTTACGTACGTTGTATTGTTGTTCCGGAGTCAGTGCCAATTCGGGGCAGGCATCCGGACCGACGGGGCGATAGATATGGAACCAGCCATACATGACTCCCAACTCAATGAGCCGATCAATCCAGGCATCATTGACCAGGTCCTCATAGTTGGTCTGGCAGACACTTGTACAGACCCCGGTAAGCAGTCCCGCGTCGAGACAGTTATGAAGTCCTTCCATGGTGTCATTGAGTACCTGCAGTTTCCCCCGTCTTTCGTTGGAGACAATCTCCGTGCCTTCCACGCTAATTAGCGGTGTGGCGTTACCCAAGCGATTGAGCTCTTTGGCCACTTCAGGCGTAATGAAATGTCCGTTGGTAAAGATCTGGAAGTAGACATCACGATTGTCTTCGAGAATTTGCAAAATCTCTTTGTGCAGGAATGGCTCTCCTCCGAGCAGGCCGAAAAAGGAGTTACCCATTTCTTTGGCCTGTCCAATGATGTCATTCATTTTGCCGACATCGATTTTTTCCTGTTTGGCGGCCACATCGACCCAGCATCCCTGGCAACGCAGATTACAGCTGTTGATGATAGAGATGTACAAAAACGGTGGGAAGAAGTCTCCACGTTTCAAGCGCTTTTTATGTTTTTGAACGGCGCGAATACCTTTGAAGCCGGCTTTGTAAGCCAGATTCCACAAGAGTCGCTTGTTGGTATTAAATAACAAGCGTTTAGCCATTCGAAAATACATCAGCGAAGATCAGTCTCTAAGGAATAAAGGAATACATAACAGGGTTAGGAAATTCAGTATAGCCTGCCGACTCTTAGTTAGCACCAGCGCAGGTCGAATGAAGCTGAACATCGACTATTTCGGCCTTTGCAACTAGCAGGGTGCGTGATAGGTTAAAGAATTCATGACAACGAATGAACGATGACTATCTATGGTCATCCTAATTGTTACTTGTTGTTACTTGGCAAAAACTTATCCCGCGGAAAAGATAATGGCAAAACCAAATCACAAAATCAAAAAAGCGAATCACGGTCGTCGACCAGCAAGCTCCAAGGCTCGCAAGGCAAAGCGTAAGCATATCAAGACTTAATTTTCGACTTTCAAAGACGAATTAGTTTTAAGGATGACGCATCTTGCCTGAGAAAGAATTACTCGTCGATCTGGATTCGATCGATTTAACCAGCCCGATCGCGGATCTCGATGAAATCCGCAAATACAACCCGCAGCGTTTCGAAATGGAGCAGTTGACGGGAGTATTGTATGAAAACATGGATGAGGGCGTAGCGGTGGCCTACAAGGATATCACCGACGAGGATTTCTGGACTCGTGGCCATATGCCAAACATGCCCTTGATGCCGGGCGTGGTCATGCTGGAAGCATGTGCTCAGGCCTGCAGCTTTTTCTGTCAGAAGAACGACATGTTGGGTGCCGACATGCTGGGCTTTGGTGGATTAGATGAAGTCCGATTTCGTGACCCGGTCACTCCGGGAGATCGTCTGATTATCATGTGCAAGCTAATTAAAGCTCGACGAAACCGCATGGTGGTTTGTCAGTTCCAAGGTGTCGTCAACGGGAACCTGGCTGTGGAAGGAATCCTTCGCGGAATTCCGATTCCAATCGATCAGCTACAGGCAGCTCTCCAATCTAAGTAACCCCAACACATCAAACTCTCATGGGTCGTCGCGCTTTACCCAAACTGAATCCTACGCTGGATTACTCGGACTACTACGACGAGATCGGTCGTTTGCCGGATGACTGGGAAGTTAGTTCCCTCTTTACGCCAGATGTACCTTTGGAAGTCGAGCTTGGTAGTGGGAAGGGATTGTTCATCACCACGGCTTCTGGTGTTTGCCCTGATCGAAACTTTCTGGGCATCGAGATTCGTAAGAAGTACGCCCAATACTGTGCAGCCAAGGTATCCGAAGCAGGGCGGAATAACGCATTCATGCTCCAGGGCGACGGACTGCTCTTTTTCAGGCAGTATCTGCGAGATAGCAGTGTGGATGATGTCCACGTTTATTTTCCGGATCCGTGGTGGAAGTCCAAACACCGCAAACGCCGAGTCTTAAACGAACCATTCATGCAAGATGTGATTCGAGTACTAAAGGACGATGGTCGATTTCATTTCTGGACCGATGTTGAAGAGTACTACCATTCCACGTTGGAGCTGTTACAGCAATTCCCCATGTTAGAGGGTCCATTGGATGTGGAAGCTCGTCCCGCTGAGCATGATATGGATTACCGCACGCATTACGAGCGACGAACCCGTCGATATGACCGCCCGGTTTATCGCAGTTTGTATGTGCTGCGACGAAAGTAAATCAGCTTTCCAGGCTTACTTAGTGCGTATTGTTAATACGCTCGGGCGTCATTATTTTCCATGAAATTGATGAAGGATCGATTGGCGACTCGGTTCCCGCCAGGCGTCGGATAGTCGCCGGTGAAATACCAATCTCCCGTATGATTAGGGCAAGCCTGATGTAGCCCTTCGATGGTTTGGTAAATAATCTCCACTTCGGCGTTCATGTCTTTCGGCGTGAGGATTTGGCCAATGCGTTCAGAGATTTCCTCGGGTGAAAAGGGCTCGAACAGACGAGTTACATGATTCACTGATTTCGATGTGGGTAGTTTCTCTTCTGCCAGACAGGCTTGATAGATTTCATCGAGCAGATCGGTAAGCCCACGTTCATGAATTAACTCCACGGCAGCTTCGAAGGCGACAAAATCGGCCATTTTCGACATGTCGATGCCATAGCAGTCAGGAAATCGGATCTGAGGTGATGAAGAGACGATGATCACTTTCTTCATCCCCAGGCGATCAAGGATTCTCAAAATACTAGTGCGTAGGGTCGTGCCTCGAACAATGGAGTCATCCAGGACGACCAACGTATCCTGTGGCCCAATAATTCCATAAGTCGTGTCGTAGACTTTGGCGACCAGGTCTTCGCGGTCAGCGTCGGCTGTGATGAAAGTACGTAGCTTTGCATCTTTCGTCATCAGCTTTTCGACGCGGGGTTGTAGAGTGAGGAGGCGATCGATTTCTTCCTGTGGTGCCCCTTCCTTTAAAGACTGAGCGACCTTATCGGTGACGAATTTTCGGATCCCTTCGACCATTCCGAAGTAAGCGGTCTCTGCGGTATTGGGGATATAGGAGAACACGGTATGTTCAAGGTCGTAATCAACCCGTTCCAGAACTCGCTTGGCGAGTGAACTTCCTAATTCCTTTCGCTCGCGATAAATATCACTGTCAGTGCCTCGGGAAAAATAGATACGTTCGAACGAGCACGATTTCCGAGGTAAGGGTTCATTCACACACTCACTTGAAATCTTGCCGTCGTGTCGCACAATCAGAGCGTGTCCAGGATCGACTTCCTGAACGGCATCCATGGGGACATTGAGCGCGGTTTGTAATTGTGGGCGTTCTGAAGCAATCGCTACGATTTCGTCATCTTTGTAATAAAAGGCCGGTCGGATTCCAGCTGGATCGCGAAGGACAAACATGTCACCGTGGCCAAGCATTCCGGCCATCACATACCCTCCGTCAAAAGCTTTGGTGGCTTTCCGTAGGATCATGCTGATGTCGAGATCATTGACGATGTGGTTAGTGATCTCTTTACGGTCTACTTTTTGTTTGTTGTACTTTCGAAAGATGGCGTCATTGGCTTCATCTAGAAAGTGCCCGATCTTCTCAAGCACAATCACCGTATCGGTTCGATTCCTTGGGTGCTGTCCCAGGTCGACCAACATTTCGAAGAGCTCAGTATTATTGGTCAGGTTAAAGTTTCCAGCCATGACCAGATTACGAGTCATCCAGTTATTTTGGCGAAGGAAGGGGTGACAAAATGTTTCTCCGGATCCACCAAACGTTCCGTAGCGAAGGTGTCCCAACAATAACTCACCGGCAAACAGGATATTTTCTTTCACCCACTGGCCGTCTAGATACGATTCGGGATTTGCGTCCCGGGCTTCGACAAAGGACCTGGCCAGCCGATTGGATACTTCCATAATCGGATTTTTGCCAGCACTTCGAGTGCGAAAGATGTAGGGATCGCCGGGCGGCATGTCGAGTTTGATGACGGCAGCTCCAGCTCCGTCCTGTCCTCGGTTGTGTTGCTTTTCCATAAGCAGCGTAAGCTTATTAATACCGTACATAGGAGTACCGTATTTCTGGATGTAATAGTCCAGAGGCTTTAAGAGCCGTATCGCTGCAATACCGCACTCATGGCCGATCCAATCGCTCATAACATACCGTCCTCGGGTTATGTTTGTGTGTTAGCTAAGAGAGATGTCATTCTATTTACCGATGAATAATTACTCAAGCAAGCTTTCGACATTATTCTTTGGTTAGCAGCGAAGCCGCCGCCGCATCAAGATAGAAGGTTACATCGGGGTGCTGTTGGAGTGCGCTGGCGGTACATTCACTGCCAACCGGTCCTTCTAATGCATCGCGAATGGCGGCTGCTTTGTTTTCACCTGTTGCCAGCAGCATAATCTTGCGTGCATCCATGATCGTTGCCACGCCCATGGTAATGGCTCGGCGTGGAACGTCAGCTTTGGAATCAAAGAACCGAGCATTGTCATCGATTGTCTGATGGTCTAATTCTGTAACATGCGTGCGGCTACCCAGTACCGTACCTGGTTCATTAAAAGCAATATGGCCATCGGACCCGATTCCCAGGATTTGCAAATCGATGCCACCCGCTTCAACAATGCGGTCTTCGTACCACTGACAATATTGTCCGTAGTCATTTTCGACACCGGAGGGGACAAAAACGCGTTGCCCAGGCAGATCCACATGGTTGAATAATTGCTGGTGCATGAAATAGTAATAGCTTTGTGGATGATCCCGATGCAAGCCGATGTACTCATCCAAATTAAACGATGTTGCTTCTGCAAAGCTGATGGAACCTGATTTGTATTGGTCGATGAGATGGGTGTACACACCAATTGGCGTACTGCCAGTGGCCAACCCTAAGACGGCATTGGGTTTTGCTTGCAGGCAATCGATGAATTCTTGAGCTGCGAGTTGGCTCATATGTTGGTAATCATCACAGATAACGACGTTCATGAAGGCCCTTTTGTGTTGGAATATTTAGTACAGACTTTACAACAGGATTAATCGGAACCATGTCCTGACAAAGAATCAAACAAGTTCGTTACACCCTACCATAGCGTTCTAGAGTGCATAACCTAGAATTAGTTTAGTAAGACGGAAGCATGGCTTGCTTCGTCACTCCTTTATCCCTTTTGACGGCCCGAAAACGCTTTTCAGAGAAGAAGCTCCATCATGATTCATTCGACGATGACTGACACCAACGACAGTGGTTTTTTAGTCCCTCATACTAAATTGCCTGTCACGATGTATGTGACTCCGGATGAGACCAATCGAGCGGTGGCTACCAGGATTGCTGGAGTCATTCGGCGTGCCAGCGAGCAACAGCGGAAGGCAGTATTACTTCTGTCGCCAGGCTCGACACCTCAGGGAGTTTACCGGGAGTTGGTGCGGCTTCATCAGGAGGAAGGCTTAGACTTTTCCAATGTCGTGGTATTCGTGTCCGTTGAGTTCTATGGCATCGGCAAGGAACGACCCCAGAGTATATACGCATCACTGCATGCCAACCTATTTGATTTGATTAATATCCCGGTGGATCAGATTCACGTACCGGATAGCCAAATTGAATTGAGTCAGATGGCGGCCTATTGTGACCAATTCGATCAGCAGATTCAGGAAGTTGGTGGAATTGATTTTGCCTTACTCGGTTTTGGCTCGAACGGACACATCGCTGGAAACGAGCCGTTTTCAGAATCGAACAGCCGTACGCACATGTGCGTCCTCGACCCAGTGACTCGGATTTGCCTAGCCAGTGAGTTCTTTGGTGAAGACAATGTTCCTACGCAGGCGATCACGATGGGACTGGGTACGATCATGGAATCCCGTGAAGTGGCTGTGATGGCGCTTGGAGAGCACAAGGCCCGTGTCGTGTGCGCTTTAGCCGAAGGTCCGGTTACGAACAAAGTCCCCGTCAGCTTGTTTCAAGACCATGGAAATACAAATGTATATTTAGATTCTGCTTCCGCCAGCGGACTCGAGGCCATTGCCACTCCCTGGACGCTTGGAAGTGTGGATTGGAACGAGACCATGATCATTCGGGCGTTGGTTTGGCTCTGTGAACAGACCAACAAGTCATTACTGAAACTCGATGACGATGATTTCAGAAATCACAACCTACATCAGCTATTGCGTCATCACGGTCCATCGCACCTACTGGCTCGTCGCGTCTTCAATCTCGTGCAGGATACGATTTGCAATCGCGTATTAGACGCCGAAGAGCAAACCGTGATTTGTTTCAGCCCACATCCCGACGATGATGTGATTAGCATGGGCGGGACTCTGATCCGGCTCAACGAAGAAGGGCATCAAACCCATATCGCCTATATGACCAGTGGTAACATTGCGGTCTTTGATGACGACGCTCAGCGTATTGCCGACCTAGTGACGGAATACAATCATTTGTTCGGGATTGAAAACGAGAAATCGATAGAGGTCGAACGTCGTGTTTCGGATGATCTGGCCAATAAGCGGGCCGGTGAACCTGATAGTGATGCCGTCCTCAAGATTAAAGGTTTGATTCGCTGGAGTGAAGCAAAGGCCGGAGCGATTGTTGCCGGTTGCTCCGAGGAGCATTTGCATTTTCTGGATTTACCTTTCTATAGAACAGGTACGGTGAAAAAGAATCCGGTAGGCGAAGCGGATGTTTCCATCATCGTTTCCTTGCTGGAAAAGGTTCAACCGGACGTGATTTTTGTAGCGGGGGATTTATCGGATCCTCACGGGACACACCGAGTATGTGCGGAAGCCATCTTCAAGGCCATTGAAGTTCTTCAGGAAGGCGGATGCAAAGTACCAGAGGTATTGCTATACCGAGGAGCGTGGCATGAGTATGCAATTCATGAAATTGACCTGAGCGTTCCGCTGAGTCCCGGTCATCAACAGACAAAACGAAAAGCAATCTTTAAACACGAAAGCCAAAAAGATGAGGCACTGTTCCCCGGGTCCGATCCGCGGGAATTTTGGGAACGTGCTGAAGATCGAAACAAGGCGACAGCTAAACAGTTTAATGACTTGGGACTCCCCGAATTCCCAGCTCTCGAGGCATTCCAGCGTTGGAATGGTCAGAAACTGTAATCCCCTTCTGGTCGGTCAACCAAGTTGACAGGTCTTTATAAGTATGGCCCCGGTGAATTGAATGAGTGATCTATTGCGTCAGGAAGTGACCGCAACCGCAGAGAAAATTGTGGTGAAGGTTGGCACGCGCGTACTCACCGACGCGCAGGGGAAACTGGATTTGCAACGCATGAGTGCCTTGGCGAATCAGTTAGTCGCGATTGCTGACAGTGGTCGACAAGTGGTACTGGTGAGTTCAGGTGCTGTCGGCGCCGGCATGAATCGACTGAGCATGGAAACCAGACCGACGGATGTAGCGACGTTGCAGGCAATTGCCGCGGTTGGGCAAACCGATTTGATGCAAACGTACCAAAGGCTCTTCCAGGAACAAGGCCGTCTTGCCGCTCAGGTTTTGCTAACAGCGAATGAACTGGATGACCGTGTCAGCTATCTCAATGTCCGTAACACTCTGTTGGAATTGCTCGAGTTGCAAGTGATTCCCGTGGTCAATGAAAACGACACTGTTTCGGTCGATGAACTCCAAACTACCTTTGGTGACAACGATCAATTGGCCGGTCTGGTGACAAATCTCTTGGGGGCTCAGCTACTCATCATCCTCTCGGATGTCGATGGTCTGTTTACTGGCAATCCCGAAGATGACACTTCAGAATTGGTGCCGACCGTGACTTCCTTAGACGAGACGATCGCCGGATATGTTCAGGAATCGTCTGGTGGGTTGGGAACAGGCGGAATGGGTTCCAAATTACAGGCAGTGCGTATGGTGACATCTGCCGGCGAGAATGCGGTGATTGCCAATGGGCGGGAATCCGAAGTGTTGACGCGTGTATTGGCCGGTGAATCTTTAGGCACTCTGTTTGTTGCGGAGGGGAAAACGCTGTCTCCCTGGAAACGTTGGTTACGTTTCTCAGCTCAAACTCAAGGGACGATTGTTTTGGACAAAGGTGCTTGTGCCGCGATCCAACAGGAAGGAAGCAGCTTGCTGGCCATTGGGATTATCGGGCATCAAGGGCACTTCAACAAAGGTGACGTCATTCAACTTTGTAACGAAGCGGGAGATGAATTAGCGCGAGGTTTGACCAATTACAATTCGGATGAGTTGGAGCAAATTCGCGGACATCGCAGTGAGGAATTCCAACAGATCTTAGGGCAGTGTCCCTATGAAGAAGTGATTCATCGAGACAACCTCGCTTTGGTATAGCCAGCGATGAGACTGTATTCGCTAGGGACTAGCTTGTCGTAGGAGTTCCTGAAAAGATTGCTCCCAGCTGCCGAAGCCACTGGTGACCTCCAGATACCGGATTTGTTTTCGAGCTTCTTCCCGATTCCCCTCCCTCAAGTACAGACTGGCGATACTGTATTTCGCCTCGTACCAGCGATCACTTTTCGGTGGATTTCCCTGTAGGACACGCCTCCATTGGATCAACCCTGATTCGAAATGTTCCTCGCTGCGACTCAGGGCCTGAGCATAACGTAGTTGAATCAGACCGTGGCGAGGATTCCTTTGGGCCAGGGTTTGATATTTTTCGAGGCTCTCTCTCAGATTACCGGACTGCATGTAAGCTTCAGCCTCAATTAAGTACCAACGGGTTTTGAAGTCAGGCGTGACACCGACTAATTGGTCTGTCAGTTCATTAATCAGGTGAATTTGCATCTGTGCGATGGCCTTGCCGGTTGCTTTGGGAGCGCCGGTCGAGACGGTTTGAAGTTGCTCTAGCATTTGCATCCATTGATCGTGCGAACTCGACTTTAGATCGTTGATGTGTTCACGTGCGGCGTTGTTCTTGCCTTGTGCAGCGAGTGACACGATACGTAGCGAGCTGGCGATCGCCAGCCAGTTTTTGTCCGTGGCATCCGAGCTGGCCGCAGCCAATAGCGATTCAGCCGCATCGTAACTCTCTGTGGAATAGGTAAGCAAGAATCCAGCCAAGGCCGTAGCAGCGTAGCGGCTGTTTTTATTCCATTGGTCGGGCAGCTGATCGGAGTCATCATATATTAGGGAACGCAAGTGATCGATGAAGGGTTTCGCTGTCGTTAATATTTCCTCGTTGGAAGTGTCTTTTAACCGGCCAGCCCAACACTGCTCCAGATTGGAAATGATGGTTGGGTAATCTGGATATTCCGGCCGGACGATCATGTAGTTCGTAATGGCCTCTTCATAGTTTTGGCGTCGTTGCTGTAAGGTTGCGAGCCAGACAGCCGCCTGATCGACCGTGCTACCCTGTTCGAAATAGGTGATGTGTTCAGTCAGCAGCGTTTCAAAGTCTTCCTGTCGAGCCGGGTCTTTGTTGAGCAATTCAATAAGGGTCCGAATGCCCAGCATATGCACTGCGGGGGCCTGTTGATGGGTTCTCAATTGGACGCCTGTCGTCGTGAGTCGTTCGATAAACGCTTCGGTGTTTCCTCGTTTTTGTTCGATCAAGGCGGCTTTATAGAGGGTTCGGAAAGCGAGGTCGTTATCGCCTCCATTGCGTGCCGCTTCAGCTGTGGCATCATAAGCGGCGATGGCTTCAGTTAGCTTCTCTTTCCGGTAGAGATCGTCTGCCGTTCGTTCCAAAACCGCCAGATTGGTATTATCTCCGTTCATTCCGGCAAAACGTAAAAGACGAAGTTCAGCGACACGTCCCCAATAAGGGCCATGTTGCTCCTCGATATATTTCACGGTGAGGACCGACTGTTGCTGATAATTCTCAGCCTGTTTTAGATTTTCTTCTTTGGTGGCTTTACTCCAGAAGTAGATACGAGCATCTAAGTGCGCAAGGTCGTATTCGGGAACCAACGTTGCTGTAGAAGTAAGTGGCGCGTCGAGCGACTTCAAGGCAGATTCCAGATCGCCTGAGTCCAGTGATAGTCGGACACTTTCCGCTCGTAGTTTGAGCGTGGTGACCGGTGTTAGCGGAAGCTCTTGGAGTTTCGATATAGCAGAGTTTGCTTCCTCGAATTGTTTGAGCTCGCGGTGGCAGGCGAGTAATGCCAGATAGATATTGGCTACCAGAGGATCTTCATCGGCTAGTTGAGTGAGTGGTTTTTTTAAGGCGGTTATTGCTCGTTGTAAGGAGGCGATTTGATCGTTTGTACCGTCAGCATAGGTATTGGCCTGATTTCGGTATGTACGAGCCAATTGGTACTGGAGGTTTTGCTGGATCGATAATAATTCTGCTTGAGATAACTGGTCTTCGGTTGCCTCCTGATTTACCTGAGGGAGGAAGTCGCGAATTTCTATATCCAATTCATTGAGTGCACGTGTGGCCAGTCTTAGTTGTTCCCGCGAGTACTCACGCTGAGCGCCAGCTGATTTAGAAATGGTCGACTCGAGTCTGAGTAGTTCGCCGTTGGCAGAGAGTGCAAGCGCGGCTTGCAGTTTGACGGGGATCACCAATGGATCGTTGGGATGCTTGGCAATAAAGTCTGCGGCAGTGTCTCGTGCTCGTTTCCAAAAAGGCTCTCGTTGATCGGATGGATGCCTTAAAGCATTTTGAGAAAATGCATTGATTAGGTGAACGGTCCATTCCATTCTGGTTCGGGCCGATGAGGCCGGATCATTGATTTTTGAACGACACTGGTATTCCACCAGACTGAACAGCCCTCGTTGCTGCAGTCCCTCCAACAGTGCGGTTTCATCCTGTGGATCTGCGTACGCATCGCCACAGCAGCAGAACAAAACCAGAAATGGGAGGATGCGATTTTTCATTCGGCAATGGCAAACTGAATTTGGGTGAATCCGGCAAGCCGGGTGGCGTCGTAGACGTCAATCACGTTTCCTACCGGCACAGTTTCGTCTGGGTGAAGGATGACAGGCGAATCTATTTTGATGTCGGCGACTAAGGCCAATCGACTTCGTACTTCCGCGAGACTTGCCACTGGTTGTCCATTTACGGCCCAAGCCGGTTGATTGTTGGTAAACGAAATTCGTACAACGATGTCTTCGAATTCAATCTCCGGTGGTGGCTCATCGACATTCACGGTTTGTCCAGTGCCTTGTTTTTGACTAAGTGAACTGGGCAATAGATATTCGACGGCATGAAAACTGGCTGTCCACACAAAAAAGACTAACAGCAGGAAGACGACGTCGATCATGGGGGTCATTTTGATTTCTAATTCCCGCCGCGAGCCATTGAATATTGAAGGTCGTTTCATGGCTACCTCCCCTCATTCGGATAAACCGAGAATGCAACATTCCAGATACCCATTTTGGCGCAGGCCAGCATGACCGGCCGGACCTGTGCGAAGGGGATTTGACGATCGCTGCGAATACGTACTTCGACATTGGGACCGTTATTCTGCACATGTTCAACAAGCCGGTCCTCGACTTCGATTTCAGAGACTCGGCGACCAGAGATTAATAACTGCCCGGAACTGGTTACGTTGATTACGATTCTGGGAGTCGTGCTGGCTTCGGATTCCAGTCCGGATACGGCATTCGGCAAGTCAATTTCCATCTGGGATTCCTGTTTGGCCAAATGGCTGGATACGAGAAAGAAAATGATCAGCAGGAACACGACATCAATCATTGGTGTCATGTTAAAGCCGACTTCTTTCGATCTGGCGTAACTAGGAATGTGCATTGTTTGGCGGAACCAATCTCAGATGAAAATGTGGTTAACCCTGCTTGGGTGATTTGACTTTAGGCGGGGCTGCTGGTTGCTTTGGATTTTTAGTATTTTTGGAAGCATGTCGCGCTCTTTGTTTCACCGGAGCGATCGTGTGCTGGACAACATAAGATGCTTCTGCAACCAGATGATCCACTCGGTTACGAAAGATGGCGAAAGCTCCTAAGGACGGGATCGCAACGATCAGTCCGCCAACCGTAGTGACCAGAGCCTGATAGATACCTTCGGCTAAGTCACCTGCACCTGCTGCTCCCTGGGTGGTTGCAACCTGCTGAAAGGCGAAGATCATTCCGGTAACCGTACCTAACAGGCCCACCATCGGTGCAATGTTACCAATCACCGAGAGGTATTCGATTTTTCGAAAAAGACGCGCGGATTGCTCGGCCATGGCATCTTCCATAGCTTTTTCGATGGCTTCCCAGCCTCCTTCCATTTCGCCCAACCCGTGGCTGATGACAAAACTTAACAGGCATGGATTTTCACGACAAAGTGCATCTGCTTCGCGGTATTTACCAGCTACGAGCTGGTCTCTTAACTGAATACCCAAATCGGTCGGCATGATGTCTTTGGCTCGTAAGGTCAATAAGTGCTCAATGACCAAGTAGACTGCGGTTAAGGATAGACAGAGCAAGAGAATCAGGATTGCCAGTCCAGTAATGCCACCGGAAAAGACGATGTCTGTGAAGCCTTTGACCTGAGCCGTTCTACCCTCGGCATCTTGTGCCATGGCGGACACTTGAAACATGAGTCCGAATACAAGGCCTGTGGTGGCAAGGGTGGTGAACCAGTTAAACCGTCTCACGAGGCATCTCCTTCCTGATTGATCTGGTCGCGAGCCTTGATTCGAGCCCGAATATCTAATTCGAGTCGCTCAGCTTGCGTGCCGGTAGTTGTATCTGAATAGCGACTGGCAAACTCTTTACAGAGAATGAGCGCTTCTGAATATTGCGTTAATGTCATAAGTTCACGAATCGATGCGTATAAAGCCTCGGCCGACAAATGGTGTGTGGCGGGATAGAGGATTGGAATTTTCATCCAGGTTAGAACAGCCGCTTCGTGTAGACCCAGGCTGCGCTGCATCTGAGCCAGAATATGGAGCGGACCGGCTCGAAGATCTCTGGGGAGCTGGAGGACCAGTTGCTCCCATTGTTTCAAGTCGTCCTGCTTGGCTAGTGGAATCCGGGTACGCCAGGTTTGTGCAACCGCAAGCAGGGCGATCGTCTTATCCTGATGTTGTTCCAGTTGTTTGAAAATGACGATCGCTTCATCTCGGTAAGGCGTGGTCAGCAACCAGCTAGCTCCGACAAGCTGCTTCAGAGCATTCGCAGATCGCATGAGCTCTCGGCCACGATGCAATAATTCGCCGGATGCTGAGAGTGTATGCCAGGCGAGCGGTGCCGCACTCAAATAGGGCGTATCGGCCTGTTGACTCATTAAGGTGTTAAAAAATTGGTTCGCAGCCTTATGCCAATTTCCGTCATTCTGCTCACAGGCTACCAATCTTGCGGTAATACGGTGTTTTACCCAGGGGCGGGTTTCAGCTGTGAGTGCTTGCTTATAGCTTATCGAGGCGCGTTCAAAGCGGCGTTGCTGCACAAAACCTTCGGCTTTGACATAATCGTCCTGCCAACGACTGGTTATGTCAGTAATTTGTGCAGATGGAAGGGACTGCTCTCGCCCGGAAGCCAACTGTAGCTTCAATTCGCTGGCGTCATAACTGACAATTCGCCCGCGATAGCTCTGACTCTTCTTGGTATTGCTGTTCCAAACCGTAACAGTATCAGGTGACATTTCCTGACCTGAGCATTTAGTTGCAAAGAACGTGGTCGAAGCCAGAAAGGCTAATAGAAATAAGAACCATGTCTGGCATCGAATTGATCCTGTATGCGCAGCCATGATTGCTTTCTATTGGGGAGAGTTCAAAACGGAAGATTAACGTATTGGCGTCAGTTTATTCAAGTCGACATAGCTGTATTGCCCACCATTGAGGTCAGCTAGTCGCATCAGGAAATTCTTGGCTCCCAAATATCGGCCCACTCCGAATTGTATGCAGTTAATCGAAGCTCCCACTCCGTCATTACGGTTTGTGATGAAAGCTAGCTCGTCAGTTGTCAGCTGGGGTTCATCGGCATCGGTCAGAAAGAAGATCACATCTGGTTTCATATTGAGTGCTACTTTGAGTGCCGCAATATGGTTGGTCTGTCCTGACGGTTTGATTCCTTCAACGAAATTGACCGCTTCGGTTCGGTTAATCTGATTGCCATACAAGAGCTTAGGCGGTGAGGGATGAAACGGATTAAAGACCGATGGATACTCGTTATAGAAGATGATCTGGAATTGATGATTTTCTTTCAGGTCCGTCAAGCTGGCTAGTAGCTGTTGCTGGGCTGCATGCATCGGCTTTCCCATGTAGCCGGACATGGAAGCTGAGCGGTCGAAAACATAAATGAACCGCGAGCCTTTTCCTTTGATACCAAATACACCCGTTTCGACTTTTCCAAAGTCTCCTCCATTGGATGTTTGATTATTGGTCAGTTCTTCGAGACTCGGTAAAGCACTCTCGGCACTACCACTGGTATCGATAATCGGTTCCGCTGTACCGTCAGGTAATCCTCCGGGAAGTTGAATATTTGAGAGTGTATCCAGTTGAGTGCTTTGTTCCACTAATTCACTAACCGATTCAGAAGATTGTTGCGTGGACTGTGAAGTCTCTTCACTAGGATTCTGATGATAGGTGGGACTCTCAGCAGAGTTATTTACCAGGACGATTCCGCCTTCGGCAGATTGCTCGTCAGCAGCACCTTTGAAGATAGTAGTCTTCCAGGTGTAGATCAGTAATGCAAAAACGGCAATGTGAATTCCCACCGAGATAAACAACGCCGAGTTACTGTTGTTTTCGTAGTAGAACATGCCATCAGAGTCACTCAGATTTGAGAGCAGTTCCTGTTGGTTTTCAGGCATCTCTTCGATACTGGAAAATAACGCATCAGTCTGCGGAGCGGAATCTGGATCTGTGGGAGAATTCACTAAAACGCGGAGTTTGCTGAGGATTGCATTGGACTAGTTCTTGATTTGTTCATTATAGGTTGTGTGGGAATGTAAGCGAAGCATCAATCCATGAGGGTTGATGTGTCACCCAGCATTGCTTCCGCCGCCGTTACGTACTTTCCGGACTTTCAGATTCGTAGTTTCGATGCTAATCTCTTTATTATTGAGACCCCGAAACGTGTCGTGCCTTTTGAGTTCATTCATGGAAATCATTACTCATCCTCATCCAACCTTAAAGTATAAATCGAAGCCAGTGATTCGAATTAATGCTGAACTAAAGGCCATCGTGTCTGAAATGTTCGAGTTAATGTACGAAGCCAAAGGCGTGGGCTTGGCGGCCAATCAGGTGAATTTACCTTTGCGATTATTTGTCGCAAATCCTGCCGGCGACCGTGAAGAAGGCGAAGAATTTGTCTTTATTAATCCGGTCATAAGCAAAGGCACAGGCAACGAGGTGGCTGACGAGGGATGTTTGAGTCTGCCCGGCGTTTATGGCCCCGTTAACCGCTCCAAAAGTATTCACGTTGAAGCATTCGGTATTGATGGTAAAGCGATCAGCCTAGACCTCGATGATTTCATGGCCCGAGTCGTTCAACATGAAACGGATCATTTGGACGGTGTTATGTTTACCGAACGGATGGTGGAGCATAGTTTGCAAGCCATTCAACCAGAGATCGAAGATTTTGAAATAGAATATCAGTCAAAGCTTGCCGATGGTTTAATTCCGGATGAGACATCGGTTCATGCGCAATTGGCTGAATGGGAAGCAAAGTTTTGTCAATAATTGGCAGGTGCTAACTCGATGCGATTGATTGTCATGGGCACAGGCCCCTTTGCTGTTCCGATGTTTGAAGCCATTCTGGCCGCCGGACATGATGTCCCTGTGGTTGTCACTCGACCCACTCGGCCTGCCCGCGGTAGAAAACAACCCCCGCCGAATCCGATGCGGGAAGCCGCCGAAAATCTGGGACTGGATGTATGGGCCCCCGATTCGATCAATGACTCCGAGGTGGTTCAGCAATTAGGTGAAGTCGGAGCTGACCTAATGGTCGTTTGTGACTATGGCCAGATTCTTAGTCGGGATGCATTAGCGACAACGCGATTGGGTGGAATCAATTTACATGGTTCCTTACTACCTAAATATCGTGGAGCAGCGCCAGTCCAATGGGCGGTCATTAATGGCGATTCTCATTCAGGAGTCACCGTGATTCACATGACTCCCAAACTCGACGGCGGCCCGACACTCGTTCAAGTCGACACTCCGATTGAAGCACATGAAACGGCAGAGACTTTAGAAGTACGATTGTCTCAACTCGGTGTCCCGGCTGTTCTCGAGGCCATCGAACTGTTGGCGACCTGGGATGGTGAATCGACTCTAGGTGCGATACAAGATTCGCAAGAAGTTACAAAAGCACCTCGGCTAACAAAACAGCATGGGGCGATTTGCTGGTCTGACAATGCTCGAGATGTCATTAACCGTCATCGAGGAGTTCAGCCCTGGCCCGGTAGCTTCACGCTATGGGATCGAGGCAAACAACCGCTTCGATTATTGGTGAAAGAAATGGTGTTGGCAGAGCAACCTGGTTCCGGTGAGCCCGGCGAAGTGATTGCTGCTGAGGGCGAGCGATTGATCGTTGCCTGTGGCGATGGATGTGTAGCGATTCATCAAATTCAACCCGCTGGAAAACGCCTGCTGACGGCCGGTGAATTCTTACGAGGCTATCAGATTCAGCCCGGCATTCGATTTCAATCGTCTTAGCGTGCCTGCTGGAATTCTGGTTTGCAAAACATACAATGAATTGCGAATGAAGATCTTTAATCAGGAGTGAAACGCGAACAGATATGGCAGACAAATTACGTTGGGGTGTTGTAAGCACGGCCAAGATCGGTACTGAGAAGGTAATTCCAGCGATGCAGGGGGCCGAATTTTGTGACATCGTGGCGATTGCTTCCAGAACACAGGAAAAGGCGGATGCGACGGCCGCTGAATTAGGCATTCCCAAGGCCTATGGATCGTATGAAGCTCTGTTAGCCGATCCGGAGATTGACGCAATCTACAATCCCCTTCCGAACCATATGCATGTTCCAGTTTCGATTCAGGCGTTGGAAGCCGGCAAGCACGTGCTTTGTGAAAAGCCCATTGCCCTGACCAGTGAAGAAGGCCAGCAATTGGTCGATGCCGCAGCGGCACATCCAGACCTCAAGTGTATGGAAGCCTTTATGTATCGCCATCATCCTCAATGGCAAAAGGCTCGGGAGATCGTGCAGTCAGGTGGCATTGGCCAGCTCGTTACTATCAATTCGCTTTTTTCCTACTTCAATGATGACCCGAATAATATCCGCAACATGGCTGACATCGGTGGTGGCGGCCTGATGGATATTGGTTGTTACCCAATCAGCCTTTCACGGTTCATCTTTGACGGAGAACCTTCCCGAGTTTCCGGTGTGGCGGAATTTCATCCGGAATTTGGCACCGACATTTTGTCGAGTGCGATTCTTGATTTTGGAAATGGTACATCGACATTCACATGCTCCACTCAATTAGCTCCGTATCAGCGAGTCAACATTTTCGGAGTGGAAGGTCGTATCGAGATAGAAATACCTTTTAATGCTCCGCCGGATCAGCCATGTAAAATGTGGCATCAAAAGGCGTGTGGAGAAATTGAAGAGATCGTCTTTGATATTTGTGATCAATACGGTATTCAAGGAGATCTATTCTCGCGTGCTGTGATGGACAACACGGATGTCCCAACACCCATTTCCGATGCTGTTGGGAACATGAAAGTGATCGAAGCGATCTTAAAAGCGGCTGAGACCAATCAATGGGAAGCTGTTTAGCTTTTTAAGCCAGCCAATCTTGTTTCACCTCACCATGGACGTCGGTCAGGCGGTAGTCCCGGCCGGCGTACCGGTAGGTTAACTGCTTGTGATCAAAACCCAGTAAGTGCAGCATGGTAGCGTGCAGATCATGGACATGGACTGGATTTTCTTCGGCTCGGAAGCCAAAGGGATCGGTCGTGCCGTAAGTTTGACCACCACGTATGCCTCCTCCGGCCAGCCAGACAGTGAATCCCCAGTGGTTGTGGTCACGTCCGTTGATCTTTCCTTGATTAGCACCGGCGGTTGGCAATTCGACTACCGGTGTCCTACCGAATTCACCGCCCCAAATAATCAGCGTCTCATCGAAAAGCCCCAGCCGTTTTAGATCACTCATCAAGGCAGCAATGGCACTATCCTGTTGTCCCGCCAATCTTCGATGGTTTGCTTCAATGTCATCATGATTGTCCCAGGGTTGACCGGCGCCGTGCCATAACTGGACATAACGCACACCACGTTGAACAAGCCGTCTGGCGATGAGCATTTGCCGTGCCGCGTCACTGGTGCCATAGCTTTCCACAACATGAGCTGGTTCGTCGCTGACATCAAAGACATCGCTGGCTTCCAATTGCATTCGATAAGCCAGCTCGTAGTTTTCGATCCGAGCATCCAGCTCTGGTGACTCCCCACGTTGCTCTCGGTGAATTTCATTAAGACGTTTTAAGGCATTCAGCTGTTGCCGTTGTTGATTTAGAGGAATGTCCGAGTTGCGAATATTAGCAATCAGTTTTTCCACATCGCGATGCTTGCTGTCGATGTAAGTGCCTTGATAGATGCCAGGCAGGAAGGCAGATTGCCAGTTCTGAGCCCCTTTGATGGGATAGCCCCCAGGAGACATGGCGATGAACGAAGGTAGGTTTTGATTCTCCGTTCCCAGACCATACGAAATCCATGACCCTACACTGGGGCGAATCAAAGTTGATTCCCCGCAATTCATGAGCAGCAACGAGGGCTCGTGGTTAGGTACATCCGCATGCATACTACGGACGATACACATGTCATCAATATGGGCAGCTGCCGTCTTTGCGTAGAGTTCACTGACTTCAATACCGGATTCCCCGTATTGCTTCCAACTAAAAGGAGTCCCGAAGCAATGGCCTGTTTTGCGTTCTGTTTTTAGATTACTGAATGGAAGAGGCTTGCCATGATGCTTGGTCAATTCGGGCTTATTGTCGAATGTGTCGACGTGCGACGGTCCACCGTTGCAGAATATGTGAATGACATGTTTGGCCTTGCCTTCAAAGTGAGGTTGTTTGGGCGCTAGCGGGCTGACAGCATCGGCGGCCTGCGACGTCGATAGCAATGAGTCATCCCCAAGCAAGCTGGCGAGCCCCATCATACCCAATCCCGTGCCCGATCGAGCCAGTAACTCGCGGCGACTGAAGCCCGTTAATGCAGCAGGGCTACTGTGAAATATTCCTTCGTTTGGTTTCTTCATTGTTTTAGTCCACGAACATGAATTCGTTGGTCATCAATAACAGATGGGCGTATTGTTGCCAGGCATCCATTTTTGAGGTTTCACTTGATTCAATCCAGCCAGCAAAAAATTGCTGAGCGACTTCCTCTTCGGTTGAAGATGGAGAGCGTTGGAGGAATCTTTGGTACAAGTAGGAGAGTCGTTCAGATTCGGCAGTGGATTGAAATTCAGAGCTGAGAACGAAACGCTTTGCACGCTCCAAAATGACCGGCGAATTCATAATGAATAAGGCCTGTTGAGGAACGGTGGTAACCGGACGTTGAGCGCTATGGCTATCGGGATTAGGGAAATCAAACACCCGAAGCAGTCCTGCCAGATCCTGTCTGTCGATAAACGAATAGATGGCTCGACGGTGATTTGTGGCGGAATTAGTTAAGTCTTCTGAGAGCCCTCCCATGCGGAAGTCTAATTCATTGGTGACATACATCACTGAATCCCGAAATGCTTCGTATTCAAGACGTTGACGGTTCTTCCTCCAGAACAAAGCGTTCTCAGGATCCTTGGCCCTGGCCTCAGGTCGGTCGACAGATGCCTGGCGAAACGTTGCCGAAAGTAAAATTTCGCGATGCACTTCTTTGATGGACCAGTCGTTTTCCAACAAAACATTTGCCAGATAATCCATAAGATCGAGCTGGATAGGTTTGTCACAGCGTATCCCAAAGTCACTGGGCGAGGTCACCAAGGACTTGCCAAAATGATGTGACCAGATTCGATTGACCAACACTCGTCTGGTAAGTGGGTTGTCTGGGTGGGCAATCTTTTCTGCCAACTCCAGTCGACCACCACCATTCTTAAAAGGCTGTTGCTGATCGCCATCTAGTGCATATAGGAATTGCCTCTTGACGGGTTCACCACGTCTTCCGGAATTACCTCGGATGAAGACCACGGGATTATAAGGGTTTGGTTTCTCTTCCATGACCATCGCTCGTGGTGGATTGCCAGGTGTCGAGGCTTTGTAGAGATCGATTTTTCTGACCAAACGGTTACGAGTATTCCCATCTGCCCGATTGTAAAACTGATTGACGTTTTCCAAGGTGACATGGGTGGGTGAGTTTTCACCGATCAGGTGCTGGTAGACCTGTTGTTGGGCGGGAGTAAGTTGCGCCCCGAGCTTCTTGGTTTCATTTCGTACGTCCTGCAGGATGTTGGCGTAGATTATTGAAAGTTCCAAGACAGACTTTGGCGGATTTTCCAGATAAGCTTGCTTAAGAAGTGGATTAACCTGCCCGCCCTGAATTCCTTCTTCGAGCGTCGTTAGTTTTTCCCTTGCTGCAGCTTCGACTTCCACGAATTTGTCAGCCTCGGTAGTCCCAAGTATTTTTAGCAGTGCGAAGAACGGGTCATCATTGGCTACCGTTTTAAGGACATAGGATTGCCATTGAGTGACTTGCGCGTTTCGGATATCCGTATCGCGAACAGACAGTGCCTCAATCGACTTAATTTGCGTTTCATCGGGGCGGCCAGCGGCTCGAACAAAATAGTCAAACACCTTATCACGAAATAACTCAGTGAATTCGCCGGCACGCTTGGTGTCATACGCGTCTAATTCACCCTGAACGACCGCCAACCCTTCTGCGAACTGGGCATAGCCAATCGTCTCTTCCGGAGTCTGAATCGTTGGAAGCTCGGCAGGAACGCGAGCACTGGCGAACACGCCGTAAAGCGAATAATAATCCTCTGTGGGAATGGCATCATATTTATGATCATGGCAACGGGCACAGGCAACGGTCAGTCCCATGAATCCCCGAGTCACTGTATCGATGCGGTCGTCCGTGTCGAGTTGCTCACGCCGATACTGTCGACCAACAGTGAGTAATCCCATGCCGGCTAGATTACGTTTGTCTTCAAGTGTCATTAGGTCAGCCGCTAGTTGATGACGGATAAAATCGTCATACGGAATGTCCTGATTGAAGGCTCGGACGACGTAGTCTCGATAGGTATAGGAAAAGGGGAATCTTCGCTCACGCTGGAAGTTGTAACCTAGTGTGTCGCTGTAGCGAGCGACATCGAGCCAATGTCTGCCCCAACGCTCTCCGAATTGGGGTGCACTAAGGACCTGATCTACCAGTCGCTCATAGGCATCGGGTTCCGGATTATCGACAAATGACTGAACTTGTTGAGGAGTTGGAGGAATGCCCAGAAGATTGAAATAGACTCGGCGAATCAGTGTTCGGCGATCGGCTTCTGGGGAAGGCTTAATTTCAGCCGCTTCAAGTTTAGCCAGCACAAGCGAATCTAGTGGACTGAGAGCCCAAGAAGTGTCATTGACCGTTGGCAACGGTACGGGCTCGATAGGTTGAAATGCCCAGTGTTCACGTCGCATGGTGTCATATGAATCGTATTTAGTGATTTTTCCCTGATCACCTGCCGGCCAAGGAAGTTGCAACTCGATCCAGGCTTTGATTGCAGCAATTTCCTTATCCGCCAATTTTTCGTCCGGCGGCATCTGGATATCCTGTTGATGACTCAGCACTTGAAGCAGCAAACTCTTTTCGGGTGCCTTCAAGTCGACGATGCTGCCGGAAGTCGAGCCTTTGATAATGGCCGCCCTTGAATCGATTCTCAATTCAGATTCTTGAGTATCGGGCCCATGACATTCGATGCATTTGGATACGAGTACTGGCCGAACATTAGTTTCAAAAAAGTCGAGCTGCTCGGCAGAGAACGCAGGCGTTGAAGCTGGTGGCTGCGCGGCTGTGACGAGCCCGAACGAGCTAAATAGGCACAACGCCGAAAGCCAAAAACTAAACGATGAAAGTCGAATCCGAGACATTTTCTTTTCTATAGAAACTCTTAAACCGAATGTAGTAATGATTCACCACGAAGGCCGAGCAGCAAGTTATCGACACTGATTTCAGCCATTTTTCGCCGCGTTTGAATAGTGGCACTGCCGAGGTGAGGAGCGATCGTGACGTTGTCCAGAGCAAGCAAGGGATGGTCACGCGGTAAAGGTTCTGGATCGGTGACGTCCAGACCGGCCGCATAGATCTGCCCTTCCTGTAGTGCCGTGGTAAGAGCGGCCGTATCGACAACCGGTCCCCGAGCGACGTTTACGAGCACAGCAGAATCTTTCATCTTGGCAAACTCTTCGGTGCTGATAAGTCCTGTCGTTTCCTCAGTCAACGGACAAATCGTAACGACATAATCTGACTGTTCGAGAAGCTCGTCCAATGAAACATAAGTTAGCTCTAAATTACTTGGGTTGTCCTTGAGCTCTGTGCGTTTGTGATAAAGGATCTTCATATCGAACGCCGCGCATCGCCGAGCGATTTGGTAACCGATGCCACCTAGCCCAATGATTCCAACCGTTTGATGGTGAACTTCTGTTCCCAGCATATAGGCAGGATCGAAATAGGTGAATTCCGGGCTGCGGGCATAGATGTCCCCTTCGCGTAATCGTCTTCCCGCGGCTAGCAGTAAGGTCATGGCCTGGTCCGCGGTCGTGCCATTGAGGACGTGTGGAGTATTACCTACCGGAATGTTGAGCTCATGAGCCGCTGCGACATCAATGTGATCAACGCCCACGCCATAATTACTGACGACTTTTAGATTGGGGAATTTTGCCATATGCTCCGCCGTCACCAGCATGTGGCCAAAAGTGAGCACTCCATCTACGGTCGTATCTGACTCGCCATCTAAAGTTGCCCAGGGGAGACGTTCGATTTTGCCAGCCAATAACTCTATGAGGTTGTCTGAAAGGACATCGTCTGTAATCACACGTGGAAGTGGGCTCATGTTTTTGCTCCAAATAGGATTAGGGCAGCAGGTTCATATTCATTTTATCAGTTGAATCCACAGGCGTGGAGAGATGTGAAGTATACTGACAGAACGAACCAACAAAAAATCCACAGCAGGTCTTGATCCCATGTTTCAACCCAAGAATCAACTCAAGTTTCAGGTAATTCTATCGCGATTGTTCCTCTTGCTTCTGTGTCTATCATCAGGCCTTTTGGAGGCAGATGAGCGTCCGAATTTCATCGTCATTATTGGCGATGATATCAGTTGGAATGACTACGGAGCCTATGGTCATCCCAATATCCGTACGCCGCATGTTGACCAACTGGCTAAGCAGGGAATGCGGTTTGATCTCGCATTCCTGACAACCAGTTCGTGCAGTCCTAGTCGCTGTAGTATTATGACCGGCCGCTATCCTCATTCGACTGGGGCGGGAGAATTACATCAGCCGCTTCCGGAAGATCAGATCACATTTGCCAAAGTGTTGAAAGAGGCGGGTTACTATACGGCAGCGGCGGGTAAATGGCATCTTGGCAATGCGCCTCGAGATCACTTTGATTCGATCAAAGGTGGACGCCCCAGTGGCTGCGAAGAATGGGTGCCTACGCTAAAAGGCCGTGATAAAGACAAGCCGTTTTTTATGTGGTTCGCATCCACCGACGCTCATCGTAGCTGGTCAAAAGATGCCGTCACTCCTCCTCACACCAACGAGGACGTAATCGTACCTCCATTCATGCCGGATACTGACGATGTCCGCAAAGATCTGGCGTTGTACTACGACGAAGTCAGCAGAATGGACGAGTATGTCGGAAAGGTCGTAGCTGAACTCAAGGCCCAGGGAGAGTTCGACAACACGGTAATTATTGTGATGGCTGACAACGGTCGTCCCTTCCCGCGATGTAAGACAACCATGTATGACAGCGGCATTCGCACTCCGTTTGTTGTGAGTTGGCCCCGTGAAATTGACCCAGGCGTCGTCAATACTAACTTAGTTAGCAGCGTGGATATCGCTCCGACATTTATTCAGCTTGCAGGCCTGGAGCCGCCTTCCTCATTCCAGGGAAAGTCCTTCGCCAATGGTCTTCGAAATGCATCGTCTGTCAGTCGAGAATACATCTTTGCTGAGCATAACTGGCATGATTATGCTGCTCATGACCGAGCCGTTCGAGATGGTCGTTATCTATATATTAGGAACTCATTTCCCGAGTTTCCCGCAACGCCTCCAGCCGACGCTGTGAGGAGCCTCAGTTATGACAGCATGCAGGCGTTAGAGGCAGCAGGTATGTTGCCGGAACATCAACGCCAGTGCTTTCTCTATCCGCGAGCAGCCGAAGAATTGTATGACCTACATGCTGATCCTCACTCCTTGCGCAACCTCGCAGCCGATTCCGGATTAGCAGAAGTCAAATCCAGACTGAGTGGGGCCTTGGATGAATGGGTCGTTAGCACTCAGGATAAGATTCCAGTTCCGCTAACGCCGGATCGCTTTCATCGTCGTTTAGGTACCCACTTGGGTAAGCCAATTAGTACGCAGGATCGTTCCGGACTACCAGCGTTGGAAAAAATACCACATAAGATTCCGCCACAGGGAGTTGAGATAGAGAAGGACAAACTGGATGCTCTCAGCCAACGCCTCCAAGCACTTCAGATTGCTATGGAATTACCTCAGGCCCGTGGTGCATTATCAGCCGATGTTTCGGCTCTGGTTAAAGGTGTTCAGTGGGCAGTGGATTTAGGCGAGTTTTACTCACCAAGTCATGTCGATATTGCCAAGTCTGTTCTAGGCGAGGCAGAGCGTCGAGTGGCATTGCTGGCAGCTGGCAAAAACGACTGGACACGCTCGACCGGTCTGGTCGTTCGAGGCTATTACTCCAGCATTGATGGCAGCCCGCAGCCATATGGTTTGGAAATTCCCGAGAACTTTGATTTTGAAAAGCCGGCACCATTGTATGTCTGGCTACATGGCCGTGGAGATAAGACGACGGACATGCATTTCATCCATCAGCGCATGACTCGGAAAAGTCAGGTTGCTCCGGCGAATGCGATAGTCGTCCATCCCTTTGGTCGCCATTGTATGGGCTTTAAGTCTGCAGGAGAGATCGATGTACTGGAGTGCGTTCAACACGTAAGCCAACAGTACAAGATTGATCCTCGTCGGGTTGTCTTAATGGGATTCTCAATGGGCGGTGCTGGCGCCTGGCATGTTGGGGCTCATTATGCAGATCATTGGGTCGCCGTGGGACCTGGGGCCGGGTTTGCCGAAACGAAAGAGTACAACCGTATGCAACCGGAGAATTATCCGGCAAAGTATGTTCAGACATTATGGGGTATGTATGATGTGCCCAACTATGTCCGCAACTTGTTTAATTTGCCTGTGGTTGCCTATAGCGGTGAACTCGATAAGCAAATTCAAGCAGCTCGAGTGATGGAACGAGCCTTTGAAGCGGAAGGCTCCAAGTTACCTCATGTCATCGGTCCAGGGATGGGACATCGGTATCACCCCGATTCATTGGCTCAGATTCTCAAGCAAATGGATGAGGCTGTGCAGCAGGGGCAGTCCGAGATTCCCAAAAAGGTAACACTGCAGACTCAGACATTGCGTTATAACCGCATGCATTGGCTGAAAGTTACAGGATTGGCCAAGCACTGGCAGGACAGCCGAGTCGATGCTGAGATTGTTGACCCTCAGACATATCATCTCACGACTAAGAATGTAACTGCGTTGACGTTGGATCCGGCGTTATCTTTGAATGGAGCAACAATCAAAATAGATGATCAAGTCGTTCAGATTCCACGTACCAAAGCATTGCAGATTTCTGAAGCAGTTTATCTGACCAAAGGGTCGGGTGAGGATGGAGCATGGAAGCGTGATGCAACCGAACCCAAAGGTTTAGTGAAACGCCCAGGCCTGCAAGGCCCCATCGACGACGCATTTCTTTCATCCTTCTTGGTTGTCTTACCAAGCAAAAAATCAGCCAATCCCAACGTTGAACGCTGGGTGCACTTCGAGCTGCAGCACTTTTTGCAGCGTTGGAAAACCCTCTATCGCGGTGTGCCTAAGGTGAAATGGGATAAAGATGTTTCTCAGGAAGATGTACGAACAAATAATCTCATAGTCTTTGGCGACACACAGTCAAACACGCTACTGCAATTAGTCATGCAAAAGAAAGAATCGTTACCAATCCAATGGAATCAGGAGTCACTCGTCGTCAACGGTAAGACCTATGAGTCTGATTCCCACGTGCCTGTCATGATTTACCCGAACCCCCTCAATCAAGAGAAGTATATCGTCCTGAATAGTGGGCCAACTCATCGTGAAGGGCACGATCGAACGAATTCGCTACAGAATCCTAAACTGCCGGATTGGTCGGTGATCGATCTCTCAAGTCCACCGACCGACCTTGTACCCGGGCATATTGTCGACACTGGGTTTTTCAATGAAGTCTGGAAATAAGCAACTTCGCATGGAGAAACCGGGCAATAGATTAAGAAAGTAGTAACGCTTTTAATGACGACGCTATCGAAGTTAGATTGCCATCGGGCGAGTCTAGATGAAAGGCGAGCCGCTTTTACCAATGTCTATGAATTCTGGGGTAACCACTTACCCTTGGACGAATATGTTCAATGGCGATTGCAGTCGATTCATCACCTACGGGCGACATGGTATGTCGGTGTATCGGAAGGGCAGGTTGCAGTTTCACTGGGTATCTTTCCAATGAGTTTGTCGCTTGATGGCACACCTGAAAAGACGATGTTCATCGGTGCCGTGCACACACACCCGGAGTTCCGGCGACGTGGATTCGCAGCTGAGCTCATTGCCTATGCAGAGCAGGATCAGGCGCAGGAGGATGTCCGATGGAGCTTTCTATTTTCGGATATTGATCCTCAGTACTATGCCCGTCAGGGGTATGTGGTGAATGACGCCCCGAATGTTTGCATTAAACCTGGAGCGACAGCAGGCTTTGAAGTCGAGCCATTCAATCCAGCTGATGCCGTAGAGAAGATGCAGCATTTTTATGACGTGAATCAACAAGATCGGACCTGCTTCTTGTTTCGTAATTCGGACTATTGGAAATTTCTTGCTCAGAAACATCGACAGGACACATACCTGTGGCTCATCGAACAAGGTGAGCGATGTGGTTATCTGCATCTGCGTTGCAAAGATGACTTAGCCTGTCTGGAGGATTACGCTGTTGTCTCACATGCCCCTGAACAGCTACGTCGAGTCGCCGGTACTGTGAGTTTGTATGCTGAAAGTCAGGGAATCGGCGAGGTCCATGGCTGGTTTCCTCCCATTTCGACTGAGCAACCCTGGTTCGAGATTAATGACCGTCAGACGGAAATTACGATGTGGAAGTCGTTGACTGAGAAGCAACTATCAACGGATCAGCAACGTGAGCTCGCTTATTTTCGCCATGTTGACCATGTGTAGTTTTTGATTGGTGTCTGAATAGGCCGTAGAATCAATTTCGTTAGTTTTGTCCTACTACCCCGCTAAGGTGTTCCCAAAGATGTCTCGTATTTTCACACTGTGCCTCATTGCTCTTTGTTTACTCATCCAGACTGTTCAGGCTCAGCCGCTTGAGAAGACGAAACCACTGACGCTCGAAGGCGACATTGCATCCCAGATTGTTACGGGTGCGGATAAATTTCTACTGCGACAACTCGACAATACAATTACTGCGCGGGATCGGTATTGGAATCGTGACTCCAGCTCAGCTACTGCCTACGAAGCTTCTGTAGCAAACAATCGTGCACGTCTGGCCGAGATTACTGGAGTGGTGGATCAGCGTAAACCCTTCGGTGATCTCCAGATTGTGGCCGGAACAGATGGCCCAGTGGAAGTTGCCAAAGGGGAATCGTTTCTGGCATTTAATGTACGCTGGCCGTCGGTAAGAGATATTTCAGGAGTTGGATTGTTACTTAAACCGAACAAGCCCAACGGGGCATATTTCATTGCAATTCCGGACGCAGATCAGACTCCAGAGATGATAAGCGGATTGGCCGATGGGTTACCTGCTGATCAGCAGTATGCGAAACGACTCGCCGAAAGCGGTTTTACCGTGATCGTGCCCGCGGTGATTAGTAGGCAGTATGAATCACGTAACAATCGAGCCAAGATGACGACACGTGAATTCCTTTATCGCAGTAGCTATGAACTAGGCCGCCACCTCATCGGGTTTGAAATTCAAAAGGTACTGGCGGTGGTGGATTGGTGTGAGTCCCGGAATGACAGCGATGTACAGATCGGTGTAGCCGGGTATGGGGAAGGTGGATTGCTTGCCTTGTATAGTGCCGCACTAGATACTCGTATCGATGCCACGTTAGTGAGTGGGTATTTTGACTCGCGGCAGGACATGTGGTCAGAACCGGTGAGCCGTAATGTATATGGGTTGTTAGATCAGTTTGGCGACGCAGAGTTAGCCAGTCTGGTTGCTCCCAGATCATTGATCATTGAAGCCGCTAAAGGCCCTGAGTTTGAATTGCCAAGTGAAGGCGGCGCTCCTGCCAGCCTTGACACACCAGACCCGAAAGTGGTCAGCAGTGAAGTCGCACGTGCGAAGAAACTGATCGGTAACGAGCAGTTAGATGCACTTTCGCTAATCGTTAGTGGCGATGGCTACGGCGCCTTTGCATCTGAAAAAGCACTTCAGTCTGTGGCGACAGCCGTACTCCCAAATTCCAAATTAGCAGCCGTTGGTTCGGCTCCGAAGTTGTGCCGTGAGCTAACGGATGTTCAAGCACGGGAAACGCAACAGGCTCATGAAATCAATGCCCATACTCAGTGGTTACTGACCGAGAGCCATTTTATCCGTAAGGACTTTTTTAAGGATGTGGATACCAGTAGTGTCGAGGCATACGAAAAGACGATTGAGCCTTATCGGGATTACTTCCGGGAAGAAACCATTGGGCACTTTGATCTTCCTTTTAAGGAGATGAATCCTCGGTCTCGTCTCATGGAAGAAACCGATGCCTGGACGCGATACGAAGTCGTACTGGATGTCTTTGATGACATCATCGCCTATGGGATTATCACCATTCCTAAAGGGATTGATGAGGGGGAACAACGTCCGGTCGTGGTTTGTCAGCATGGACTCGAAGGCCGGCCACAGGATGTGATTGGTGAAGAGAATATCCACGCCTATTCAGCGTTTGCGACCAAGTTGGCTGAACGCGGGTTTATCACATTTGCTCCTCAAAATCTCTATATCTTTAAGGATCGTTTTCGCACGCTGCAGCGAAAGAGCTACCCTCAACGAAAGACGCTGTTTTCGTTGATTGTGCCGCAACATCAACAGATTGTGAATTGGCTGAAGACTCAGCCGAATGTGGATGACAAGCGGATTGCCTTTTATGGTTTATCCTATGGCGGAAAGAGTGCCATGCGAATTCCGCCATTAGTGACAGATTACTGCCTAAGTATTTGTTCCGCCGACTTTAATGAGTGGGTGCTCAAAAATGCGACTACTCAGTACAACTTCAGTTATATGTTCACCGGAGAGTATGAGATCTTTGAGTGGAATTTGGGTGGAACATTTAACTATGCCGAAATGGCTTATTTGATCTGTCCTCGGCCATTTATGGTCGAACGAGGCCACTTCGATGGAGTCGGAGAAGATCAGTGGGTAGGATATGAATTTGGTAAGGTCCGGTTTATGTATCAGGGCCGACTAAAGCTCAAAGACAAGGCTGAGATTGAATGGTTTGACGGACCGCACACGATTAATGGTGTTGGGACATTCAAATTCTTACATAAACATTTAGACTGGCCCGAGCCAGTAGAATAAAACAAAGATATTCGCCGTTCACTTGGAACGAAGATCGAAGTTTAAATAGGAAGCAACAACTCATGATGAAAAAATCGATAGCACTCACGCTTGCGGTAGCATTTACATTCGGTAGTATCGCCGCTGTTACAGCTCAGGAAAAAAAAGAATGGATCGATCCGGCTGAAGCCGCCAAAGTCCTCGACTATCAAATTCAAGGTGAATACGTTGGTGACTTCATCGAGGATGGCGAAAAGACCAAGATCGGCCTGCAAATCATTGCGTTAGGTTCAGGTAAGTTTCGTGCCGTGTCGTTTACCGGTGGATTGCCCGGAGCCGGTTGGAAACGAGGCGACAAGACCGAAGCTGTAGAAGGAGCATTGAACGATCGAGGACAAGTTGTTTTCAAATTAGAAGATGACGAAGGAACCGCCGTGGCTACGATCAAAGATGGAAAATTGATTGCTGCTGAAGGTGATAAACTCGTCGCCAAACTCGAAAAGGTCAATCGCCAGAGTGACACCATAGGATTGAAGCCTCCAAAGGGCGCTACCGTGTTATTTGATGGCACAGCCAAGTCCGCAGAGAATTGGACACGAGGGCAAATTGTATTGGGGAATCTGCTTCGCCACGACGTAGAGTCAAAAGCGAAATTCCAGGATCATTCACTGCACCTCGAATTCCGAACGCCTTTCATGCCGTTTGCTCGTGGGCAAGGTCGCGGTAACAGTGGGATGTACGTTCATGGACGGTATGAATGTCAGATCCTTGATTCCTTTGGCTTAGAAGGTAAGAACAACGAGTGTGGCGGGATTTATTCGATCGCGGAACCAATCGTCAACATGGCTTTACCTCCGCTGGTATGGCAAACCTATGACGTTGATTTTACGGCAGCTCGTTACGACGACGCCGGTAAGAAAGTCAAAAACGCTCGTGTCACCATCAAGCATAATGGCGTTGTGATCCACGACGATCTGGAGCTAACTCACGGTACACCTGGGAAGCATCCAGAAGGCCCAGAGCCAGGCATCCTCTACCTGCAGGGCCATGGAAACCCAGTGGTATTTCGGAATGTCTGGGTGCTGGGGAAATAAGGTTTCCATTTAGCCAGTTAACCATTTAGCCATTTAGCCAATTGGCCAGTTAGACAGTTAGACAGTTGTCCGTTGTCAGTTTTTACAATTGGGCAGTTAATCACTTAGCCATTTGGACAGTTAGACAATTGGCAAGGCTGAGTTGTGGAGTAATTGAGCTTTCAGTTTGCCAGTCGGGTCATAGGCTCTGGTAGATTCCGCAGTCGTCGCACCATAGGCTGGTGTCAAAGAAACGCGTCATTTGGAATTGTTGTAATTCCGGATGCACGCGTTCCCAAGGGATGACTTTGTGAATGAGCCAATCGTAGAGCTTGGCATTATCAAAGTGTTCACAACGCTTGAATTCCACACCCAGCACGCTTAGACGGCCAAGGATCTCTAACACTTTATCCTGAAGCTGGTCACGACTCATATCTTCGAGCAACGGGGTTTTAATCGGAGGTTCGAGGAGATCGCAAATGGGAATGTTTTTTTCCTGAGTACTGATCTCTTTCATGAACTCGATCATCCGGTGTTTGGGCCCTTCTTCAACCTTATGGACCATGGTTTGAATTTGGAATTCGGCGAGGTTTTCAAGTTGAGCATCAGAAGGCATTTTGACTGAGATCAGATACTCGCCATTGTCTTCGCTGTAAGCCTGGTCGATTTGCTCAAGCCTTTGATTGATTGTCTCTCGGTACTTAACCGGCAAGATCGATTCGGGGATCGTATCACTTTGCCGCAATTCGGCATCGTTCCATTGCACATCAATTTGAGCCGGGGCAATGGCGACATCAACAATACCGTCATGCGATTCCCAGACGAGCTGAAGGTTGCATCGATAAGTGCCATCGACTTTAAGGTCGACGTTGGTGTGGTCAAACATCGGAGGCTCAACATCCCGGATCATCAGAGAAATCAGATCACCAAACTGAATAGCCTGAAGTTCGGAAGGAAGCTCAGTTTCACCATCCTCTACAAGCTCGGGCTCAAAAGTAATTCGACAGCCTACTAGAGGTGTGTCTTGATTGGATTCCAACTCAAAACGGATGAGTGTTTCTTGCCCATAGAGTTGTAGCCAACCTTCAATTTGATTGGATTCGGCGATCGTCATTTCGCCGCGTCGTACGAGGTGTCCTAAATGATGAATCATTGACAGGTTCCTTCTTTTCTAAACGAACTGAATGAACCTTAGAGCAGGTGTGAGAGTGATTATCCCAAGTTGAGTAAGTATGGCAAGGAATTGGTGCGACGTGCATGTCAGTGAAACGACAGGGGCCATCATTAGGGTTGGGAAGGTTTGATTTTAATGTTTCGGAATTCAGCGCCGGTGTTCCAACTGACCAATCCAAATGGCATGGCCGGTTCCTGTTCCCACCAGATATCAAACTTATGCTCTTTCGTTTTCACATTCGCGAATTCTTTATTATCAATCCAGACACGAACACGTTCCTCGTCGACACTCACAGCCACCTTGTACCAACGGTTGTTCTCGACTTCCAGATAACTCGTGGTCTCATTTTCGACGGCGGCCATCGTATCAATATTGGATAGTCCCACGACACCTCCTCCCCATCCTCCGATGATCAAAGTGCAGTAGGTATCGTGGATCGGAAAGGTCATGCCACAAAAGAAATCACTACCTTCGACTCGTCGCGCTTCCAACTCGACTTGATAGTTCATTTTGGGAAAATCACCTGCGACGCGAACACCTGATGCTGGGCTTCCTTTACCAAGCTTCAGTACTCCGTCCTTCCCCGTGATTGATCCATGATTCTTAAAGTCATATTTCTTGATGATCTGCCAACCATCCAGATCGCGGCCATTGAACAAATCCTGCTGACTTCCAATCTTGGACGAGCGTTTGAGCGATGTAAAATGGCTTAGCCCGTAGTAGTTCTTCGGGATAACCTTTTCGCCTTGGATCCATTGCGTGGATAAATCAGTGACCGCTTCCACGGCACCGACCAGTTGCCCATCGCGAAGGACGAAATGCAGCCGCAGACGGTGTTTCACCCGTGAGGTATCAGACGTTTGTAAGTCTCCATTGATGATTCCGGTCAGCAATCCGTTGTTAAACTGAGCATTGGTCACCAAAGTTACAAGCTGGCCTTCCAATTGTGCTCTGCAGGTCCCGTCTTTACCAAGCCAGAGAGTCAGTTGGCGTTCACCTTCATAGGTCTTAATTTGGCCGGTCCAGGTGCCGATCAATTCGTCGCTTGGCTTGAAAGGAGGAGGCGTTTGACGACGAGGTCGCAACAGTAAGTTAGGGTGATCATACGGATAGTCGTCGAGGCATTCGGACAGGATTTTTTTAACAGCCTGATGGGGTAGGTTGCTTTCAGTATTGCTAAGACAAATGACAGCGAGTCCCTCCCTAGGAGCTAGCGTGACTCGCGTGGCAACTCCTGGCATCCCTCCTGTGTGACTCACCAAATAATGGTCTCCGTCCTCGATAAGCCAACCCATACCGTATCCGGCGTTCGCATTGACGGAGGCAGTGGGCTCTTTCATTTGTTCGACCAACGCTGGCAACAGGACCTCGTGAAGTCCACTACCAAGATGGAGTACGGCGAAGCGAGCTAAGTCGTAGGCTGAGGCATAGACGGCGGAGCCTCCGTCATGATCGAATTCATAGTGCGGAATAGCCTGACCCTGTCGGTTATATCTAACAGCGATGTTCTTCTGTTTTTCGGTTGGCAGTCCGACAAAACTGTGGGCCATGCCCAGAGGATCGAAGACATGTTTGTCCATGAACTCGGCATAAGACAATCTCGACTGACGGGCAATAATGTAGTCGAGAATTCCGTAACCCAGATTGCAATAACGATAGGACTCTCCCGGCGGTCGGACGGCAATGCCGTAATGTTCAATGGTGGTATCGCGGTCGGGGACAGGATGATCATCAGACTGATAATAAAACTGGTAGTGCAAACCCAACCCCGACGTATGATTCATCAAGTGGCGTAGGGTGATGGCGTCTGCATCGCCAAATGGGTTAGTAATCTTCGCTTTGCCGAGGTATTTATTGGCTGGCTGATCCACGTCGAGTTTCCCAGCTTCCGCCAGTCGTTGAATCGCAGTTGCGGTGAGAGGCTTGGAGACGGAGGCGATCGAGTAAGCTGTGTGGGCATCCGCTTTTTTCCGTCGTTGTTTGTCAGCCCATCCAAAACCTTCGGCAAAAACTATGGTTCCATCCTTGACGACGGCGACGGAGAGACTGGGGTCTTTGGTGTACTCGAGTTGTCGTTCGATCCACCCAGAGATCTCGTCGAAATCAGGTTCTGTTGCCTGCGCAGTCATTAGGGACTCCATACTGAAAGACAGCAATATCGCGATTGCCGGGAGGACAAGAAAACGCATCAGGTTACTCCATGAAAGCTGAGTCAGTGCATTGGTTATCGAGATTATACTCTTTTGAGAATATAGACGACGTCTTCGGACGCATGATCCACTTCAATAGGTCGCTGGAGATCGTAGCTGAAGTCATACGCCGCAGTGATTTCAAATTCAGAGACTTGTCCGACTAATTGCGACTCAAACTGCTGCTTGGTATAGGTGCGAAAATTGAATTCGTCATCGAGTACCTGATGGTTCGTAGGAGTCCAGATATCATATTGCATATGATACCTTTCATATCGCTTAGATAGATTTCGCTCGACTAGCCACATACTTGTCTGTACACACAGGTGACCGCGGCGTGCCAGCCACGACTCTTCTTCGACAGGTTGCCCTATTTCCGGACATAAGTGTAGTCCCAATACATAGACACCACCTTTACGGATCGCGCGGGCCATACACTTCAAATGATCCAATGCTTGCTGATGCGATTCCAAGTGACGAAAGCTATTGATGGTGTTAAAGGCAGCGCAGTATTTCCGCGGCACCTTAAAGTCGGTCATATCACCAACCCAGGCAGACTCGCGAAACCCATGTTTGAGAAGCCGACGATTGCAATAGTCAACAGCCTTTTCGCTCAGATCGAGGCCATCGACTTCCAACCCGGCGCGTTCCAACCGGAACATCAAACGGCCGGTTCCACAGGCAGGTTCCAACAGTCTTTTCGTCGTACCGTCTACATGCTGATTAAAGATGCCGGTGAGAAAATCGAATTCTGCTTTCCAGTCCGAGCCATAGACCAGGTCGTAATACCGCGGATAATCGTAGAGAGACATCGTTTAGCTGAATTCTTTGATATCAAAAGCAAATTGCGTAATATCATGCCGTTGGCGAAATCCAAGGTGCTTCCAAAACTCTTTCGCAGGGCAATTATCATCAAGCGTAAAGAGTGTGACTCGTTGAATTTTCAGATCTCGCAGTTGGCCAATGCAATAGTCAACCATCGTGCGGCCCACTCCTCGACCTCGAGCCAGGGCTGAAACGGCGGCATGATACATGTAGCCTCGTCTGCCATCATGCCCACAGAGGATTGCGCCTAACAGCTGACCGTTTTCTTCGGCGAGGATACTGCAGTCAGGATTCCGTGTGAGAAATCGCTCCAGTTCTTCAGCGGACTCGAGTTGACTCATGCCGTCGGTACTACGCCATAAATTGGTCACCTGTTGAAAGTCGTCCATGGTAAGAGGACGTAACTGATACGAGCGGTCAGGTGAGTTCACGACGGCGGCTCCCGTCTGATAAAAAGGGCGAGCGATAGTGTTTTGGGGTTAGTCGAGGAAGTTAGCTTCAGCAAGTCGTTCGGGTACGTACTCCTGAGTGACATAGCTAATGTCCTTGGAAATCAATGCTTCGACCTCGAGTTTAAATCCGTTACTCAACATCTTCTTGATCTCTTTCTGCCAGCGTTTCTTTTTCTCAAACCAGGGATACTTGGCGATTTGGTTGGCACGTTTTATGTCATTATCACTGAGCTTGATCGTCACGCTGGGGTTCAATTCACAAAGTTCGTAATCCCGGCTTCGCAGTCCAATAAACTTGGCCCCCGGAATTGCCATACGACGTGATTCATAAGCAAGATTGATGGATCCCTGCTTAATAACGCTGTAGATGTAATAACCCCAGGGATCGTTATCGAGCAGGCAGTAGATGGGCAAGCCTAACTCGTTGTGCATGCGACTGAGAAGTCGTCGTACTCCACGCGGAGGCTGTCCGTTTCCGTGCGTCAAAATACAGTTATGCTCTTTCCAAAACTTGTCTTCATTGAACCGTCGCCAGACGGTGTCTTTTTCAACATGGAGGATAAAGTCGGCATCACACTTTACAAATTGCATGACCTCTTCTTCGACGATCGATGGGATGGCATATCCACCGGAGCCCATCCTTGAACAGTCGATTTCGTCTCCTGAGTCAATCAATTGGATGTTCCCAACCATGGCACCCCGGTTAGAAGCATAGACATGCAATTCTTCCCGTAAGGCGTTGAGCGTGACTTCCACATCTTCAATGACGGGATCACAATCTCCCTGATCGTTAAATGTTTCTTCCCGAGTTCCGTCGATGGTGTGTTTGAGCAAATAGTAGAGACCACGAATGCTGGTCGTTTTACCCTGTTCGATTAGTTCTTTACATCCTCTGCCGACCAGTAAGGTTTGCATGTAAGTCCGAGCCTGAGAGAGATTAAAGAGTTCACGCTTGTTCTTGGAACTCCCCATCTCAATGATCTTCTTGGTGGGACTGTATTTCACGTTGGACAAACTACGTGATGGTACTTCAAAGTACGGAGCGCGTCCGCGGCTTGCCTGTCGCACGACACCATCGGCCATTCCGATGAGGGAATTCAGAGTCTTCTTGTCTTTTGCGGTGAGCTTTGCCTTACGAGCTTGTTGTGCTGGTGTCGGCTTTTTCGCCTTTTTCTTTGCCATCTTTTATCTCTGGTAAAGCAGGGTCCTGCTATTGCTTAGGGATTAAAACAGTTTCTTTTGCGGAGTGGTTTTATCAAGTTGTTCGGTGAGCCCTTCTTCCGGGTCATCCTTAATGATCAGCACATTATCGCCGTAGTTTTCCTCGGTGATCTTGTTACCTCGATCATCAAGCTTGGTATCCGCTTCCTTGGTCACTCGTTTGGCAACCCGTGTCAGGTGATTGTATATTTCGTCTCGATCTGATCCGTTCAGGTCGGAGACAGCCTGAGCCACTT
The DNA here is from genome assembly GCA_938082855.1 of uncultured Pirellulaceae bacterium. Classification (GTDB taxonomy): domain Bacteria; phylum Planctomycetota; class Planctomycetia; order Pirellulales; family Pirellulaceae; genus UBA721. The sequence goes on along the minus strand of CALKCC010000176.1, from coordinate 9,776 downwards.
CACCGAGGTAACGGACGAATACGTTTCGACGTTCACCTTCCTTCTTCACCTGTTGGCGGCGACGGAGGAACATTCCTAGTTTTCGTCCAACGGTTTGTAACCCCAAACGAATTTCCTTTTGGATTTCGTCGTAATGGGCGATTGCTTCTTTGGATTCACTGGTGAATGGGACCCAAACACTGGCGACGTGCACCATGACTCTCACCGGGCCGGACGGTAGATTACTACGTGATTGAGACAGGCCATAACTACGCCAGTTCATTTTCATGACGGTTTGCGTAATCGCACAGTCACGCATCTTAAATTGCAGTGGCACGCGATTGGCATATCGTAAGACTTGCATCGCCTGCCCGTCTGACACGTTGACATTTTTCATGCAGTCGTGCAGACGCTCGATCTGATCCTGTTTCAGCTTGGAAGGGGATTGTCGACTGCCAAACTCACCAGCCTTCATGATTTTGTCAGCCGAGTCGGCACCAAGACCGTCGAAGGTGTTCATCAAAAACTGTCGTAACGTCCGGGCGTCCGTTTCATCGATGAGTCGCTCGAGCAATTCCCGGGATACCTTTTGAGCTGCATTGTTTCCCCCGTAAGCCAGAGCACATTCAATCTGGAAGGGATTACCGCGATAGACAGAGGGAGGCCGAGTGGCGGCGACATAAAATTCGCCAGGGACGACCTGATGAAGTCCTTTGAGTAGCAGCTCTTCACCGATCGGAGCAATACAGTCTGTGCTGGGAGCCTTGATCTTGGTCTGCTGAATGGCTTTATAGATTTTATCTGCCTCGTCGCGGCTGATTTTTTTAACGCTGCTACGAGTACTAACATTCGCTCCTTCACAAATCCGACGTGCCACCGCCGGACTGACTCGACTGAAACTTGAAGTCAGGAACTGTGTGATCGTTCCATCCTTCATTTCCTTGAGCATGGTGACCAATCGACCTAACTCGACACCATACGGATGCGGTTTAATTTCTTTGGCTTCCGGTGGGAGCTGATCGGTGCTCCGTGCATACGTGTGAAGTGTGCCTTCAGGGTCGAGATAATGTAAGGTGACGTGAGGATTGGCGATGGCAGTCATCTCCAGATACTCATCGACACTGCCGCGACCTCGCTGGTATTTTGCTTCAATTTCCAAAGTGACACGTGTGCCACTGCGAACCTCGACAGGATCTGGCGGAGTCTCATCTTCTCCTACTTCAGGTACTGGGTAGAACGCTTCCCACTCGATGTTTTTCTTCTCCATGATCTTCCGGCCTTTTTCACCAGCAGGAATATCAAGCCCGTCACCACGGTTATTGAGAATTTGTGGGTTGTTGGTTTTTGTGTCGATCTGAAGTTCGTAGTAGTGGGCAGGTTTGCGAATGGAAAGCTTCGAGACAATCTTGACCGGCTTTCCAGTGGTCAGCATTCCGTACATTCCGGCAGCACTGATCCCGATCCCCTGCTGCCCACGACTCATCCGCAGGCGATGGAATTTTGAACCGTATAACAACTTGCCAAAGATTAATGGAATCTGTCTTTTGAGAATCCCCGGACCATTATCCTGAATAGATACTTTGTATCGGTCTGGCTCTGTCTGAGTGATCGTCACCCAAATCTCCGGACCAATCCCAGCTTCTTCACAGGCATCTAACGAGTTATCGACGGCTTCTTTGACCGTGGTTAAGAGGGCCTTGCGAGGGTTGTCGAATCCTAAGAGGTGTCGGTTCTTGGCAAAGAACTCGCTGACCGAAATAGACCGCTGCTTGGCGGCCATTGCTTTGGCTGTCGTTCGACGAGGTTTACTCTTTCCGCTTGCTGTACTAGCCAATGGTGGTGCACTCCCTTTGCAACACGTGACTCCATTCAAAACGTCTGTAAGTGGAGGCTTGGATGCCCCCTAATCCCTTGCAGACAGTCGTGTTAAAGACTGACGATTATACCGGTTATCACGGTTTCTTAATAGCTGAGTCTAAAAAACAGGGGGTGCAAAGCACGGATTCTAGACCAATCATCCTGAATTCAGGACAAACATTTGTCCCTACATCCGGAAAAGGCCGAATTAGAATATTAAGGTAACAATTCGTCTGTGGTTAAGGATTAACACAGACAATGGGAGTGCCGACTGAAATGGTGAATAGTCGGCCCTAACGAGGAGTCAAATGATGGCTAAATCTAAGATCATTGCTAGTGTTCTGTTTTCAGTACTGTTCATGCTTCCCAGTGTTATGGTGGAAGCGGCAGGACCGAAGCTCAAACTCACTCGTAAATCAACCGAAGCAAAGGCGAAAGCAGCTCCTCAGGAACCTGCCGTGCTAAAACAAGCTCCGGCTGCCACGCCGATTCAAGAACAAAGGGCGGTTCCTACTAATCCGCGTCTCTTCTACAATTACTACAGTCCTACCCAGGGTGGTGGAATTCCTTCTGTAATTTACCCAGCTCCTCGTCAGGTACCACTACACATAGGGCATACTTACAATACATATCAACCATTAATGCCCCACGAGTTTCTGTACCGACACAATCGTAGTTATCACAACTACTATCCGAACGGTTCAGGATTCACGCGAACTTTCATTCGATATCGATAAGTTCTCTGGCTTGTGCGGCTGAAACTTCCTCAGGAATGTACAAATGCACAAGCAATTCAAATTCTGGGTCGGCGTATGCCTGGCTCTTCTCATTAGCTCAGTCGCCTTTGAATCAGAAGCTCAGGCCGGCCGTCGTAACCGTATCATGCAAGCATGGCAACGCCAGCATGCAGATCAAACGTCATGGAACGGAGTTTACGGCCATCAGCACACGGGCACTCCGATCGCTTTAATCGTTCCGCCGACCGCCACTTCCATGCGAATGCACAATTGGGGTGTTTCTGGCAACATGATCGTACCTCTGTACCATCAGTTCAACCTGAATCCTACATCCGGCGCGACCGTACGGGGACCGTTTAAGAAAACGCCGATGTATCCCAGTAGTACGGAACAATTCGGAGTCTATTACATTCGCGGGCCCTGGTAACAAGAGGCTTGCTCTAGTTAGCGAGCGTGCTTGAGCCCTTCGACTAGCCACTGGTAACTTCGTTTTTCCGCTTCCGGTGTTAGCGGGTGACCAGTGCCATGATTATAAAAAGCGATGGCCGGTGTATTGGTGTAGAACCGATAGACTGCCATCGCTTTTGCAATATAAGGCCAGCTTCGATTGCCATCGGCTGAATCCCCAGCGATCAGCAAAAAGGGCCTCGGCGCGATCAAGGCAAGTAGCTCTTCGTGATCATGAGAAAAATCGGTGTGGATGGTGTCACCTAAGTACCAAGGCGCATCCCAGTTGGAGAAATTTTTACCAATGCCTCCTTCACTAAAAACTGTTGCCTTGATTCGTTGGTCAAAGGCGGCCAGGTAAAGCACTTCTTTAGCACCGAGACTGTGTCCAACACAACCTAAGCGTTGGGGGTCGACTTCCGGCAACGCGGCGAGAATGTCGGTAGCAACCTGACTGTCGTACAGCATTCGTGCCATCCCTTTTGATTCGGGGTACTTCTTCAAGAAATCAGCAGCCATTTCCCCAGCCTCTATCCCGTGGTTGGTAGGCCACAGATAATTGCGAGGTACGATAGCAACCATCCCTCGTTGTGCCGCTCCCAGACCATGAAATTCTTCCGGACGACCATCAATTCCAGCAGGCAACTCGATACTGTTTTCTACTGTCGAATGGAGCACCACTACGCCAGGGACTTTTCCATCAACCTGAGTGGGCTTAAGGATATAGGCTTCAACAAAATCGCCTGGCAGGATTTCGTATTTCACCAATGTCCGTTCCACGTCCCCAATGATCTGGCGATCCAGCACTTCCAGCTTAGGTAGTTTACGGGGTTGAGTTGCCAGCGGTCCGAGGAATTCCAGCCATCGCTTTTCGATGACTTTCCGAACACTAAGACTCCCAATAGATTTTGGTTTTTCCCATTGTCTGCGGGAGGTAATGACTTGATCGAGATTAGCCTGCCAGTGATTCAGGGGAGCGAGATTGAATTCACCTGCCGGAGGCGTTTGAGCTTCCTTCAGCCAGCTGAGTTTGTGAATTTGTCCGAGACTGATGTCAGGGAAACAATAAAGAAGAGCGAGCGTTAGGAATAATGACTTCGACATAATACAGGGCTGGTCAAGAGCGGATGTGATGGCGGTGTTCGTTACGTTGTACCTCTACTATATTGGCGTTAGTGATCCACTCGCAATCAAATTCCATCACCAGATGCGTACCAATTCATTTTCGGGAGAGTTAGACATGTCGACCAATCAGTTTGCCAGCGCGGTGGTGACTTCCTTGGATTGGCGAATGCCAATCGAGGACTCATGTAAAAAACTCCAAGAACAATTGCCCGCTGGAATCGATTTATTAACCGTCTTTGTGTCAACTCACTTTCAAAGTGAGTTAGACGAGATTGTTGAGAAACTCACCGCCGCTCTTGCTCCGGTGCATACATTGGGTTCGACCGGAGAGAGTATTGTCGCAGATGCGATTGAAATTGAAGGTGAACCCGCGATTTCAATCTGGTGTGCATCACTGCCCGAAACGCAAATAGACTCAATGCGACTTACCTTTGAACGGACACCTGATGGAGGGACGTTTATTGGCTGGCCGGAATCGCTGGCAGGAGAATGGTCAGACGATGCGGTCATACTTCTGGTAGGTGAACCGTTTTCGTTTCCTGCGGATGGATTACTCAGTCGCTTAGATGAAGACAGGCCAGGCGTTCCTGTCGTAGGCGGAATGGCATCCGGATTCCACACGCCAGATGAAAACCGAATCGTGATTGGCTCAGAAGTCTACAACAACGGGGCAGCGGTAGTTGTTTTGCAGGGCGGCATTAAAACGCACTCGGTGGTCTCTCAGGGCTGTCGTCCCATTGGCCAGCGTTATGTGATTACTGGTGCCGAGCAGAATATGATTCTGGGGCTTGGCGGTAAGCCGGCGTTGGACGTACTGAAACAGCTTTATGAAGAATTACCCAACCATGAACAGGCGGCGATGCAGAGCGGGTTCCATATAGGACAGGTGGTGAGTGAGTACCAGGATGAGTATGAAATGGGGGATTTTCTGATCCGGAATGTTATCGGTGTGGAACCCGACCAAAAGGCCGTGGTCGTCGCGGATTTTCTACGCGTGGGGCAGACCGTACAGTTTCATATTCGCGATCATGAGTCTGCCAGCTTAGAATTAAACCAGTTGGTTAGCCAACTGGAAAACTCAGGGTCCGCGGCATTACTATTCACTTGCAACGGACGGGGAACCAGACTCTTTGATGTCGAGTCCCACGATGCCGGAGTACTTCAAGAACACTTAGGTCAAATTCCGGTTGCCGGTTTTTTCGCACAGGGCGAATTAGGACCGGTCGGTGGTAAGAATTTTTTACATGGCTTCACAGCCAGCATTATCGTATTCGAATCATGAAACAACTATCACTCTGCCTTTTGATACTACTGTCTGTCAGCCTGACCACTTCTGCTGCTTATGAAAAAGTGAAGCCGAAACTGGAGCTTCAGGAGATTCAGGAATTCATCGGGCAATGGAAAGGCGTAGGGCAACTCAAACGAGGCTCGACACAAGGTGGCTGGATTGAAGAAAGCCATTGGGAATGGAAGTTTAGCAAGCAAGACTCCGCTTTGGTTTATAAAAGCCCGAAAGGGAAGTTCGTAAAAGAGTTGCGAGTGTCATTTGAAGAAGACGTCTATGTAGCTCGTGGAGTGAATGCCGATGGTAAGAAAATCGAATTGCGCGGGAAACGAGATGACTCAGGAAAGCTAGTGCTTACCAATGCCGAAATGACATTACCTTCCCGCATCTCATTTCGTACCGTTGCCGCCGGAAAGAGAATGGTAGTCTCGTTTGAACGCAAGTTATCCGAGTCACTCTATACTCGGTTAGGTGAAGTGGGAGCGACTCGGAAAGGTAGTATGTTTGGCAAAGGAGTACAGGAAGTCGTCTGTATTGTTTCCGGTGGTAAAGGCACCATGCCAGTGACTTTCGAAGGTAAGACGTACTATGTTTGCTGTACAGGTTGCCGAGATTACTTCAATGAAAACGCGGCCGAGATCGTGGCCGAATACCGGATGAAACAGGGAAACCGGTAATCATTTAACCAATTAGCCATTTAGCCATTTAGCCATTTAGACAGTTAAACAATTAGACAATTGGCAAGCCTGAGTTGCAGAGTAAGAGAGTTTGTCCGTTCCACCTTCGCCTGTTGGGCTTCGGCGGATAAACGCGGTTGCAGCAAAACCGTCACTTAGTCGTCCAATGGATTCAGGGATCGGAAGATAGCTCCGAGTGTCCCTCCAGCTTTTTCTTCCGGTTCTTCCGGCTCGGCCGAATCCCCACCATCGTTGGCTCCCTCTACTTGTGGCTCATCGTCACCAAAGAAACCAGTCAAAAGATCCAGAGGACTTTTCTTTTCCTCTGCCTCCACGGGAAATTCTCTCTGAGCAACAGGAGCTTCTACAGGTGGAGCGGAAATGTCTGCATTAGGACCACCAAGACCGCCGCCGTTTGGATCAAGATCCTGGTAATCAATAAACGTATCTGGCAACAACTGTTGCAGAGAGGCAACACCCTGTTCGGTGACGGCTGTGCCAGTAAGCCCGAGCGAGTTCAGAGTGGAAAGTCCACCCAAGACCGCTAAACCTTCATCCGTGACTTGTGTATTACTAATGTCTAGTGAAATGAGGCTGGATAAATCACTTAACGTTGCCAGACCTTCATTGGTTAGCTGAGCTCCAGAGACGGTCAGTTGGCGTAGATCGCTTAACTCGGCCAAAGCAGCAATTCCTTCGTTGCCCAACAGCGTGCCGTCGAGTTGTAGAATTTTAACGGTGGGAATAGTTGCGAGTTGCACGGCAATTTCATCTGAGCAGTTCTTCAGAGTGACCTGATAGAGAGGTAGCCCAGCAATAGCTTTAATCCCCTCGGCAGTCACTTGCGTACCAGTCAGGTTAATTGTATTTAGCTTTTTGAGCCCGGCTATGTGCGTGATACCGGCATCGGTGATAGGCGAGCCGGAAAGATCCAGCATCTCGAGATTTTCAACTTCTGCTAGAACAGCCAGATCCGCATCAGAGATCGATTTGCTTTGAGAGGACATTCGGGACGCGCTGAAGTCGATCGAAACCGCTCCACGGCCAGTCCAGTGTCCGCCTAACTCTGTAACCTTCACCTGTGCTGCTGATTGCTCTTCTGAAACTTCGATTTCATCCGATCCACATCCGAACATCGTGAGGGTTAGTAGTATTGCTGGGAGTATTCGCAAAGTTGTCATTGAAGACCAATCACTTTCCATAAGACCGCTGGAGTAAAACTGTGGGATTTCTATTGTCACAGAGAGTTAGACAATCCCAACGCCGTTTTCATTTCAATCGCTATCGTTTCAATATAGTTCGTTTGGTCAGGCGTGTGAATTGTAAGACTCAATTAGCATAGAGATTCCTTCCCGTCCACGGGCCTCTAATCGGGGTAATGATAGTCGGGATTGTCCGGATCAAAATCTAAATCCTGCAAGCCGACATTGAGTTCGACGTTGTGATAGACGTACTCTTCGATCAGTGGTGGCAGTTGATCTGGTTCAGGCCAGTCCCAGGTTGCCAGGCGTATTGGAATCTGGCGTCGCATATCCATGTCAACTTCGGCAATATGAAACGTATAAGGGCCTTCTTTAACAGGATGGATAATTCTCAGGCGTTTGCACGACACGGCACCGACGATCACGTCGTCAATGATTTCAACCTCACAGTCTCCGAATTTACGATCGCGCAACCCGTATTGGATTAGCTTCTCCATGAGTTTTTGGAATCCGGTTTCCGTAACAGGGTAACGGTTCCCCACCATGGCGACAAAACTGTCCGGCGGTTGCACGACTCGTAAGAGCCCCAGAAATCCTGCCTCATGAGCCACAATGTTGTTATCATTTTCTCCATCGATCCAGATGACTTCCCGCCCCTTTGTATTTTCGGGTTCGGTAAAGAGGACATAGATGGAAAAGGCCTGATCGTCACGGGGATTTCGAATTTTCAATGCCATGCGGCTCGGAGGCATGAGTTGATCACCGATTCGTTCAAGACGTGCCAGTTCGGCCGTGTAATCAACTACATCGGTTTTGATCGTCTTAAGTGATTCGTAAGCGATTTCCAGAATTGGGTCCAACGGATGAGTGTGATCTACCTGTCCGGCTTGTTCGACATCTTCCTGAGGACCATTTAGCGACTGTCGCCGCTGATCCTGTCGGGCTTTTTCCAGAAGCACGAAAAAAACGACTCCGACAATTGTCAGAATTATCAGGACTTGCAAACCCACTTTGAGATTGAGGCGAGTTCGGACGGTCGGAGAGGTCTCCGTTTTAGAAGTGTCTGTTGTTTCGCTCATCACCTTATCGTAGACCCGCGGTCCTGACTTTGTTTAAGAATATCCTGCAATCGCTGGACAACTTCAGGGTGTTCTTCCCAGAGGTTGTTTCTTTCCCCCAAATCATCTTGAAGGTTAAATAGCTGACCGGTCGGTCCATTGGGCTTGGGTTTGATGTCTCGGGGTTGAGTGAATCCGCCGCTGCCGAGCCCAGTGATCAGTTTCCAGTTGCCCTGTCGAACCCCAAAATACTGACGGCCGTTACTGGTGATTAAGGTCTCACGAGGAGATTCATTCAATTGAGCCGAATGCAGTAACTCAGATTGATTAATACTGTCCGGTGCCTGTCCGTCGGGAATGGACTGCCCGGTTAACTTGGCAAACGTGGCCAGCATATCCGTGTGGCAGATTAGGTGATTGTTGACGGTATCGGCAGGCGTCTTGGCTGGCCAGCGAACAATAAACGGTACACGATGGCCTCCTTCATATGAATCCGCCTTCATCCCTCGCAGAGGCCCGGTGCTGCTGTGTCCCAACCGCTGTGTATCGGCCGGATACCAAACAGGACCATTGTCACTGGTGAAGACGAGGATAGTGTTTTCGGCAAGTTGATGCTGCTCAAGCCGTCGCATAATTTGGCCGACCATATCGTCGACCATCATCACGAAGTCGCCATACATACTGGCATTACTCTTTCCAGTGAATTTACGATTTGGGAGCCATGGAGTATGAGGTGCGGGTAAGGGTAGGTAAAGGAAAAAGGGTTTCCGTGTGTCGGACGGGAGTTGGGCCTGAGTATCAAGAAAGAAATTGGCACGTCGCGTCAGCGTTGGCAATACTTCAGCATGGACAAACCCGGGAGCGATGCGGCCTTTACGCCAGAAGGCGCCCTGAATCTTGGTCCAGCCGTCGCTGAAGTTATCTCCGATAGACTCGGTCGGAGGTAGTAGCGGTTTCCGGTTTTGAATCCAATAGTAAGGCGGGATATCAAGTGAGGCAGGTATCCCGAAATAGTAGTCAAATCCACGGTCTTTTGGCCCTCCGTGTAGACCACCCGAGTAGTCTTCTTTGTCTTTTCCGCCTTCAAATCCCAGATGCCATTTGCCAAGCATCGCGGTGTAATAGCCAGCATTTTGCAACATGCCAGGAAGCGTGAGTTGGTCCTCCGCGATACAGGGCTCGGTCTTTTCTTTCAGCGTGGTTCGAAATGGATATTGTCCGGTTAACAATCCGTACCTTGTTTGAACACAGAGTCCGGCCGGAGCATGTGCATCGGTGAAACGCATACCTTGCTTGGCGAGTTGATTTAAATTGGGAGTTTCAATCTGAGATTCGCTGTTATACGCCCCGATGTCTCCATACCCCATATCATCCGCCATGATGAAGATGATATTTGGAGTCGTTTGCGC
>CALKCC010000175.1 GCA_938082855.1 uncultured Pirellulaceae bacterium | reverse complement strand
ATCGTCCTGGCATTGGCGGTATCCGGCGTTATCGCTGGAACATTGTTGGGTGGTTCAGGCGGAGCATCGCCAAGAATATTCTCTAAGACCCAAACTCCGCGTGTGACCGGCAGGGTGTCAACGCCATTGGCCGTCGCCATTAATACACTTGCTTGTCCTAACAAACCACCATGAGGTGAGTCGTCAGGAAGTTGCACCTTTTTAAATCCCCCTTTTACATTGGGGATGCCGTAGATTTGCGTGGCGAGTGTTTCATTTGCAAAGGTGAAATCCGGCTTAATAAGAGTTTCCAGAGGAAGATTCTTATCAAGTATGTGTTTAAAGAATCGCTGTGACTCTTCCACCATAGCAAGGTGGTCATTTTCTTTGAAATTGGCGATGAGACGCGCATCGGGCATGATGTCGCCTAAGTCTTGAATGCCAAGCCATTGCCCTAAGAAGTCATTAGCAAAGTCATTGGCCTGAGGGCTTGCTAATAGCCTTCTGGCCTGCGCAGTTAAGATGTCAGGGCGCTTAAATTCATCTTCACGAACTGACCGGACCAAGTTTTGATCCGGTGGAGCATTCGTAAGAAAGAAAGCCAATCGAGCGGCTAGGTCGTGTGCGTCTAACTCACCAGTCTGATGGCCGCGATACAGGAATTGAGGTGACATCAACGATGTTCGAAGGCCAAGATGGATGCCCTGAGCGACATTTTTAGTTCGGGCGATCTCGGCAGAGGTTATCTCTGTGAAGTATGTAAGGTCACGATCTGTGGCAGGCCGGCGGAAGAGACGAGTCAGGTACTTCCTATAGAATGTTTCCAGTTGCAGAGTGAGATCTTCACTGTTGATCGCATTGTCATCGGCCAGTGGTCCCAGGAATTGTTTGGTTTTGGCTTGCTGCTCTTTTTGAGCTGGGGTCTCTATGATTTTCAGAGGGCCTTCGATTGTGACGGCATGCAATTCAAGAGCTGGTCCCTCTTCATAAAACTGAAATACCATGGTTTCCCCGTAATTACCGGGGTTGGAAGCAAGTGACTTTGCAAGCTTCTGCATTGCTGTCTCAGAAGCGTCAACCGTAGTGAGGTCCAGATCGTCACTGTCTCTGATTTTCTTGACGCGAGACCACCCGAGTCCACCACGTCCGCCATTGGTTTGCGGGGCAGCTTTCCAGCCGGCGTATAGTTTAGGGTCGGCTTGAAACATCCGTAGCGTTAAAGCCTCTAATTCCTTCTTGTCGCCAGACACGGGGCCGTTAGCAAAAAAGAACACCGGGGTTTCCTGAGGGTATAGCTCGGCGATGAATTCAAATTCATCGGGCATTTCCTGAGTAATATCAAAGGTCGCAAGTAGCCGTTGATTTAGAACCGGTTCACTGTCTTTGCCGTTAAGACTACGAGCCCGAACCTCGAGTTTCATTGGACCGTCGAATTTTCCATACCCTGAGTTGCTTGAAGCGAGCTGAGACGCGGAAATCTTAATACGGTAAGTGCCAGCATGCCGAGCCTCCCATTTCTCCGGCCAGGTAGTACTGCGAAATAGCACATTCCAGTTGAATGCCAGTCGCATCGTTCCGTCAATGACAGCTCCCGAAGAGTAGCTAATCACGAGGTCATTGGCCGCCATTTCTGTCTTAGCGGGGATTGGTGCCTTGCCTTTTGGGGGAAGAATGCGGTCCGCTATTTCAATGGCGCTGTTGAAGTAGGCCTCCATTAAAGGCGCGGATATGACCAGGCCTTCTGCCGAGTTGTCAAAACCATGATCGACTCGATCCTCAGGAAAGCTGTTAGGTAGCTCGTACTTAAACCCAAACAAAGATTGAATCGAGGAGGTGTACTCACTGCGACTCAGTCTCCTTAGCAGAGTGCCGCCAAAGCCGGAGCGTTCAGTTAGACCGGTGTGGAGACTAAGACTCGTCGTCTTTCGAGTTTGATCGTCAGGGCCGTCTGCGTCGGCCGGTGGCATCTGGCCACTTTGAATCGCTTTCAGCGCTCGTTGAAGCGTCTCGGATTCATGTTGCCCCAATTGGAGCTGAGTCGACCAGTGATCAATATGCTCGAACGAAATCCCATTGGCAGCGTCCTCACCGGAGTGACAGCTGTTACAGTAGGTTTGAAAAAACGATACGGGTAATTCGGTTGCTTGTGTCGCTTGGCTCAAAAGCAGCAGACACGCTAGAGCAAGCCAATAACCCCTGAACTGCATACCAACCATGATTTCCGAAGTTCTGATTTAGACCAAGTGTTCGTTTAAGTTGTTCTTGGCATTGGAGAAGTTGCTTGTTTCCAATCCAAGTTGCTGCATCATGGTGATGTATAGGTCACCCAGAAGTGCTGAGTCATCTTTGGGATCGAAAGCGAGGTGTTGGCCATGATTCAATCCGCCTCCAGCTACAACCGTAGGCAGGTCTCGGTTGGAGTGTCGACTAGCGTCACCCATGCCTGTCCCTAGGAGAACGAGTGTGGATTCTAGCAAGGGCTGGTTATTGGCATCCGTTTTCTGTTTGAGTTGTTCTAGAAATCGTCCAAACGAACGCATATGTTCTAGTTCCACCCGAACAAGATCGCGGATTTTGTCGGGGTCATTGCCATGGTGACTCAGAGCATGGTAACCGGCTCGTAGGGTACGACCGTCTAGTGTGAACACTTGTCCCAGACCACCAATGTTCATTGTGATGACGCGTGAGGAATCCGTCTGAAGAGCCAATGCCATCAGGTCGTACATGACGTTTTCACATTCAAGCATGAGTGTCGGGGCAATTGGGTCATATTCCGGAAGTTCGTAATCGACATTGGCCACTGGAGATGCGAGATTCTCCCTTTGTTTTGCAACCCGTTGTTCTACGTCACGTAACGCACTGAAATACTCGTCAAGCTTACGTTGATCCTGTTTGCTTACGCGTTGCTTGAGTCCCTTGGCCTGTTCCCGAACGCTGTCTAATGCACTTTGGCCCGAGTCCAATAGGTAGTCGAGTCGTTGTCGATCATCAGGAGAGGAAAAAAGTTTTTTGTAAAGAACGCTGGGGCGTTCGATCATGGGTAAGGCGATGCCTTCCTTGGAAAAGTTCATTGGGCGACTGACTTTTCCCGCACTAATCTGTAACGATTCAAATCGTGATTCACGACTGATTTTTGGAGCGACGATTTGGTCGAGTGATATTTGATTGTTTTTCTGCCCCGCTAGAAACGTGCTCCAGTTTCCGTGCCCATTTCCAGCTCGGTGGTCCAATCCGGAGAATACAGTGAATTCATCACGTAAGTGATCGACCGGTTTCAGCAATTCGGAAGCTTCATAATTGAACCCACTTGCTTCTGGATAGAACGCCTTTTGGTGAAACCCTAAATATGTCCCAATACAGACGAGTCGTTGGGCCGGTGGCGTACTAGCTTCACGAGCATGTGCGTTGCCGGATTCTAACAGTGGTAAAGCCACTGTGACCCCGGCTGCCTGCAAAAAACGTCGTCGTGTATTTGAGTTGGTTCGCATGACAATTGTTGTAGAGTTATAGCTCGAATTGTTGATAATATAGGTATAGTACATTATCGGTAAAAACGAAGTATCCGTCTATGCGAAGAATACTGAGATGCTGGATATCAAATCAAATACAAAAATGAATCGCCGAAGTCTGCTGCAGGTAGGCACTGCCGGCATTGCTGGACTCTCGTTAGCACAAGTGATGGAAGCCAGAGCCTCCAGCCAGTCACGGTTTGTAAAGAACCGTAGTGTGGTTGTGCTCAATCTACAGGGCGGCCCTACTCAATTTGAAACGTTCGATCCTAAGATGGACGCGCCATCTGAGATTCGTTCCATATTCGGCCAAATCTCAACGTCATTGCCGGGAGTGAATTTTGGTTCACAGTTCCCACGCATAGCTCAGCATGCTCATCGAATGACCGTGGTTCGGTCTTACCGACATGGAATCTCCAGCCACGGCCCGGCGGCGTATCATGTGATGGCCGGAGGGAATTCGACCGGAGCTCAGATGGGTGCCGTTTATACCCGTGCCGGTGGACTTACCAATCCAGCAACCGGGATGCCACGAAATATGGTTGTTACGGCAGAAGGAGTTGGAGACACCTACAAGGGAATTTATGCCTCTGTCGAGCGTGTGTCCCAGACAGGTTCGTTACCTGCGTCTTATAAACCATTTAACCTCGGAGGCGGTGGTGAATTAGTGGACAATATGAAGCTGTCGCTCGACCCGACGCGTTTGGGGGATCGGCGAGGGCTTCTTACCGAATTGGATAGCCTGAAACGTAAAGCGGATCAGAGTGGGCTGCTTAAGAGTGCCGATAAGTTCCAGCAACAAGCCTTTGATGTGTTAATGAAAGGTGTTTCGCAGGCATTCGATCTCAATCAGGAAGACCCTGCCCTAATCGAAAGATACGATACCGCTGACTTCGCTTCGAAGCCAGGAGTAATGGCTCGTAATGAATACGCAAAGCAATTCACTCCCATCGCTTTAGGGAAACAACTATTAATGGCCCGCCGGCTTTGTGAAGCTGGTTGTGGGTTCGTGACCGTTTGCTGCGGTGGATGGGATATGCACGGCGGCGGCAAAGAATTTACCATGGTTGATGGGTTGAATACGCTGATGCCTGCCGTTGATCGAGCTGTGTCTGCCTTCATCGAAGATATACACCAGCGTGGATTGCAGGACGAAATCTTGCTGGTGATTACCGGTGAGTTTGGTAGGACGCCACGCATTAATAAGAATGGCGGACGTGATCATTGGGGAAACCTCTGTCCAATTGTGTTTGTCGGTGGTGGGCTCCCAATGGGACAGGTGATAGGTCAGTCTGATAAGCATGGTGGTGAACCGACGTCAGATCCAATTTCCAGCTCCAATGTATTATCAACGGTCATGCACTATCTCTTTGATGTCGGTGAATTGCGAGTACAAACCGGTATTCCTAAAGAGGTTGAATCCTTAATCGTCGACGGGACTCCAATTGCCCAGCTGATCGGCTAGCTGGACGGTGGCAGGCTTGCTTCCCTGCCCTAGTGGCGATTTATTTTATTGGTAATGCATCAGGCACTCCTTTAGAATTGCTCCTACCTTGATATCACGTCATCTGAGTTGGAAGGAGCTTCAATTTGTTTGCTAGGCTTGGCGTTGCCATTCTGTTGGTGATTTGTAGTGCGAATCTATCCTGGGCAAATCATGTATTGTTTGTGGTTGGCCCAGATAATCATGGCCCCGGTTCCCATGAGCCGATTGCCGGAGCTCGGTTGTTAAAGCACTGTATCGAGAATCTGCCAGAACTCACCGGGCATACGGCAGAAGTCGTGTCCCAGTGGCCCAGCGAATCCCAGCAGGCAAAGGCTGATACCGTGGTCTTCCTGGGAGACACGTTTCCGGCGAATCGCTTCGAAGACGCCGCTCGGAATCTGGCAGACCTGCATCGCATGATGCAGCGAGGTTGCGGAATCGTCTGTCTACACTATGCGACCGGCTTGAAAAAAGAAGACGTAAGTCCGACTGGTGAACATCCACTGCTGGGATGGATGGGAGGCTACTTTGCCAACCCGGGCAGTACACACCACGTGTCCTATGCTCGCATCTTCGACAAAGCCCGCATTACTCCCGGACAAAAAGCTCATCCCATTCTCAACGGTTGGAAAGAGTTTGTGATTAGAGACGAGCCCTATGGAAATAACTACTTTGGCCCCAATGATAATCGGCCAGCCCCGAATGTTACGATCCTTGCCACTTCGATGCAACCACCGGAAGAGCCTCGCAAAGAAGCCGTGGCATGGTGTGTTCAGCGAGCGGACAAAGGTAGAGGATTTGGAATTGTAATGCCGCATTTCTATAAGAACTGGGCGAATGACGACCTGAGGAAATTTGTGCTAAATGGTATTCTGTGGACAGCGGGAGTTAAGCTTCCTGCCGACGGAGTAGTAAGCAAACAACCTGACTTGAATGCATTTGGTCCCAAATCAGTGGAACCCAAGTAGACGCGAAGAGATAGAGCTAACCATGAACGAACTTGATTACGGCATGTTTATCATGCCATTCCATCCACCGGAAAAACCGCTTGCGACCTCTTACGCCGAGGATTTAGAGCTAATAAAAATCTCTGAACAAATGGGCTTTAAGGAGTTTTGGATCGGCGAACACCACACCATGAAATATGAAAATGTGGTGATGCCTGAGTTGTTAATCGCTCGCGCTTTAGGCGAAACATCAACGATTCGTCTGGGATGCGCTCCGGTATGCCTGCAGCAACACCATCCGGCTCAGGTCGCCGGCCGTCTAGCACAGTTGGATCATATGTCAGGTGGCAGGCTGAATCTCTGCTTTGGTGCCGGGAGTGTCACTGCGGATCTCGAAATGTATGGTGTCGATCCTCGCAATAACTCAGCGATGGTGTTTGAATCATTGGAGATGATTCTTGAATTATGGAATAACGACCCGCCATATCACTTAGACGGCGAGTTTTGGCAAATCCATTTGGAAAAGAATGTTGATGAAGAGACTTTGATTGGCTATGTCCCTCGACCACTTCAGTCGCCGCTGCCTGAGATTCTAATCCCAGGGATGAGTCGAAATTCGTCAAGTATGAAATATGCTGGGGCAAATGGTCACGTCCCATTTTGTCACGGTTTGGTAACGGCAAATGTCGTCGCAGACAACT